>DASVDK010000184.1:0-6253 GCA_036381125.1 Thermodesulfobacteriota bacterium | reverse complement strand
GTGGCCGGGCTCGTGCCGCCGACCGGCGGCGAGGTCGCGATTCACGGCGCGCCGGTCGGCGGCCCCCGCCGGGACATCGGCATGGTGTTCCAGGATCCGGTGCTCCTCCCGTGGCGCACGATCCGGGACAACGTCCTCGTCCCGGCCGAGGTGATCGGCCTCGCGCGGGACGCGGCCCGCCGGCGGGCCGACGACCTCCTCGCGCTCGTCGGCCTCGCGGGGTTCGCCGAGAAGTACCCGGGGGAGCTGTCCGGCGGGATGCGCCAGCGGGTCGCCATCGCGAGGGCGCTCATGCACGACCCGGAGACGCTGCTCATGGACGAGCCCTTCGGCGCGCTCGACGCGATGACGCGGGAGTACATGAACCTCGAGCTCCTGCGGATCTGGCAGGCGAGCGAGAAGACCGTGCTCCTGGTCACCCACTCGATCGAAGAGGCGGTCTTCCTCGCCGATCGGGTGGTCGTCATGTCCCCCAGGCCGGGCGTCGTCACGGACGTCGTCCCGGTCCGGCTGCCGCGCCCGCGCACGGCCGCCATGCGGCTCGACGGGGCGTTCCTCGAGGTCGAGGCCAGGGTCCGCGCCCACTTCGATGCGCTACGGCCGGCGGAGGTGCTCGGATGATCGCGCGACAGTACGGGCCGGCCGTCGTCGTGGGGCTCGCGCTCCTCCTCGTCTGGGAGCTGCTGCCGCCGGCCATCGGCCTGCCGCAGCTCCTGATCCCGAAGGCCTCGCTCGTCTTCGGGGCGCTCTGGACCCAGATCGGGCGGGGCCTCATCCTCGACGCGCTCCTCTACACGCTGACCGAGGCGCTCTCCGGCTTCGCCCTCGGCTCGGTCGCGGGCGTCGTCTGCGCGGCCCTCATCACCCGGTCGGCCCTCGTGGAGCGGGCGCTCCTCCCCTACCTCGTCGGGCTCCAGGCGCTCCCCAAGGTGGCCCTGGCGCCGCTGCTCGTCGTCTGGCTCGGCTTCGGGATCGGCTCGAAGATCGCGATCGCCACGATCATCGCCTTCTTCCCGGTGCTGATCAACTCCATGATCGGCTTCTCCACGGTCGACCCGGGAAAGCTCGAGCTGATGCGGTCGCTCGTCGCCTCCGAGTGGCAGATCTTCCGGATCGTCCGCTTCCCGAACGCGCTGCCGTTCATCTTCGCCGGCCTCAACGTCGGCATCGTGCTGAGCATCACCGGCGCGCTCGTGGGCGAGTTCATCGGCGCCAAGCGCGGGCTCGGCACGCTCCTCTTGCAGTTCAACTTCAACCTCGACATCGCCGGGATGTTCGCCGTGCTGATCGTCCTCGCCCTGATGGGGACGACGCTGCACGCCGCCGTGCGGACGCTCCACCGTTCCGTCGTCTTCTGGGCGGAGCCGGAACGGCTCGACCGGCGCAACGTGTGATCCAGGCGTCTTGCGGGAAAGGGAGTGGAATGACCGACGACCTCGTCACGATCGACCTGGCGGAGCGGTACGCGACCGTCACGCTGAACCGCCCCCCCATGAACCCGATGTCGACCCCGATGCTCGACGCCCTCCACCGCGCCCTCGACGCCGTCGAGCGCGAGCCGCGCATCCGGAGCGTGGTCCTCGCCGGCGCGGGCGATCGGGCCTTCTGCGCGGGCGCCGACATCCGCGAGGAGGCGCAGTTCAGGGACGCCGCGGTCGCCAGGGCCTTCCGCGAGTACGGGCGGCGGACCCTGGATCGGATCGAGAGCTTCCCGAAGCCGATCGTCGCCGCCGTGCATGGCTACTGCATCGGGGGCGGTACCGCGCTCGCCTGGACCTGCGACTACCGGATCGCGGCCGACAACGCGGTCTTCCGGGCCGGCGACGCCTACCTCGGGATCGTCCCGAGCTGGGGCATGGGGCTCCTCAGGCTCCCCCGCCTCATCGGCCGCAACCGGACGCTCGACCTCCTCCTCCTGGGCGAGAACTTCGACGCGGCGACCGCCCGCGACCTCGGCCTCGTGTCGCGCGTCGTGCCGGCGGCCCGCCTGCGGGAGGAGGCCGCAGCGGCCGCCGAGCGGATCGCGAAGGCCTCCCCCCAGGCCATCCTCGCCACCCGCAAGGCGGTCGCGTACAACCTGCGGCACGGCTGGGACGAGATGGTCCGCTACGAGGAGGAACTCTGCCGGCAGGTCTTCGAGCACCCCGACTCGCGCGAGGGGCTCGCGGCATTCCTCGAGAAGCGCGAGCCGCGCTTCGAGGACATCTGATGCCGGGCCCGACCGGCCTCGCGCGCCTGCTCGCCCCGAAGTCGATCGCCATCGTCGGCGCGTCCGACCGCGTGGGCCCCGGCTTCAACGCGTTCCGCGCGCTCGAGCAGGTCGGGTACGAGGGCGAGGTCTTCCTCGTGAACCCGAAGCGGACGAGCCTGTTCGATCGGCCGACGTTCCCCTCCGTCGAGGCGATCCCCCGGCCGATCGACGCGGTGTTCGTGGCGGTCCCGCGCGAGGCGGTGCCTGCCGTCCTCGAGCAGGCCGCGGCGAAGGGCGCGGGCGGCGCCGCCGTCCTCACCGGCGGCTTCGCGGAGGCGGGCCCCGAGGGGGCCGCGGCGCAGGCGCGCCTCGTCGCGGTCGCCGAGACGAGCGGGCTTGCCGTCTGCGGGCCGAACTGCCTCGGCCTCATCGGCCCGGCCGCTCGCTCGGCCCTCTGGGGCACCGCCCTGCCGGAGCGGATCGCCCCCGGTCCGGTCGCGGCCGTGGTGCAGAGCGGCTCGGCCGGCATCGCCCTCCTCAATGCCGACCGCGGGCTCGGCCTCGCCTACCTGGTCACGTCGGGCAACGAGGCGGTCACGACGGCGGCCGACTACATCGACGTCCTCGCGGAAGACCCGGAGGTCCGCGTCGTCGTCGCGTTCCTCGAGCAACTGCGCCGGCCCGATCGGTTCGTGGCCGCCGCGCGCAAGGCCCGCGCGCTCGGCAAGCCGGTGATCGTCCTCAAGACCGGGCGCTCCGAGCGAGGACGCCTGGCGGCGGCCGCGCACACGGGCGCGGTGGCCGGGCGCGACGAGGTCTGCGACGCGGCGTTCAGGGCGGCCGGGGTGATCCGCGTGGCCTCGCTCGACGAGCTGATCGAGACCGCCGTCCTGGCGGCGGCCTCCCCGCGGGCGCCGGCGGCGACCGGCGTGGCGATGCTGAGCCCCTCCGGCGGGGAGATCGCGCTCGCGCTCGACGTCGCCGAGGCCGCGAGCCTCGAGCTTCCCGCCCTCGACGGGGCGCGGCCCGCCCTCGAGGCGATCCTCCCGGAGTTCGCGAACGTCGGCAACCCGCTCGACCTCACCTGGGCCGGCCTCTACGACCCCGCGGTCGCGCGGCGGTGCGCCGAGATCCTGGGCTCGCAGCCGGACGTGGGGCTCCTCGTGCTCCTCCAGGACGCGCCGCGAGGCCTCGGCCCCCAGCAGGCCTCGCGATACGCCGCGGTCCTCACCGGCGTGGCCGCCGGGGCGGCGGCCGCCGGCAAGCCGCTCGTCGTCGTCTCGAACCTGGCGGGCGACCTGCACCCGGCCTTCGAGGCCGCGGCGCGCGACGCCGGGGCGCCCTGCCTGCGCGGCACGCAGGAAGGGCTCTTCGCCGTGGCTCGCCTGGCGCGATGGGCCGCGGCCCCATCGGGGGAGGAGGCCGGCGTCCGCGACGGCGCCGCCGCCGGCGCCGCCGCGAGCCGGCTGGCGGCCGTTCCCCCCTCGCGGCCGCCGACCGAGCCGGAGGCCAGGCGGATCCTCGAGGCCTACGGGATCGAGGGGCCGCGGGAGGCCGTCGTCGCGACGGCGGACCAGGCCGTCGCGGCGGCGCGCGCGCTCGGCTATCCGGTGGTGCTCAAGGGGATCGCCGAGGGGGTCCTCCACAAGACCGAGGCCGGGCTCGTGGAGGTCGGGCTGCGGTCGGACGCCGAGGTGCGCGAGGCGGCCCGCGCGATGCTCGGCAGCCGCGCGGCGCCGGCCGCGCTCCTCGTGCAGGAGATGGTGCGGCCGGTGGCCGAGCTGCTCGTCGGGGGCCGGGTCGAGCCCGACTTCGGGCCGGTCGTCGTCGCGGGCGGCGGCGGCGTCCTGGTCGAACTCTACCGGGACGCGGCCGTCCGCCTCGCCCCGGTGAGCGAGACGACGGCGCTCGAGATGCTCGCGGAGACGCGGGCCCTCCGCCTCCTCTCCGGCTTCCGGGGCCGGCCGCGGGGCGACCTGGCGGCCGTCGCGCGGGTGATCGCGGCCGTCTCCCGCTTCGTGGCCGACTTCCGCGACCGGGTGGCGGAGGTCGAGATCAACCCGGCCGCCGTGCTCGAGGAGGGCCGCGGCGTGCGTGCCCTCGACTGCCTGATCGTGCCGGCCGGCCAGGCCGGCGGGGCGAGGTAACCGGGACGTGGAGACGCTCCTCCAGCACCTCGTGAACGGCCTCATGCTCGGGGGCACCTACGCCCTCCTCGGGATCGGCCTCACGCTGGTCTTCGGGATCATGAACGTCGTCAACTTCGCCCACGGGGAGTTCTACGCGGCCGGCGCCTTCGGCACGTACGCGCTGCTGGTGAAGGCGGGCCTCCCCTTCTACCCGAGCCTCGCGGGCGCGGTCGTCGGCGGCGTCGTGCTCGGCGCCCTCGTCGAGCGCACGGTCCTGCGGCCCTTGCGCGCCGAGTCGATCGAGACCACGATGCTCGTCATGATCGGGCTCTGGATCCTCATGCAGAACCTCGAGCTGGCGATCTGGGGCGGGATCCCGCAGAGCATCCCGAACCCCTTCTCGCCCTTCCCCATCGAGGTCGGCCCGATCCTCCTGCAGCCGATCTACGTCTTCGTGTTCCTCTCGGCCGCCGCCACGATCGTCCTCGTCCACCTGGGGCTCGCGCACACCCGGTGGGGCTGCGCCATGCGCGCCACCTTCATGGACCGCCGGACGGCGGCGCTCATGGGGATCCCGGTGGACCGGGTCTACACGATCACCTTCGCCCTGGGGGCGGGGCTCTCGGCGGCCGCGGGCGCCCTGCTCGGCCCGGTCTTCGTCGTCTACCCGTCCATGGGCGACCTGGCGTCGCTCAAGGCCTTCTCGGTCGTCATCATGGGCGGCCTCGGCAACGTGGCGGGCGCCACGGCGGCGGGGCTCACCCTCGGCGTCGCGGAGAGCCTCGGCGCGGGCTACGTCTCCTCGGCCTACAAGGACGCGGTCGGCTTCCTGATGATCATCCTCGTCCTGCTGGTGCGCCCCGAGGGGCTCTTCGGGCGCGCGGGGCGGATCGGATGAGCGCGCTGCGCCCGGTCCTCCTCGCGGCGGCGGCCGTCCTCGCGCTGGCGGTGCCGTGGCTCGCGCCGGGCGGCTACGCGCTGCACCTCGCCATCATGGCGGCCCTCTACGCCGCCCTCGCCCTCTCGCTGAACCTGCTCCTGGGGTACGCGGGGCAGCTCTCGCTCGGGCACGTGGCCTACTTCGGTCTCGGCGCCTACGCCGCGGCCCTCGCGAACCTCGAGCTCGGGGCGCCCATCTGGGCCGGGCTCGCCGCCGGGGGGGCCCTGGCGGCCGCGGCCGGCCTGGTCATCGGCGGGCTCGCCTTCAAGGTTCGGGGGGCGTACTTCGTCATCCTGACCGTCTCGTTCGCCGAGGTGATCCGGCTGATCGCCCTCAACTGGATGGACGTCACGCAGGGCCCCCTCGGCCTGCCGGGGATCACGCCGTTCGGCAGCAAGACGTCCGCCTGGTTCGCGGCGCTCGCGCTGGCGGCGGCGAGCCTCGTCGCCTGCCACCGGATCGTCCGCTCCCGCACGGGCCGGGCGCTCGTCGCCCTGCGGGAGAACGAGCCGCTCGCGCGCTCGATCGGCATCGACGTCTACCGGCACCTCGTGGTCGCCTCGGCGCTCAGCGCCGGGATGGCCGGCGTGGCGGGCGGGATCTACGCGCATCACCAGGCCTTCATGTCGCCCGAGGTCTTCTCGTTCGGGTACACGGTCACCATGGTGATCATGGTCGTGGCGGGCGGTCAGGGAACGCTCGCCGGGCCGGTGCTCGGCGCGATCCTCTTCACCCTTCTGCCGGAGTGGCTGCGCGCGGCCCAGGAGTGGCGGCTCGTCGTCTACGCGGTCATCCTGCTCGCCGTGGTGGTCTTCATGCCCAAGGGGATCGTGCCGACGGCGGCGGCCTGGCTCGGCCGCCGCCGGCCGGCCGGGCCGGCGGCGGCGCCGAACGCGGCGCCGCCCGCCGCCGCGGCGGAGCCGAGACAATGACCGCCCCCCTGCTCGCGGTCGAGGGGGTGGACGCGCGCTTCGGCGGCGTCCAGGCGCTGGC
>DASVDK010000183.1:0-3553 GCA_036381125.1 Thermodesulfobacteriota bacterium | reverse complement strand
GGCTCCCGGGTCCTTGGTCGTCCGGAAGGCCGTGACATCCGTCGAGGCGTCATCGATCGAGGTCGGCCGGTTCTCGGTCGCGTGCTGGATCTGATCGGCCATGTACTTGGCCGCCGTGATGACCTCGCCGTCGACGCGGGTTATTGGACTGTACGGGTAGGCCATTAGTCCGCGCGCTCCTCTTCGCCGGCCACGCGGAAGCTCACGCGGTGGCCCGCGATCCAGAAGTCCTCGCCCGCGGCGGCATTCGCGCCCACGAGGCGCAGCCGCCGGCCGTTGCCCGTGAGGCGTCGGCGCCGCTGCGCGACGCCCGCGGCGCCGAGCACCGCCGTGCCGAGCACGAACGTGGACCCGAGCACCGCGCCCCCCGACCCCTGCCCGAACTGGAGCGTCTGCGTGCGGCGGCCGTCGATCCACACCTCGACCGTCGCCGTCCACGCGCCCGTCGAGAGCGAGACCACTTCGAGCGCGTCGAAGTTTTTCCGCTTCGGGCCGAGCGAGGCATCGGCAAAGCCGAAGTCCGTGTCGGGCGTCGCGTACTGCCCGACGTAGCCCACGCCGTCGACCGACCGCGCGGCCTGGAAGAGCTTGCGGACCACGCCCTGGTGGTCGCCGAAGAGGGGTCGCTCGACCTGATCGGCCTCCTTGCGGAGCGCCAGCGCTTCGACCCGCGCGAAGTCGAGCCAGGTGGGCTTGACCCCCTCGTTCCGCGCCCGGCCCTCGAAGTTGAGGAGGAGGAGCACCGTATTCAGGCTCGTCCCGAACCGCGGCAGCGCGAAGCACGCCGTCTGCTCCGCGCCGTACCAGACGGCATCCATCTGCGACAGCGCGCCTAAGGCGACCGTCTCGGCCAAAAACTGCTGGAGCGCGAGCGCGCCCGAGAGGTCCGAGGTGCCGACGCCCTCCCCCGCCGTCTCCTGCACGGCCGAGAGGAGATGGAGCCGCCCATCAGCCGACCAGAAGAGGACATCGTTCGCCATCGGCAGCACGGCCTTCGGCGACGGCGCGCAGCCGAGCGCAAACGAGAGCGGCCGGATCGCCCAGTTGGCTGAATTCACGTCCGAGTCGTCGAGCCAGAAGATGCCCTGCGGGTACTTCCAGAGGTAGAGCCGCCCCTGGAAGGTCACGGCCGCCTGTACGCGCTCGCCGACGCCTGGGAAGATCGCGAACTGGAGGCCGCCCGTCACGAACTTCTCGTGATCGGTCGCCGAGGAGAGGTAGATGCGGTGGCCGGCGAAGGCGACGAGCCGGCCCTGATGGACCACGCCCCCGACCGGCTTGTCCGTCGCCCAATCGGCCGCGGGCTCGGTCACCGCGGCCATCGTGGCCCCATCGCCCGCGAGCACCTGCGGCTGGTCGGCCCCCGTGAAGAGCACCGCCTTGCGCGCGTTCCCCGCCGCCTCGGCGCCCGCGGTCACCCACTGGCCCCGCGCCGTCGTCGAGAGGCCCGAGACGAGCGTCACGGCATCGAGGTCGCCCGCCCCGTCGTCCTTGTAGACCGTCCCGTCCCCGGCATAGACGAGGAGCTTCTGCACGGCCGAGGTCGGCCGCCAGTCGAGGATCGCCCGGATGGCGGGGGCGCCGGTGATGGCGCTCCCGAAGGTCGCGGCCCCGGGGGCCTTGCGCCATGCGCCGCGGTCGATCACGACGTTGCGCGCCTCGGTCAGGTGCGTGATGGGCACCTGATCCGGGTTCCGGTCGAACACGAGCCCGCCCAGGCCCGCGGGGATCGTGATGGTATGCCCCGTGTACGGCACCGCGCTAGCTCCCGAAGACCCCGTCGCCGAAGGGGCCCTGACCGAAGGCCGCCTCGTCGAGCACGATCCCCGAGGCCGTCACGAGCCGCGACGCCCGTGCGCCCGGCCGCGGGTGAATCTGGCCGAACGCGGGCGAGAGGCGCCGAATCCGGTGCGTGTGCTCCTGCACGAGCGCGGCGTGGAGGCCGCGGAATTCCGAGACGAGCGCGGTTGCCTTGTCGTCGGCCTTGTCGAGGAGGATGAGGAGCGCCGCCCCGACCGCGAGGAGCCGCCGGTGATGCCGCGGGAGGACCGGCGTGCCCCCGGTCGCGAGATCGGCCGGCAGCGCCAGGTAGGGCAGTTCCAGCCGCGCCGGACTCTCGGTCCACGCCCGAACCTCCAGCGTCGTCTCGTCCATGAGCGCGGCCACGCGCGGCACGCCTTCGGCGAGCGAGGCCCGCGGGGCCATCGCCTCGAGCGTCGACCAGTCGACGATGCGCAGCCACGACACCGCCGGCGGATCGGCCACGGTCACCCGCCCCGCCCCGACCGGCCGGAGCCAGTCCGCGGGGAGCGGGACGCGCAGGTTGGCCAAGACGTAGGTCTCGGTCGTCGTGACATCGGGCCAGGGGGCATCGAGGGTCGCCGTGTCACTCATGGCGACGTGCGCCACGATCTGGGGCACCACGATGCGGGTGCCCACGACGAGGAACCAGTCGGTCACATCCACCGTCGGCGCGTCCGAGAAGGTGACCGTGGTCGAGTGCTTGGTGAGCGTGACCGTCCCCGTCGTGATCGCGGCGTCGGTCGAGAGCACCGCGAGCTTGCGCGCCCACCACCAGTCCACGATCGGCAGCGCCGGGAGCCCCGCCTCCGGCCGGGTGCCGAAGGGCCCGCCGATGAGGAGGCCCTGCTGAATGGCGTTGAGGTAGGTAACGACGACGCTCTCGAAGTCGGATGAGCCGTCGGTCGGCTCCCCGGCCCGGAAGAGGGCATCGGCCTTCAGGTCGGCGACCGAGTCGTAGTTCACGGCCTACCGCCTCCGCCGCCGGAGCCAGGGCAGGAGTCGCCCGAAGGCCGCCGCGACCCCGCCCACGAGTACCGTCACGGTCCGACCGACGTGGCTGATCGCCCCACGCCCGATCGTCACTGTCTGATTCTCGATGATCGTGACGGCGCGCCCGATGTACGTGAGCGCCCCGCGGCCGATGGCCACGGCGCCCGCCGTGAGCACATCCACCGCGCGGCCCGCGTAGGTCAGGGCCCCGCGACCGAGCGCGACGGCCACGTTGACCGCAAGGCTGCGCCCGGTGTATGTGAGCGCCCCCCGGCCGATTGCCGCAGCCTCGATCAACTGAAGGGCGCGACCGGCGTAACTTACGAGCCCGCGGCCGACCGCCCAACTCGCGTTGACCGCGAGCGCGCCGCCCGCGTAGGCGAGACTCCCGCGACCGATCGCGACGAGGTCGTCGCCCGTGGGGAACGCAAGCGTCCAGAAGTCTGGCGTCCCCCCGGAAGAGGTGTACCGGAGGAAGAGCCGGTGATCGGGCGAGTAGGCGAAGGCGAAGGTCGTATCATCGCCCGGCGGCGGGCCGCCGATCACGACGAGCGTGCGCAGGGCGTTGGTCGCCGGGTCGAACTCCAGCGTGTCGGTGAGGATCGTCGACCCGGCCCCCACGCCGCCGTGGATGATGACCCGGTCGCGGTCCGGGTCGTACGCGCACTTGGGGAAGGCGCGAGCGGCGAGCGTCTCGCCCGTCGGCGTGACGGCCGACCACGTGTTGGTCGCGCAGTCGAGTTTGTTGATGCTTGACGCA
>DASVDK010000182.1:0-5009 GCA_036381125.1 Thermodesulfobacteriota bacterium | reverse complement strand
GCGAGATCGGCGACGACGTGCGCGCCGCCGGGGGGGAGCTGCGCCTCGGCGGCCGGCTCGGCGGCGACCTGATCGCCGCGGGCGGCAGGGTCACGGTGACCCCCGAGACGCGCGTGGCCGGCCGCAGCCGGGTCGCCGGCGGCGAGGTCGACGTGGGTGGTCGGCACGGGCGGGGCATCGAGATCTACGGCGGGCACGTCCGGCTCTCGGGCGAGACGCCCGGCAACGTCGAGGTGGTCGCCGACGTCCTCGAGGTGCTCCCCGGCGCGCGCGTCGGCGGCACCCTCTTCCACGCCACGCGCAGCGAGCCCCGGATCGACCCCGCGGCCGAGCTGGCCGCGGTGGAGGCGATGCCCCCGGCCGACTGGCGCGTCGAGGCCATGGGGCGGCTCGAGGCGTGGCGCGCCTCCGGCGGCGAGGTGCTCGGCATCGTCGGCTCCCTCTCGTGGCTCGTCTTCTGGCTCTCGCTCCTCGTGACCGGCGTCGTCGCGCTCGCGGCGCTGCCGCGCGGGACGCTGGCGGCGGCCCGCACGGTGACGAGCGACCCGGGCAAGAGCCTCGGACTGGGGTTCGTCGCGCTCGTGGTGGCGCCGATGCTGGCGCTGGTGCTCCTGCTGACGGTCGTCGGCGTCTGGCTCGGGCTGGCGGTCCTCGCCCTCTATCCGATCGCGCTCCTCGGCGGCCTGGTGGTGGGGATCGCCTGGCTCGGCGACCTCGTCGCCCGCGCCGTGTCCGGGCCCGACCCCTCCCGGCTCACCGAGGTGGCCGGGTACGCGGTCGCGGTGCTGCTGGCGGCGGTGGCCGGGCTCGTGCCGGTCCTCGGCGGGTGGGTCCTGTTCCTCGCCGTCGTGGTCGGGCTCGGCGCCATCGTCGTCGCCCTCTGGCGGCTCGCCGCGTCGGGGCGCGCCGGCGCTCCGGTCGGCGCCTCGTGACGCGAGACGTCCAGCGCTGGGTCCAGCTCGCGGGCCTGGCGCTGCTCCTCGCCGCCGCCTATGCGGTGTTCCGGCCGTTCCTCGTGCCGGCCGCCTGGGCCGCCATCCTGGCCTACGCCACCTGGCCGGTCTTCGTGCGGATCGAGCGCGCGTGCGGCGGCCGGCGGCTGCTCGCGGCCATGTGCGCGACGACGCTCATGGCGGCGCTCGTCCTCGTGCCCCTCTTCCTCCTCTCGCTCGCCCTGGCCCGGGAGCTGGCCGCGGTGCCGTCGTGGCTCGCCGGCCTCCAGGAGCGGGGCCTCGCGTCGTTCCTCGCGCGCCTCGAGACGCTCCCCTACGTCGGACCGGCCCTCGCGGGCCGGCTCTCGGTCTTCCTCGCCGACGCCCAGGCGATCGACCGGCTCCTCCTGGCCCAGGCGGGGACCGTGGCCTCCAACCTGGCGGCCGCCGCGGGCGACGTGGGGCGAAGCCTCTTCTCCGTCGTCGTCGTCTTCGCCACGCTGATCGTCTTCTACCGGCACGGCGCCGACCTCGGCCCGCTCCTCATCCGCCTCGCCGAGCGGCTCGCCGGGCCGCGGACGCGGGCGCTCCTCGCGCCGCTCGGCCAGACCGTGCGCAACGTGCTCTACGGCATGCTCCTCACGGCGCCGGCACAGGGACTGCTCGCGCTCGTCGGCTACTGGGCCGTCGGCCTCGGCGCCCCGGTCCTCCTCGGCGCCATCACGACCGTACTGGCCCTGACCCCCATCGGGGCGGCCATCGTCTACGTCCCGGCGAGCCTCTGGCTGGTCCTGCAGGGGCGCCCGGCGGCCGGGATCGTCCTGCTCGCCTGGGGCGGGCTCGTGGTGAGCACCAGCGACAACCTCATCCGCTCCTCCATACTGAGCGGCGGGGGGGTGCGAATCCCCTTCCTGCTCGGCCTCTTCGCGGTCATCGGCGGCGTGGCCGCCTTCGGGGCCATCGGGCTCTTCGTCGGGCCGATGGTCGTCACCCTGCTCATGGGCCTGGTCAAAGCCCTGGCCGCCCCGGGGGCTCCGTCAGGGACCTGACCGGGGCCGGGCCTGTCCCACTGGGGCACGTGCGCCCCGCCTCCGAGCCGGTCGCACGCGCCAAGGTCGTGTCGTACCTGGCTCCCCGCGCTGGCACGGCTGTTGCGGGAGATCGGTGCGGCCCGGTGCGGGTGCACCGGACGACGAGGAGACGACCTGCGTGCGCGCACTGACCGGTCCGGCCGGGTACCCCACGCTCGAGGTGATGAAGGCGCTGATCGGGTACGCGGTGCTCGCGCCCTCGACGCACAACACCCAGCCGTGGCGATTCGCCATAGACGGGCCGCTCATCCGGATCCTCCCGGACGGCTCCCGCCGGCTGCCGGTCATCGACCCGGAGGATCGGGAGCTGTTCATCAGCCTCGGCTGCGCCCTCGAGAACCTCGTCCTCGCGGCCCGGCACGCGGGGTACGAGCCGACCGTGGACCTCTTCGCCCCCGGCGAGCCGGACGGCTGTCTGCGCGTCCGCCTGACCCCCGCGCCGCCCGTCTCCTCGCCGCTCGTCGACGCCATCGCGCGGCGGCAGACGAACCGGCGCGACTACGACGGCCGGCCGATCCCGCCGGCGGACCTCGGCCGGCTCGCGGCGGTGCCCTGCGAGCCGGGCGTCCTCGTCCACGTCCGCTCGGATCCGGCCGCCTTCGAGACGGTGGTCGACCTCGTGCGGGAGGCCGACAGCCGACAGCTCGACGACGAGGCGTTCCGCAACGAGCTGGCCGCCTGGATCCGGTTCAACGCCGCCGACGCGGCCGTCCGGGGCGACGGCCTGACCGCCGGATCGCTCGACGTGCCCGAGGCGCCGCGGTGGGTCGGGGAGTGGGGACTCAGGTTCGTGCTCACCGGCGTGCGGCAGGCCGTCAAGGACGAGCGGCTCATCCGCAGCTCGGCGGCGCTCGCCCTCGTGACCACGACGGCGGACGATCGGCGCGCCTGGGTGGCGGCCGGCCGGACGTTCGAGCGCTTCGCCCTCACCGCCACGACGCTCGACGTCCAGCTCGCCCACCTCAACGCCCCGTGCGAGGTGCCGGGCCTGCGGGCCGACGTGACCAGGCGGCTCGAGGTCGAGGGGCACGCGCAGCTCCTGTTGCGGCTCGGGTACGCGCCCCCGCTGCCGCGCGCGCCGCGTCGCCCGCTGAGTGCGGTCCTGATCCGGTGACCCCTGCCGGGCTCTCCGCGGCCGAGGCCGCCGAGCGTCTCGCCGCCGAGGGGCCGAACCGGCTCGAGGAGGCGCCGCCCCCCTCGCTTGCCGCGCTGTTCGCCCGCCAGTTCGAGGGGCTCGTCATCTGGGTCCTCCTGGGGGCTGCTGCCGTCTCGTTCGCCCTGCGCGACTGGCCCGAGGCGATCGCGATCGTCGGCATCGTCCTGCTGAACGCCGGCGTCGGGGTCACGCAGGAGCGGCGGGCCGAGTCGGCGCTGGCCGCCCTGCGCAAGATGACCGCCCCGAGGGCGCGCGTCGTCCGCGACGGCCATTCGGTCATGGTCCCCTCGGAGACGATCGTCCGCGGCGACCTCCTCGTGGTCGAGGCGGGCGACATCGTCGCGGCCGACGCCGAGGTGGTCGAGTCGGCCGACCTGCAGGTGAACGAGGCGATCGTCACCGGCGAGTCGTTCCCGGTGCGGCGGCGGGACGGCGACAGGCTCCTCGCCGGCACGGCGGTGACGCGGGGCCAGGGGCGGGCGGTGGTGACCGCCACCGGGATGGCGACCGAGATGGGGCGCATCGCCCGCATGATCGAGACGGCGGGCCAGGACACGACCCCGCTCCAGCGCCGCCTCGACGCCGTGTCGCGGTACCTCGTCCTCCTCGCCGGGGGGATCGTCGCCGTCGTCTTCGTCCTCGGGGTGCTGCGCGGCGTGCCGCTGCTCGAGATGGTGCTCGCGGCGCTCAGCCTCGCCGTGGCCGCGATCCCCGAAGGCCTCCCCGCGGTCGTCACGCTCGCGCTCGCCGTCGGCGTCCAGCGGATGGCGCGCCGACGGGCGCTCGTGCGCCGCCTGCCGGCGGTCGAGACGCTCGGCTCGGCCGAGCTCGTCGCGACCGACAAGACGGGGACGCTGACGGTCGGCCGGCTCCAGGTGCGCCGCACGTGGACGCCGGACGGCGACACCCGCCGGCTCCTCCACGCGGCGGCCGCCTGCAACGACGCCGAGCTGAACGGCGGCGTCGCCGTGGGGGACCCGACGGAAACGGCGCTCCTCGTCGCCGCCGCCGCCGAGGGGATCGACCGGCGCGACATCGAGGCGGCGGAGCCGCGCGTGGGCGAGGTGCCCTTCGACTCGAGCCGCAAGCGAATGGCGGTCGGGCGGCGCACCGGCCAGGGGCTCACGGCCTACGTGAAGGGGGCGCCGGAGGTGATCCTGCCGCGCTGTCCCGGCGCGCCGGCCGACGCGGCGGCCACGGCCGACGCGTTCGCGCGCGACGCGCTCCGCGTCCTCGCGGTGGCCGAGCGGCGCCTCCCGGGCGGCGCGTGGCAGCCCGAGGAGGCCGACCGCGACCTCACGCTCGTCGGGCTCGTCGGGCTGGCCGACGCGCCGAGGCCCGAGGCGGCCGACGCCGTCGCCCGCTGCCGCGCGGCCGGCGTCCGCGTCGTCATGATCACGGGGGACCACCCGGCCACGGCGGCCGCCGTGGCGCGCGAGGTCGGCATCCTCGACGAGGGGGGCGAGGTCCTCACCGGCGCCGACCTCGATCGGCTCGACGAGGCCGGCCTCGACCGCGCGATCGCCCGCGCGGCGGTCTTCGCGCGCGTCCTGCCCGAGCACAAGCTGCGCATCGTCCGCGCGGCCAGGCGCGCCGGCCTCGTGGTCGCCATGACGGGCGACGGCGTGAACGACGCGCCGGCGGTGCGCGAGGCGTCGGTCGGCATCGCGATGGGCAGCGGGACCGAGGTGACCAAGCAGGCCGCCGACATCGTCGTCACGGACGACAACTTCGTCTCCATCGTGAACGCCATCGAGGAGGGGCGCCGGATCTTCGACAACATCAAGAAGACGCTGCTCTACCTCCTCGCCGGCAACGCGGGCGAGATCC
>DASVDK010000181.1:0-13589 GCA_036381125.1 Thermodesulfobacteriota bacterium | reverse complement strand
CCGGCGGCGGCGGCGCCGGCGAGGCCGAGGAGGCCGGCGCCGAGCCGCCCGAAGGCCGCGGCCCGGCCGGCAGCCGCCGGAAGCTCGACGCGGACCCTGAACCCGGCATGGCCGAGCGGCGCCTCGGCCGCGACCGGAGAGTCGGACCCGGACGCCGGCGTCCCCTCCCGCACGAGCCGCACACGCGTGCCGACCGGAAGCGCGGACGGCAAGGCCGGCGCGTCGAGCCGCTCGGCCAGCGGGGCGACGAGCGCGTCGGGCGAGACGGTGGCGACGAGCCGTTCGCCCGGCGCCTCGCCGATGGGCGCCTCGAGGCGAAGCGCGGACCGGTCGAGCGCGCTCACCGGCGGCGCCGCCGCGAGCGGGGTGCCGTCCGCGCCGATCCGGTGAATGGCGGCAAAGGCCGGCTCCTCGGCGAGAGCGCGCACGAGCGTCGCGGCGTCACCCGAACGGGCCGTCTCGGGGTCGGCGGCAAGCGAGTCGAGGCGTGCGCGCAGGAGGTCGAGGCGCACGTCGGCCGCGGCAGCGGCGACGGTCGCGGCGGTCTCGGCCGCCGCGGTCGCCCGCGCCGCCTCGCGGCGCGCGGCGAGGACCAGCGCCACACCGCCGGCAATGAGCACCGGCAGCACGGCAACCGCCGCCGCCACGAACGCCCGCGAGCCGGCGGGCCCGCTAGCCGTGGCCACGGCCCGGCACCCGCCCGCCCGTGGTGTGGTAGTCGCGCGCGACGAAGATGAGGGGCGGGGCGTCGCGCCCGACCTCGGCGCACTCGACCTCGCCGACGAAGATCGTGTGGTCCCCGCCCGGGTAGCCGGCCGTGACCCGGCACCTGAGATAGCCGACCGCCCCCTCGATGAGCGGCGCGGCCCCGTCCGGGGCGATGTGGGGCACCTCCGCGAACTGCTCGGCCCCTTCGAGGTCGGGGCGCGCGAAACGCTCGGCCAGGTGGCCCTGATCGTGGGCCAGGATGTTGACGCTGAAGGCGCCGGCCTCGGAGATCAGCCGGTGGGTACGGGCGCCGGTCTTCACGTCGATCGAGATGAGGGGCGGCGCGAAGGCGACCGACGTGAACGACGCGGCGGTCATGCCGCGCACCTCGTCCCCCGCCCGCACCGTCACGACGACGACGGGCTGAGGCACGCGCCGCATCACGTCTCGTAGTCGCGCCGGATCGAGCGCCATGCACCCCCTCCCGGGCCCTCGGTCGAAGTGTACCCGAAGACGGCGGAGATGCGTCGGAAAATCAGGCGGGAGGCCCGCGCCGCAAGGGGTCCTGGCGACCCCTCTCGGGCGGCTCGTCCTCGCCTTTTCCCGTGCGAGGATCCTGGCGGACCTCCTTCGATCGGGCGCCCGGGCCTCCAGCCGTGCCGGCTGCCTCTCCACCCGCGTCCGGCGCGCGGGTCCCCCCGGATGCCGGCTCGGGGCCCGGCTCGGGCGGGTCGCGGTCGCGGCGCTCCGACACGGCGCACTACCCGTTGTTCAGGAGCCAGATGATCGCGAGCACGACGGCCGGGACACCGAGCAGCCAGGCAATGATGTAGCCCATCACGGACCTCCTTCCGGTCCTCCCTCCTGGCTTTTCCAGCAACCGCCGTACCGCCTCGGGGCCAGCGGCCCCGAGGACCCTAGCCCGCGGCCGCCTGGCGACCGCCCGGCGGGCCATCGATGGGGGCGCCCCCTCGGGCGCGCAGCCGGCCGAGCCACGGCTCGATGGCGCGGCGCGTCGCCTCGGCCCCGCGCGCGATGGCCTCCTCCGCCCGGTGGAAGTCGAACCAGTCGAGGTGCGTCACATCGGGCGCGATGACCAGGTTCGCGCGGGCCAGCTCGATCCGGGCGAGCGCGTCGCGCGAGATCGACGCGCTGCGCAGCACGATGTCGAGCCCGGTGGGGATCGCGGCCGTCTCGGTCAGCTCCTCCGTGCCGACGTCCACCGCGATCACGAACTCGGCGCCGAGCGCGCGCACGGGGGTGACCGGCACGGGCAGGAGGATGCCGCCGTCGACCAGCTCGTCGTCGCCGTCGGGGATGGGCGGGAAGATGCCCGGGACCGAGCACGACGCGGCCACCGCGCGTTGCGTGGAGCCGCCCACGAGGATCCGCTCGCGCCAGCTCCGGAGGCCCGCGGCGACGGCCACGCAGGGGATGCGGGTCGTCTCGAGCGGCTCGTCCGCGCCGACGAGGAGCTGCATCAGGCCGGCGTACTGGGCCCGCGAGACCATGGACGGGCGCGCGACGACCGTGGCCCGGAGCAACGCCCGCTTGAGCTCGCCGAGCCGCTGCCGCATGCCGGCCGAGCGTCGCGCCGCCCGCACCCCTTCCCAGTAGCTGCCGAGGATCCGGGTGAAGGCCGGGTTCCGGAAGGCGCCGAGCAGGTGCTCGCGGACGCGGCCGGGGTCGAGCCACCTGGCGTAGAGGGCGGCGACGAGCGAGCCCATGCTCGTTCCGGCGACCGCCGCGGGCGCGATGCCCGCCTCGACCAGCGCCTCGAGGACGCCGATGTGCGCGAGGCCACGCGCCGCCCCGCTGCCCAGTGCCAGTCCCACCCGTACCGCGCGCATGGCGCCCTCCCTTCGCCCGGCTTACGGCCAAGCGCAAAGCAACGGGCGTGCCACGCCCCGGCCCCCGAGCGGGCTCGGGGGGCGGGACGGAGCGGGGACGGACTGTCCTCAAGGGGAATGGTGCGCCTGGCGTGATTTGAACACGCGACCTACGGCTTCGGAGGCCGGCGCTCTATCCGGGCTGAGCTACAGGCGCGTAAGGGTCAGGACCTGCGAGTGTAGCGGCCCGCGGAGGGGGCTGTCAACCAACGCCGAGCATGGTCAGCCGAGCTGCGCCCGGAAGTGCGCGGCCGCCGCCTCGTCGAGGAGCACGAAGCGGACCTGCTCGGGGAGGGCGTTGCGGGCCAGGTGGGCCTGCACGGTGTCGACCATGATCTCGGCGCAGCGCGCCATCGGGAAGCCGGCGACGCCGGTGCCGATCGCGGGAAAGGCCACCGTGCGGATGCCGTACTCGACGCAGCGCAGCAGGCTGTTGCGGACCGCGTCGCGCAGCGACGCCTCGGTGGTCGGCATCGACGGCCCCATGCTGGCCGCGTGGATGACGTGGCGGACCGGCAGGCGCCCCGCCTCGGTGACGGCGGCCTCGCCGAGGGGGATGGGCCCGATGCGCCGGCACGCCGCCTGGATGGTCGGACCGCCCTTCTTGCGGATGGCGCCGGCGACGCCGGCGCCGAGCTCCAGCTCGGTGTTGGCCGCGTTGACGATGGCGTCGACCGCCTGTTCCGTCAGGTCGCCGACGACGACCTCGATGCGCCGAGCCGACATTCGCCGAGCCCCCGTGCGACCGGCATCACGCCGGGAAGTAGAGGCGCCCGTCCTTCTTGACGGCCTTGTCGCGGGCCAGGCCGGCGAGGAGCTTGCCCACCCCGCGGGCGTCCACGCGCATCCGCTTCGCCACGTCGACGCTCGTGATGCCGTCCGAGGAGGCGAGGACGATCTCGAGCGCCCTCTTGCGCCGCTTCTCGATCGCCGCGTTCGTACCGGACGCGCGCTGCGCGGCCTTGCGCGGCCTCCCGCGCCGGCGAACGCCGCCGTTGCCGGCGAGCCGCCCGCTCTTCACCAACGCCTCGATGCGCCGGAGCTGGTCGTCGAGGAGGCCCCGGACGTTGGCCGTGACGCCGTCCCGGATCTGGTCCGCCATCATCTCCACCAGCTGCTCGAGCCCGATCTTTTTCGCCATGATCGACGTCCCTCGATTCATCTCACCCGGTTCTTTGCACAGACGACCACTCGAACGACCGCATCGTACGCGGTCAATCTACCGGCGCACACAAAGGCTGTCAATTCGAGTCGCGCGATTTCGCGCTCGACGACGCGCGATAGAAAGGCTCCCGGCGCTTGCGCGGGTAACGCCGATAGCCGACAATGTCGACATGCTCGTGCATGCGCTTGCCATGGTGGCGCGGGGGATCGACGGACGCCTCGGCGGCGGTCGGCAGCCGGGCGAGCGGCGCAGGCCGTGAGCGTCCGCGACGACCCGGCGCGCAACCGGGCCCTCATCGAGGCGAGGCGGCTCGAGGTCGGCGCCCGCGTCCGACACCTCGTCGGCCCGCCGCGCGTCTACATCGTGACCGGATATACCGAGGGCGCGAAGGTCAGGGTGCGGCTCGAGGACGACCCCGGGCTCCGCGGCGCCTTCTCGCCGCGCTTCCTCGAGCGGGTGGACCGCGGGTGACGGCCGTCGACTTCGGCCGGGTTGCCGGCGGCTACGCGAGGCACCGCGCCGGCTTCCCCGACGCGTTCTTCCACCGGCTCCTCGCGGCCGGTCACGTGACGCCCGGCGATCGGGTCCTCGACCTCGGGACGGGGACCGGCACCCTGGCCCGCGGACTGGCCCGCCGTGGCTGCCGCGTCACCGGCCTCGACCGGTCGGCCGCGCTGCTCGCCGAAGCCAGGCGCCTCGACGGCGAGGCCGGGGACGTCCGGGTCAGGTACGTCGAGGGACTGGCGGAGGACACCGGCCTGCCCGAGGCGGCCTTCGACGCGGTCACGGCCGGGCAGTGCTGGCACTGGTTCGACCGGCCGCGCGCCGCGCGCGAGGCGCGCCGCGTGCTGCGGCCGGCCGGCCGGCTCGTCATCGCGCACTTCGACAGCCTCCCGCTGCCCGGCAGCGTCATGGAGGCGACTGCCCGCCTGATCTCGGGGCACAACCCGGGCTGGCGGCTCGGCGGAACCGCCGGCCTCCACCCCGAGTGGCTGACCGACATGGCGACGTCCGGCTTCGAGGGGATCGAGACCTTCTCGTTCGACGTGACGGTCCGCTACGGCCACGACGCGTGGCGAGGCCGCGTGCGGGCGAGCGCCGGCGTGGGGGCGAGCCTGCCGCCCGACGCGGTCGCCCGGTTCGACGCGGAGCTGGCCGCGCTCCTCGCGGCCGAGTTCCCGGACGAGCCGCTGGACATCCCGCACCGCGCGTGGGCGGCGGTCGGGATCGCGCCCCCTCGTTAGCGCACCCGGCCTCCCGGCGCTACCAGGCGTACGCCTCGGGCGCCTCGCCCCCCGGCCCGGGCCAGATCTCGTCGAGCCGTTTGAGCGTCGCCTCGTCGAGTCGGATCTCCACGGCCCGTCCGCTCTCGGTGAGCTGGGCGAGGGTGCGGGGGCCGATGATGGGCGCGGTCACCACCGGGTTCGCGAGCAGCCAGGCGTTGGCGACGTTGGCCGGCGCCTCGCCGATCTCCCGGCAGAGCGCCTCGTAGCGCTCGAGCTGCTGGCGGTGCCGCTCGATCTTCTCCTGCACGCGGGCCTCCGCGCGCCGCCCCTCGCGCGCCTTCTCGAGCGCGCCGCCGAGGAGCCCGCCCGAGAGGGGGCTCCACGGGATGAGCCCGAGACCGTAGTGGCGGCAGGCCGGGATCACCTCCAGCTCGACCGTCCGGTCACGCAGGTTGTAGAGGCTCTGCTCGGACACGAGGCCGAGGAAGCTCCGGCGGGCCGCCGTCTGGTTCGCCGTGGCGATGTGCCACCCGGCGAAGTTGCTGCTGCCCACGTAGAGCACCTTCCCCTCGCGGACGAGCTGCTCCATCGCCTGCCAGATCTCGTCCCACGGCGCCGACCGGTCGACGTGGTGCATCTGGTAGAGGTCGATGTAGTCGGTCTGCATCCGCTTGAGGCTCCCCTCGCACGCCCGACGGATGCCGAGCGCCGAGAGCCCCTGCTGGTTCGGCCAGTCGCCCATGGAGCCGTAGACCTTGGTGGCCAGGACGACCCGCTCGCGCCGGCCGCCGCCCTGGGCGAACCAACGGCCGAGGATCTGCTCGGTCCAGCCCTCGCCCTTCTTCCAGCCGTAGACGTTGGCCGTGTCGAAGAAGTTGATGCCCATGTCGAGGGCCGCGTCCATGATGCGGTAGCTGTCGGGCTCGCTCGTCAGCGGCCCGAAGTTCATCGTGCCGAGACAGAGCCGGCTCACCTTGAGCGCGGTCCTGCCGAGGGTCGTGTACTGCATCGTCACCTCATGAACTGGTTCACGAAGCCGGCGCCGAGGCCGACCTTCTCGTAGTGGCGGCGGCAGAGGTCGACCCGCGTGTGGACGTCGTCGTAGCCGACCGCCTTGCCGTACTCGTCCACGTAGATCATGGCGCCGTTCACCTGGAAGAAAGTGATCATCTCGGGGACGTCGGGATCGACGACGAGCGTGTGCGTCTCGCCGGGCGGCTCGTAGACGAAGCTGCCCGCCTCCGCGGTCCACGGGTGCTCGAGGTAGCGCCACGAGCCCTTGATCACGTAGCCGTAGACCGGGGCCGGGTGGCGATGGCGGGAGAGCACGCCGGCCCGGCGCACGCGCAGCAGGTTGCACCAGAAGCCCTGGGTGATGTTGAGGTGGAGCGGGCGGAACCAGACCTGGTCCTCGAGCGGGACCCAGACGCGCTCGTCGTCGGGGATCGCCTTCTGCACGAAGTCGGGCCGCATGTCGGGCGGCTGCGGGAGCTGGTACGGGCGGGGCATCGCGATGGCCATGGGGTCCTCCGAACTACATCGCGGAGAAGCCGCCGTCGACCGGCATCACGATGCCGGTCACGAAGGCGGCCTGGGGGGAGCAGAGGAAGAGGACGGCGGCCGCCACCTCCTCCGGCCTCCCCCACCGCTTCATCGGCGTGCGGTTCACGATGGCGGCGTTGCGCTGCGGGTCTTCGCGGACCGGCGCGGTGAGCGGCGTCTCGATCCAGCCCGGCGCCACGGCGTTCACCCGGATCCCCTCCGGCGCCCAGGCGACCGCGAGCGCCTTCGTGAGCTGGCCAACGCCGCCCTTGCTGGCGGTGTAGGCCGGGACGAGCGGCCCGCCGAAGAAGGTGAACATGGAGGCGGTGTTGACGATCGCGCCGCCCCGACGGGCGAGCAGCGGGCGGGCCGCGGTGCAGGCCGCCATGGTGCCGGTGAGGTTCACGGCCACGACCCGCTCGAAGACCGCCAGGTCGTACTCCTCGAGGCGGCGGATCGTGCCGGCGCAGTTGACGAGGACGTCGAGGCGGTCGAGGCCGCCGACGAGCCGCTGCACCGCGTCGGTCCGGGACACGTCGAGCGGGACCACCTCGATCGGTCGGTCGGCGCGCGCGAAGCGCGCCGTCGCGTCGGCCACTTCCGCCTCGGTGAGGCCGGTGGCCGTCACGCGACACCCGGCGTCCGCCAGCGCCTCGGCCACCGCCGCGCCGATGCCGCTGGTGCCGCCCGTGACGAGGGCCCGCTTGCCGTGGAAGCCGGTCACGCCTCCATCCTAGCGCCCGATCGCGTGGAGCGCGCTCGCGTCGCCGACGCGGCCCGGACATCCATGCCTGCCGGCGGCCCGCCCGTTGCCAGGGAACTCGCGGCGCGCCACGATAAAGGTTGGGGCGCGGATTCCGGGTCGCCCCTGCCACGGTTCCGGCCTCGCCGCCCGCCCAGGGGCCCTCGCCGCCCGCCGCCCCATCGAAAGGAGAACTCGTATGGACTTCGGAACCTGGCTACTCATGGTCGCGCTCGCGTACGGGCTCGGCGTCTTCTGGTACGACCTCCTGCCCGCCACCCTCCCGGAGGCCCCGTGGCGCATCGCGGCGTACCCGTTCGTCCTGATGGTGATCGGGGAGGCCTATGCACCGGTCGGCCCGGCCTTCAGCGGCGTGCACCCGGCCACGGCGATCGTGGCCGCGCTCATCGGGGTGGTGATCGACTGGATCGTGCAGGCGGCTCGCCGTCCCGAGACGATGCCGTCGCTCGAGCGTCGTCGCGCGAGCGTCGCATCCTAGGCCGTCCCGAGCCGGCGGCACCTGCCCACCGGGCGCCGCCGGCCCGGCCGCCCGCTGCATGGTTCTCCTCTACTTCGGCTCGGCTCGCACTGCCCCGCACCTGACGGCCACGCGTCCCGTCCCCGTCCCCGGGCTCCCGACCGACGCAGCCGGGTTCGGACCATGGAACCCGGTCAGGGCCTCCGGCGTTGCGCCAGATCGACAGGTGACCACCGGCCGACTCCTCCGTGAGGCGGAGAGGAGCCCGGCACCAGGCGCTCCGGGACCCCCTCCTCGAGATTCACGACGAAGGGGCCCTCGTCGATCGTCTCGCCCCGCTCCGACCGTCCATGGCGAACCGGCGACGTGCGCCGGCACGACGAGGAACCGATGGCGGGATCAGGGCATTCGGTACCTGCCCCGATGGGCAAGCGCCTAGCGGCCGGCAGAGCGCTCGTGGTCTCGCGCCGCGTCACGAGCGGCCGACGGGTTCTCGCCCTTGAACACGGCGAAGAGGTACCAGAGGGAGGGAATCAGGAGGAGCATGCCGATCGGCACGACCCAGAGGACGGCGCGAAGGGTGGCGGGCGGGGCCGCCGAGTCGGCCACGGTGAGGTCCGGGTAGATCAGGAACGGCCACTGGGCCATGGCCCAGCCGGCGAGCAGGAGGACCACCTGCCCCGCTGCGAGCACGCGGGCCCACGCGAAGCGGCGATACCACAGGGCGACCGCCGACGCGGGCGCGAGGAGGACGCCGGCGACCACGACGAGGCCGGCCGGCGGCGTCGTGAGCGCGCCCCAGAGCCGCGGCGCCTCGGTCCTGGTGAGGAGCAGCGTGCCGAGCGAGACGACCCCGCCGACGAGCCAGGCCCAGAGCCCCTTGCGGCGGAAGTCCTCGCGCAGCGGCCCCTCCGTCTCGAGCGTGATGTACACCGCCGCCAGGTAGGCGCAGACCGCGAGCGCCAGGACCCCCACGGCGAGCGGGAAGGGCCCGAGCCACGCCGTCTCGCCGCCCTGCGCCACGACGCCGTCGGTCACCCGCACCTGCCCGCTCGACAGGGCGCCGAGGCTGGCGCCGAGCAGGACCGGCGTGATCACGCTGGCCGCGCCGAAGACCCGGCCCCAGTCGAGCGGCACGCCGGCCGCCTCGTGCCCGTGCGCGCGGAAGGCGAAGGCCGCCCCCCGCAGCACGATGCCGACGAGCACCAGGTGGAACGGCCAGAAGAGCGCCACGTTCATCGCCCGGAAGGCCACCGGGAAGGCGGTGAAGAGGACGACGATGACGAAGATCAGCCAGACGTGGTTCGCCTCCCACACCGGCCCCATGGCCACGGCGATCGCCCGGCGCTGAGCCTCCTTGCGCGGACCGCTGGCGAAGAGGTCCCAGACGCCGCCGCCGAAGTCCGCACCGCCGAGGAGGGCGTAGGCGAGGACCCCGAGGAGCGTGACGAGGGCGACCACCTCATACGCCGGCATGCGAGCCTCCGGCATGGGCGGACGCGGGGCCGTCGGCTGCGCGCGCCCTGTCCCCCTCGCCGCGCGAGAGGCGCCGCAAGAGGACGATCAGCGTGACGGTGAGGCCGAGGTAGAGCAGCGTGAAGAGCGCGAGCGTCACGGGGACGCCCGTGGCCGGGGTGACCCCCTCGGCGGTGCGCATGACGCCGTAGGCGATCCAGGGCTGCCGGCCCACCTCGGTGACGGTCCACCCCGCCTCGATCGCCACGAAGCCGAGCGGGGCCGCGAGGACGAGCGCCCGGAGGAGTCCGCGGCGAGCCGTCGGATCACGGCCGGCCCGGCGGTCGCGCCACCAGGCGACGCCGAACCAGACGGCCAGCGCCGCCATGAGCACCCCGCAGCCGACCATCACCTGGAAGGCGACGTGGACCACGCGGACCGGAGGCCACTCGTCGCGCGGGAAGTCGGCGAGGCCCTTCACCTCGCCGTCGAAGTCGCCGGTCGCCAGGTACGAGAGCAGCCCCGGGATCTCGATGGCGTAGTCGATCCGCTGACCCTCCTCGTCGGGCCAGCCGCCGATGCGCAGCGGCGCGCCGCGCTCCGTCTCGAACTGCGCCTCCATGGCCGCGAGCTTGGCCGGCTGGTGGCGCGTCGTCTGCTTGGCCAGCCGGTCGCCGGCAATGGGCTGCAGGATCGCCGTCACGCCGCCGAGCGCCATGGCGATGGCGAGCGCGCGCCGGTTGTACGCGGCGCGCTCCGGGCGCCGGCCCCGCAGGAGCGCGTACGCGTAGACGCCGGCCGCGGCGAAGCCGACGGCCTGGTAGACCGACAGCGTCGAGTGGAGCGCCATGAGCCCGTAGGCCGGGTTGAAGAATGCCGCGATCGGGTCGACGTTCACCACGCGCCCCTCGGGCGTGAGGTCGAAGCCCGCCGGCGTCTGCATCCACGAGTTGGCCGACAGCACGAGGATGCCGGAGGCCGCGCCGCTCACCGCCACCGGGATGCCGCAGAGCCAGTGGGCCCGCGGCGAGAGACGATTCCAGCCGTAGAGGTAGAGGCCGAGGAAGATCGCCTCGATGAAGAAGGCGAAGCCCTCCATGGTGAACGCGAGGCCGAAGAGCGGCCCCGCGAACTCCATGAACGTCGGCCAGAGGAGGCCCAGCTCGAACGACAGCGCGGTCCCCGAGACGGCGCCGACGGCGAAGAGGACCGCCGTGACCCTGGCCCAGGTCTTCGCGAGCCGCAGCGCGTCGCCGTCGCCCGTCCTGAGCCACCGCCCCTCGGCCGCGAGCATCATGATCGGCAGCGCCATGCCGACGGCGGCAAAGACGATGTGGAACCCGAGCGACAGCGCCATCTGCGTCCGCGCGGCGAAGAGCTCGCTCATGGCCGCATCGTACCCTGCCAGATTCGGGCCGCCAGGCCGCATCCGTAGGGTCAGGCCTTTCCATTTTCCAGGGGGTCAGGTCTTTCCATTTTCCGTGGGGTCTGACCCCACTCGTTTTCCAGGGGGTCAGGTCTTTCCATTTTCCGTGGGGTCAGGCCTTGCCATTTTCCAGACGGGCAAACGTTGGGGGCTGACCCCACTCGTTCTCCGCGGGCCGCAGCCGGCCCATCCCCCGTGCCTCGTGCCACGGTGATCCACGCTAGTCGGGCAGCTCCGGCATCCGGCCGAGCGCCGGGTCGATGCGGCCGGTGAGCGCCTCGAGGAAGGCCACGAGGTCGCGCTGCTCCTCGGGCGTCAGGTGCAGCGGACGGAGCTGCGTCGAGAGCCGGCGGTTCGCGATGCCGCCGCGGTCGTAGAAGGCGACGACCGCCTCGAGCGTCGGCAGGCTGCCGTCGTGCATGTAGGGCCCGCGCCTGGCCACGTCGCGGAGGGTCGGCGTCTTGAACGCGCCCCAGTCCTCGGGGTTGCCGTAGACCTCCGCGCGACCGGGGTCGGGCGACGGCCCGTCCGTGCCGACGCCGAGGTTGTGGAACCCCTCGTCCGTGAACTGATCGCCCTTGTGGCAGACGACGCAGAGGGCTCGGCCGGTGAAGAGCGAGAGCCCTCGCCGCGCCGCCGGCGTGAGCGCGCCCGCGTCGCCGGCCACGAAGCGATCGTACGGTGCGTCGGTCGACACCACGGCCCTCACGTAGGCCGCGATCGCGACGGCCACCCGCCCGGGCGTCGGCGGCCCGCCGAGCAGCGCCTCGAACTGGCGGCGGTAGCCGGGGAGGTTGCCGAGACGCGCGAGCCTCGCCGCATCGCCGAAGTTCGGCTCGGTGAGGACCTGCTCCTCGATGGAGCCGTTCCGGCCGGACCAGCCCTGCCAGTGCCCGAAGCGGCGGCCGACGATCGTCGGCGTGTGGCGGGGCGAGGGCCGGCCGTCGGCGTCGGGCGAAAATCGGCGCGGGTCGCTGAAGCCGTGGTCGGGCTGATGGCAGCTCGCGCAGGAGACGCGGCCGGTGCGCGACACACGGCTGTCGAAGAAGAGCTGCTGCCCGAGGGCGACGAGGGCCGGATCGGGCGCCTCCGCGCTCGCCCGCGACGCGGCGGGCCACGCCAGGAGGACCAGCGCGATGACGACCGCGAGCCGGCGCACGATCGCCAAGCGTAGCGCGCTGCCAGGGCCCCGGCACGGAAGGTGGTGGCCGGTGCGGCGCAACCGGAGGACTCCTCCATGCCAGGGCGCCTTGCCGTCCTCGTCTCCCTGCTCGTCCTTGCCGGCTGCGGCGACGGCGACGACGGGGACGCCGCACCCGGGTCAGAGACCATCGACCTCTCGAGGCTCGTCGTCGTGGGCGACTCCGTGGCCGCCGGCGTCCGGAACGGGGTCATCGAGGCCGAGACGCAGCGCGACGCCTTCCCGAGCCGCGTCGCGGCCCAGGCCGGCGCCGACCTGCCGCTCCCGCTGCTCGAGCCCGGGCGCCTCGACCCCGACCGCCCCTTTCGGGCAAACCCCGACGTGCAGGCGCGCAATCTCGCCGTGCCGGGCGCCGACGTGCGGGCGGCGCTCGCCGCCCGACCCGACCGCCCCCTCGACTCCCTCCTCGACCTCGTGCTCGGCCTGCCGGGCCTCGAGCAGGGGCTCGCTCGCAGCCAGGTGGAGTGGGCCGAGGCGCTCCGCCCGACGGCGGTCCTCCTCTTCCTCGGCAACAACGACGTCCTCGGCGCCGCCACGTCGGGGGATCCCGGGCGTGCGACGCCGCTCGAGCCGTTCACGCGCGACATGACGGCCGTCATCGACCGCCTCGCCGCAATCGGGGCCCCGCTCGTGGTGGCAACGATTCCGGACGTGACCCGCGTCGCGTACCTGACGCCGGCGGAGACCTTCGCCGAGCGGGTGGGGCAGTCGCTCGACGCGATCGGCGGCGCGCTCGGCCTCGCCGCCGGCGACCGGCTCACGCCCCAGGGGGTGGCGGCCGCGACGGCCCGGCTGGCCGGCGCTGCGGACGGTCCGGTCCCGCCCGATCAGGTGCTGACCGCCGCCGAGGCGGCCGAGGTGCGCGACACGGTGGAGCGGTTCAACGCGGTCATCCGGCGGGAGGCCGGCGAGGTCGGCGCGGTCCTCGTGGACGTCCACGCGCTCTTCGATCGGGCGGCCGACGAGGGGGTCCCGGTCGGCGACGCCCGGCTCACCACAGCCCAGGGGGGCGGCGTCTTCTCGCTCGACGGCCTGCATCCGACGCGCACCGGCCAGGCGGTCCTCGCGAACGCCTTCATCGAGGCGATCAACGCCCGGTTCGCGACGCGCGTGCCCCCGGTGGACGCGGCGGCCGTGGCCGCCGACGACCCGCTCGCGCCGTGACCCGGGGCGTCCTCCTCCTCGCGCTCCTGGTCGGCCTCGCGCCCGGCCGCGCCGCCGCCGCGGCGATCGACCTCTCCCGGCTCGCCGTGGTCGGCGACTCGCTGGCCGTCGGCGTCGGCAGCGGCGACCCGTCCGAGCCGGTGCGGCGGACCTCCTACGCCTCGCGGCTGGCGGCGCAGGCCGGCAGCCGCCTCGCGTGCGCGGCCGTCTCCGGCGCCCGGGTGGAGGACGCCCTCGCGCAGGCGGCGGCCGTCGCCTCGAGCACACCCACGACGGTCCTCGTCTGGATCGGCAGCAACGACGCCCTCTTCGCCGCCCTCTCGGCCGACCCGTCCCGGCTCACCCCGCCGGACCGCTTCGAGCGGGCCTTCCGCGACGTCGTGCGGCGCGTCTCCGGTACGGGCGCGACGCTCGTCGTGGCCACCGTCCCGGACGTGACGCGCACGCCGCGGGCGGCCGGGCTGCCGGCGGAAGTGGCGGCCACGATCCGCGACCGGGTGGCGGTCTTCAACCGCGCGATCGCCGACACGGCGCGGGCGGCCGGGGCGCTACTGGTCGACGTCCACGGCCTGTTCGAGACGGTCCATCGCGAG
>DASVDK010000180.1:0-6775 GCA_036381125.1 Thermodesulfobacteriota bacterium | reverse complement strand
CGGTCGACTTCGCGCCGGTCCTGGACGTCCTCACCAACCCGGCCAACCCGGTGATCGCGCGGCGCAGCTTCGGCCGCGACCCGGAGGCCGTCGTGCGGCTCGGGCTCGCGTTCGCGCGCGGCCTCGAGGCGGGCGGCGTGGCGGCCTGCGCGAAGCACTTCCCGGGCCACGGCGACACGGCGGAGGACCGCCACCACGCCCTGCCCGTCGTCTCCCACGACCGCGCGCGGCTCGAGGCGGTCGAGATCGCCCCCTTCGCCGCCGCCGTCGCCGCCGGCGTGCCGATGGTCCTGACCGCGCACGTCGTGTACCCGGCGCTCGACCCCGACCGGCCTGCCACCCTGTCGCCCGCCATCGTGGAGGGGATCCTGCGGCGCCGGCTCGGCTTCGACGGCGTCGTCGCCACCGACGACCTCGAGATGGCCGCCATCGCGGACCGTTTCGGCTGGGAGGAGGCGGTGGTGATGGCCGTCGAGGCGGGGTGCGACCTCCTGCTGGTCTGCCACGACGCCGAGCGGCAGCGGCGGGCCGTCGACGCGGTCCGTGCGGCGATGGCGAGCGGGAGGGTGTCGGCCGCGCGCGTCGAGGCGTCGCTCGCGCGCATCGCCCGCCTCGCGTCGCGATACGCGCCGGCCGACGACCCGCAGGTCGTGGCGCCCGACCCGGAGCGCCTCGGGGTGGTCGGCTGCGAGGCGCACGCGGCGCTCGCGGCCGAGGTCCTCGCCCGCGCCGGGGCCGCGGCGCCGCGCCTGGCGACCCGCGGCCTCGATCCGACCGAGGCGCGCGGATGACGCTCCGGATCCCGGTCGTCAACGCGGCCGACCTCCCGCACGGCGCGACCGCGAAGTTTTCCTGGGAGGCGGGAGGCCGCCGGCGAGGCGGCTTCGTCCTCAACTACCACGGCACGATCCGCGCGTTCGTGAACGAGTGCGCGCACATTCCCGTGTCGCTCGACTGGTTCGAGAACGAGTTCTTCGACCGCGAGTGCCGCTACCTCGTCTGCCCGACCCACGGCGCCCTCTACGAGCCGGACACCGGCGCCTGCGTCGCCGGTCCCCCCCTCGGCGCCGGCCTCGACCCCCTTCGCGTGGCGGTCGAGGCGGGCGAGGTGGTCGTCTACATCGAGCGCTAGCCCGGGTCTCCTGCCTCTTCGTCGCCAGGCTGGGGTTTACCCGGGTAGCGGTACGCCCCTTGCCTGGCCGGGCGGCATGCCGAGGCTCGCCCGCGCACTCGCGGCGCCGGTGGCGTCGGCGCTGCTCCTGGTCGGGTGCGGTGGGAGCGAGGTCTGGCGCGAGTCGCCCGACGAGGCGCCGCGCCGGTGGGTGGCGGCGGTCGGCGCCGCTCAGGACGCCCGTGGTCCGGCCGGCGAGGCGGTCACCGACACGACCGTGCGCATGGTCCTGCGGCCGACCGCCTCGGGGACCGCGCTGCGGGTGCGCCTCGAGAACCGGTTCGGCGAGACGGCGGTCACCTTCGGCGGCGTCTCGGTCGGCCTGCGGGCGGCGGGCGCGGCGGTCGTCCCCGGGACGCTGCGCCGCGTGACCTTCGGCGGCGACCTCGCGGTGACGCTGCCGCCGGGCGCGCGCGTCACGAGCGATCCGGTGGAGCTGCCGGTCCAGGAGCAGGCCGACCTCGCCGTGAGCCTCTACGTGCCCGGCCCGGAGGCCCCGGCGAGCGGACACCGCAACGCGCTCGTGACCTCGTACCGGACCGCGGCCGGGGCCGGCGACGCCGTGGGCGAGGAAGGCGCATCACCCTTCGTCGCGGCAACCGGCTGGACGCTCTGGGTGGCGGGGATCGACGTCCTCTCCACGGCGGCCGGCGCGGTCGTGGCCTTCGGCAGCTCGAGCACCGAGGGGGTCGGCGCCACGCCCGACGGCTACGACCGGTGGACCGACCGGCTGGCGCGGAGGCTCGGCGAGCGGCCGGCGGCCGAGCGACGCGCCGTCGTCAACGCGGGCATCGGCGGCAACACCCTCCTCGCCTGGCCGTCGAGCCCCGGCGCCGGCCCGCCCGGCCTCGAGCGGCTCGACGCCGACGCCCTCGACCTCGCCGGCGCAAGCCACCTGATCCTCTTCCACGGGAGCAACGACATCGCCAGGGGCGCCGGCGCCGACCAGGTGATCGCCGCGCTCGAGCAGGTCGCCGCGCGGGCGGCCGAACGGGGCATCGCGGTCGTCGGCGCGACCATCGGGCCGCGCACCTACTCGAACCCCGCCGCGATGCACGCCGTCCGCCACGCGGTGAACGCCTGGATACGCGAGGCGGACGCCTACCGGGGCGTGATCGACTTCGACGCCGTGCTTCGCGACCCGACCGACCCGGACCGTCTCCGCCCCGAGTACGACTCGGGCGACCACGTGCATCCCAACCCGGCAGGCTACGCGGCCATGGCGGCCGCGATCGACCTCGACCTCTTCGTGCCGGTCGCCGCGGCCGGCGCGCCCTGACGACGGCGGCGATCCGCCCGTCGGCGCGAGGTCCGTGGCCTGCTCGGCGGCAAGGCCGGGGACGGCTGCGGCCGGCTCAGACGCCGACGCGCCGGCCGAGGCGGTAGACGGCCAGCAGCGCGAGGTCGGGGCCGACGGCGACGAGGTCGGCCGGACCGCCGACCACGAGGCGGCCGGCGGACGCGAGGGGGGAGGCGGCGGCGCCGGGTCCGGCCGCGAGCCCGGCCTCGAGGGCCCGCGCCGGCCGCTCCGTCGCCATCCGGAGGGCGGACTCGGGTGACGCGCCGGCCAGACGCGCGTACGTGGCGGCCGCGGCGTCCATGGTGAGGGCGCTGCCCGCCAGCCGGCCCGCCTCGTCGGTGACCCGGCCCGCCGCGTAGGCGACCGGCCGGCCTCCGATCGTGAAGGTCCCGGTCGCGCCGGCCGGCAGCCCCGCGGGGCTTGCCGCATCGGTGACGAGGAAGCCGCGGCCGGAACGGTGGCGGGAGCCGGCGAGCCGGTGGAAGAGGCGCAGCGCGTCGGCCCCCACGTGCAGGCCGTCGGGGATGATCGCGGGGTGGAGGCGCTCGTCGAGGAGCGCCATCCCGACCGGCCCGACCTCCCGGTGGTGGAGCCCCCGCATGCCGTTGAACGTGTGCGTCACGAGGCGCGCGCCGGCGTCGGCCGCCGCGCGGACCTGCTCGGCCGTCGCCTCGGTGTGGCCGATCGAGACGGCGATGCCGTGCGAGACGAGGCCGCGCACGGCGGCGAGCGCGTCGCGCCGCTCCGGCGCGAGCGTCACGAGCCGGACGCGGCCCCGCGCGGCCGCCTGCCAGGCGTCCACCTCGGCGAGGTCGGGGTCGCGCAGGGCGCCGGGGTCGTGCACGCCGCGGGCGCCGTGGGCGATGAACGGCCCCTCCACGTGGAGGCCGAGGCAGGCCGGGAGGGTCGCCGGGTCGGCCCGCTCGAGGTCGCGGGAGAGGTCGTCGAGCGCTCGCAGGAGGGCGTCGCGCGGCGCGGTGATGACCGTCGGGCACCAGGCGGTGACGCCGCGGGCGAGGTGGGCGCGGCCGGCCACCGCGAGCGCCCCGGCGCCGGCCATGAGGTCGGAGCCGCCGCCGCCGTTGACCTGGAGGTCGACGTAGCCGGGCGCGAGCCAGGCCTCCTCGCCGAAGTCGTCCACCGGCATGCCGGGCGCCGCCTCGATGCCGGCGCGCACGCCGAGTCGCGCGACGTACCCGTCCTCGACCTCGACGCAGGCGCCCCCTTCGACGACCCCGTCGGGGGTGAGGAGCCGGCCGGCGACGAGGAGGCGGCGGTCCCCCATCGCGCCCCCGCCGTCAGGACAGCAGGCGGATGCGGCCGCGGTAAGGCGCCTCCGCCTCGCGGTTGTGCGCGTCGCCCCCCGCGACGTTCGCGCTGACGTAGACCGGCGGCCGGATGCCGCGCGCCGCCAGGCGCTCGGCGATCCGCACCACCCAGGCGTTCACGAGGAAGGCGCCGACGACGCCGGAGGTCGGGCCCATGCGCGCCCCCTCGGGACCGCCCGGCACCGGCACGGCGACGTCGCCGGGCGCGCCGCCGTTGTCGAGCACGTGGTCGGCGAGCTCGAAGAGCCGCTTGCCGGAAGCGTGCCGCGGCGCCTCGGCCCGCGAGTGGGCGACCGAGGTGACGGCCACCACCGTGAGGCCGCGCGCCTTGCCCTCGATGGCCATCTCGACCGGGAGGGCGTTGATGCCGGAGTTCGAGGCGACGAGGAGGAGGTCGCCTCGCTCGACCCGGTTCGCGTCGAGGAGCGTGGCCGCGAGGCCGGGGAGGCGCTCCATGGCCGAGACCTGCCTGGGCGGGGCGAAGGGGGAGAGGAAGGGCTCGAGGATGGCGTTCACCGGGACGAGGCCGCCCGCCCGGTGGAACGCCTCGGCCGCGACGGAGGCCGAGTGCCCGCTGCCGAACACGTGCAGGAGGCGGCCTGCCGCGATCGCGGCGGCGCCGGCCTCCGCGGCGGCGTCGAGGGTCGTCCCCTGGGTGGTTTCCGCGCGGGCGAGGAGGTCGCGAACGACCTCGTAGTACGTGGGCATCAACGGCTCTCCCTGAAGAGATCGGCGGCGCGCCGACCGGGCGCGACGACCCCGAGCACCGTCGGCCGCGCGGCGCCGGTGACCTGCGGAAGCCCGGCCGGCAGGCCCGCGAGCGTCTCGCGGGCGAGGACGGCGAACGCCACGGCCTCCACCGCCTCGGCCGGCACGCCGGCCGCGTCGGTCGCCTCCACGACGGGCGGGGCGCCCGGGAACGTCTCGGCGGCCGCTTCCGCGATCATCCGCGCCAGGGTGGGGTTACGGGCGCCGCCGCCGCAGAGGAGGACCCGGCCGGGCGCCTGCGGCAGGAAGTCCCGGTACGCCCGGGCGACCGACCAGGCGGTGAGCGCCGTGGCGGTGGCGACCAGGTCGTCGTCGGCGAGGCCGAGCGCCGCGCCGCGCGACCGGACGGCCGCGAGGTACGGCTCGCCGAACCGCTCCCGGCCGGTCGACTTGGGGGGCCGCCGCGCGAAGTAGGGCTCCTCGAGCAGCGCCTCGAGGAGCCCGGCGTGGACGCGGCCGCGCGCCGCGCGGGTGCCGTCGCGATCGTACGTCTCCCGGCCGCCGGTCGCGAGCCGGACGAGGCCGTCGATGACCATGTTGGCGGGCCCGGTGTCGAAGGCGAGGACCCGGTCGGGTCCGGCGCCGGCCGGGACGAAGGTGACGTTGGCGATCCCGCCGAGGTTCTGCACGGCGACGGCGGCGTCGGGGCGGCCGAAGAGGAGCGCGTGCGCGTAGGTGGCGAGCGGCGCCCCCTGGCCGCCGGCCGCGAGGTCGCGCGGCCGGAAGTCGGCCACCGTCGTCACGCCCGTCCGCTCGGCGATGACCTGCGGCTGCCCGAGCTGCAGCGTGGCGCGCACCCGGACGGGGCGTGAGCCGAGCGACGGCTCCTCGCGCGGCTCCGGCGCGTGGTACACCGTCTGCCCGTGCGAGCCGATGACCGCGACGTCGTCCGGCGCGAGCCCCGCCCGCGCGATGGCGGCGAGCGCGGCCTCGGCGAAGAGCTCCGCGAGGTAGACGTGGAGGTGGCAGATCTCCGCCGTCGTCGCGCGCCCCTCGCCCGCCGCGAGGACGCGGGCGGAGACGCCCGCGGGGTAGGGGTGGTGGGTGAGCGCGAGGAGCCGGCCCGCCCCCGGGGTCCCGGCGGGCGGGAGGTCGACGACGGCCGCGTCGATCCCGTCGGCCGAGGTGCCCGACATGAGCCCGACGGCGATCACAGCGTCCGCATCCGGCGGGCCGCCCGGCGCTCGGCCTTCGGCGCCTTGCGCGGATTGCCCCGCTTGCCGGGCCTCGGGCCGGCGTCCTCGAGGTCGTCGTCGCGCCCCTCGGCAGGGTCGGGGGCGTCCGCCGGGGCCGGCGCACCCGCCTCTGCCGGCGGACGGCCGGCATGGCCGGCGTCGCGTGTCCGGTCGAGGCGCGCCTCGAAGGCCGCGGGCGACACGACCGCCCCGCCGCCCCGCTCGACGCGGCGGGCGACCTCGCGGTCGGCGGTGACGACGACCACGGCCCCTCGCGAGGCGTCCCGCGCGATCCGGACGATCGTCTCGTCCGCGCGCGTGCCGCGGGCGGTGTAAACGACGTCGACGCCGCGCTCCCGCGTCCGCTGCTCCTCGTGCCAACCCGCCTCGACGCCGTCGAAGACGACGGTCAGGCGGTGGCCGGTGGCCCGGCGGTAGCGCGCCAGCCGGTCGATGAGGGCCGTCCGTCCCGCCTCGAGGCTCCACCGCTCGCGGTCGGCCAGCGCCGGCAGTTGCCGGATGACGTTGTAGCCATCGACGATGACGTGGCTCGCCACCGGACCCCTTCCCGCTCCCTAGTTCGCCGGCGACGCCGCGGGGGCGGCCGGCGCCGGGCTCCGGCTGAAGTCGACCGTCGGCACGTCGCGGGCCCCCGGTGCGGCCGTGAACGGCACCTCCGGTTCGAACCCGCCGACCGCCGCGACGAAGCTCGTCGGGACCTGCTGGATCCTGATGTTGTAGTTGGCGACCAGCTCGTTGTACCGCATCCGCTCGACGGCGATGCGGTTCTCCGTCCCGGCCAGCTCGTCCATGAGGCGGATGAAGGTCGCGTCGCTCTTGAGCTGCGGGTAGTTCTCGACGACGACGAGCAGGCGCGCGAGGGCCGCCTCCACCTCGCGGGCCGCCTCGATCTGCTCGGACCGCGTCCGGGCGCCGGCCAGCCGCGCGCGCGCCTCCGTGACCGAGCCGATGACGTCGCGCTCCTGCTGCGCGAAGCCCTTCACCGTGTTCACCAGGTTGGGGATGAGGTCGT
>DASVDK010000179.1:0-5293 GCA_036381125.1 Thermodesulfobacteriota bacterium | reverse complement strand
CGCCGGTAGCGCTCGACGATCGGGTGGTCGAAGCTCGGCAGGATGCGGAATCGGGGCGCCGGCGACGGCGTGGTCGGGCAGAAGGCGTCGCCGGTCCGGCAGTCGTCGGCCGGGCAGAGCTCGAAGCCGAGCGAGGTGTCGACCCGGACCGCGTAGAGGAGCCGGCCTCCGACGAACTCCACGCGGGTGATGAAGGGCTCGGGCGCCTGGACGTACTGCTGCACGAGGGTGACGCCGTCGACCGGCACCTCGAAGTCCGGGCCCTCGACGTACGCGCGCAGGGCGTCGTGGGAGCGGAACAGGCGCACGCCGAGCCCCTTGCCGGCCCGGTTGTGCTTCGTGATGAACGGCGGCTCGAACGCGCGCGCTGCCTCGATCACGTGACGGCGTCCGACCGCGGCCACGGTTCGCGGCGTCCGGATGCCGAACGCGCGGAGCGCCTCGTACTGCGCCACCTTGCTGATCTCGAGCTGGAGGGCGCGGCCGTTGTTGACGACGCGCCGACCGTGCGACTCGAGCCAGGCGAGGACGAGGCCGGTGTACTCGGCCGCGTACCGGTGGTCGCGCGTATGGGAGGACGCGCTCATCCGGTTGTAGAAGACGCCGTCGGGCGGCGTGGCCGACAGGTCGAGCGTGCCCTCGTCGAGGAACCACTCCTCGAAGGGGAGCCCCTCCGCGCGGAACGCCTCGCGGAGCGGCTCGACCCAGACGTCGTGCTCGTGGATCACGAAGATCTTCGTCATGGCAGGTCTCCTGCTCCGGCCGCGGCGGCCGCGAGCGCAATGGGGTCGTCGGCAGGGGCGTCGGCGCCGCCCGGCGTCAGCACCTCGTGCGCCGGGTCGCTCTCGGCCGCCCCGAGCGCCTCGAGCGCCGCCGCGCGCCGCCGCGGCCGCCGAGGTAAACCTGGTAGGCCTGCCGCGCCTCCCCGCCCACCTTCACCCGCGAGCCGAGCAGCCCGATGTCGGCGAGCTTGCAGAACTCGATGCCGGTGCAGGCCATCGTCTGTGCACGGTACGAGCGGCGTCCGACGGAGAGCCCGTCCGCCTCGAGCCGGTCGGCGAGCGGGTCGTCGGGGTCGGGCGCCGGAGGCCCGTCGGCGAGGGGGCGGCCGAGGCTCGTCTCGACCGCCTCCGCCTCGGGGACGAAGACGCCGAGCGGCGTCGCGAACCGAGGCGCCGTGCTGAGGCCGCCGCCCACCCAGAGGTCGAAGCCGCGCATGTCGCCGTGCGACACGCCGACGAGCGCCACGTCGTTGATCTCCGGGTGCGTGCACCGGTGGCCGCAGGCGGCGATGGAGACCCTGTACTTCCGCGGGAGGTCCGAGAACTCGCGGTTCCCGGTGACGTGGCGGCTCGCCGCCTCGAGGGCTGGCGTCGCGTCGAAGACCGCCGGGATGTCCTCGATCCGCAGCCAGTGGAACTGGACGTTCTGCCGGTCGGTGACGTCGAGGACGCCGCAACCGTACCGCTCCGAGATGTCGGCCAGCGCCTCGAACTGGTCGGCCGTCGCCTGACCGCCCGGCAGCTTCACGCGCAGCATGAAATAGCCGTCCTCGAGGGGGCGCTGGGTGTAGAGGCCGAACCACCTGAAGCGGATGTCCCGGTCGTCCGGATCGATGGCCGCGAGGCCCTCGCGCGCGTAGCGCCGGATGTCCTCGAGGACGTCGAGGGGGTTCTTCGACTTCTTGACCGCCTCGACGTGTGCCGCTGACGCCATGTCCGAGTCTCTCCTCGAAAACGGCCGCGCCCCGCGGGCCGCTCGGGCCGGCGGGGCGCGTGGAGGAGGAGAGAAGCGGGAGTGTCGAGGCGCGCCGCGGGCCGTCAGGGCCGGTTGGGGTGCGGCCCTTGAGGTCCCGCGTGTCGCCGCTATCGCGGCGCGGCGCTCCGGGTGACCGGCGCGCGCGAGCCCGAGGCCGCCAGGGGCGTGCGCATGCACGCAGCCCCGGAGGGGCGACAACAACAGGCGCAGGCGGCGGCGCGCAGGTCGAACATACCCGAGGAGCCTAGAGGGTCGGGGGGCTGGCGTCAAGAGGTACCATGAAGCGTCATGCGCGGCGAAGGTGAGGTGCTTCTCATTTCCTGTTACGAGCTCGGCCACCAGCCCTTCGCGGTGGCCTCGGCGCTCGGCTTCCTCGAGCGGGCGGGCTTCCGCCCGGCCGCACTCGACCTGGCCGCCGAGCGGCTCGACCTCGCCGCGGTGTCGCGGGCCCGCCTCGTGGCCATCTCGGTCCCGATGCACACGGCGCTGCGGCTCGGCGTGCGCGCGCTCGCGGCCGTCCGGGCCGCCAACCCCGGGGCGCACGTCTGCCTCTACGGCCTCTACGCCACGCTGAACGCCGAGCACCTGCTCGGCCACGGCGCCGACTCGGTGCTGGGCGGGGAGGTCGAGCAGCGCCTGGTCGAGCTGGCGCAGGCGCTCGAGCGGGGCGAGACGCCGGCCCCCTCGCGCGAGCCGGTCCTCGAGCGGCTGTCCTTCGGCGTGCCGTCGCGGGCCGCCTTGCCGCCGCTCGCCCGCTACGCGCCGCTCGATCGGGGCGACGGGCGGCTCGACGTGGCCGGCTATACCGAGGCCAGCCGGGGGTGTCGGCACGCGTGTCGCCACTGCCCGATTCCACCGGTCTACGGCGGCCGGTTCTTCGCCGTGCCGCGCGACGTGGTCCTCGAGGACATCCGGCGGCAGGTGGCCGCGGGGGCTCGCCACATCACGTTCGGCGACCCCGACTTCTTCAACGGGCCGACGCACGGCATGCGCCTGGCGCGGGCGCTCCACGCCGAGTTCCCGGACGTCACGTTCGACGCCACGATCAAGGTGGAGCACCTGCTCCGGCACCGGCGCCTCCTTCCCGAGCTGGTCGAGACCGGCTGCGCCTTCGTCGTGACCGCCGTCGAGTCGCTGAACGACACGGTGCTCGCCAGTCTCGCCAAGGGGCACACGCGGGCCGACGTGCTCGAGGTCCTGGCGCTCGCGCGAGCCGCCGGCCTCGTCCTGCGACCGACGCTCGTGCCGTTCACGCCTTGGGAAACGCTCGAGAGCTATCGTGAGCTCTTCGAGGTGGTCGACGGCGAGGGGCTCGTCGAGCACATCGACCCGGTGCACTACACGCTGAGGCTCCTCGTGCCGCCCGGGTCGCTCCTGCTCGGGTCCGACGCGATGCGGCCGCACCTGGGCGACCTCGACGAGGCGGCGTTCACGTACCGGTGGCGGCACCCAGACCCCCGCATGGACGCGCTCCAGCGCGAGGCGGCGGCGCTGGTCGAGGAGGCCGCGCGCACGGGGGAGCCGCACGCGTCGACCTTCGAGCGGCTCCGGGACCTCGCCTCCTGCCGAGCCGGAGGCGTGCCCGCGCCGCAACGGATGGTGCCGGCGAGTGGAGCGCCGGCAGGCGAGGACGCCGCGCCCCGTCGGAAGGTGCCGGCGGCTGGAGCGCCGGCGGGAAGGCGTCCCCCGAGGCTCGCCGAAGCGTGGTTCTGCTGAGCGGAGCCGACCGAGGGCCAGTTGGGCTCTCTCGAACGAACATGACACCGACCAAGGAGGCCGTATGAGCGACGAGATCAGGATCACGGGTGAACCGGTGGACGACCGGACCTGCCGGTTCGTCGTCGACCGGCCGATCTACCCGGAGGGGACCATCCGCTTCGCCACGCCCGACAAAGCGCTCGGCTCTCCGCTGGCCGAAAAGATCCTCGACATCGACGGCGTTACCTCGCTCACGGTTTCGGGTCGAACGGTGACCGTGACGAAGGACAACCCCGATCCCTGGCCGGTCATCGGCAAGCGGATCGGCGCCGCCATCCGCGAGGCGCTCCGGTCCGGCGTGCCGCCGATCGCGGAGGGGGCGAAGGTGGTGAGCGAGGTGGACCGGGGGATCCGCGAGAAGGTCCAGACCATCATCGACCGGGACATCAACCCGGCCGTCGCCTCGCACGGCGGCTTCGTCGAGCTGATCGACGTGGAGGACGCGATCGTCTACGTGCGGCTCGGCGGCGGCTGCCAGGGCTGCGGGATGGCCAACGTGACGCTCAAGCAGGGCATCGAGGCCACCATCCGGCAGCAGGTGCCGGAGGTGGTGGCCATTCTCGACACCACGGAGCACGCGCTGGGGACCAACCCGTACTATTCGCCAGCGAAGAAGTGAGGGAGGACGGTCGACGATGACGACGCTCGATGCCGCCAGGGCTTCCGGCCGGCGCCTGACGACCCTTCTCGGCCTCGCGGCGCCGCCGGTTGCGGTCGCGTTTCCGGACGCGCCGCCCGCCGGGATCCCGCGCGCCGCCGCCGCACCGGCCGGGTGCGGCTACTGGCCGAAGGCCGCCGAGTCCGGCGCCTTCTACACCGAGGCGGCCGACCACATGTCGTGCCCCATCGGCGCCCACACGCATGCCGTGGAGCTGCCGCCCGCCACGGCAAAGGAGCTCGAGGGGCTCATCGGCACGATGGTCGACCTCCAGTACATCCGCCTGGAGGAGGTGGCGCAGATCCCGCGGCGCAGGACGCCGCTCAAGGTGGCCGTCTACGCGCCGCTCGAGGCGACGCCGGTGGAGCCGGCGGTCGTGATGGTGCGCGGGACGGCCAGGCAGATCATGCTCCTCACCGAGGCCGCCACGCTGGCCGGCGTGGGGCCCGACGGCACGGTCATGGGGCGGCCGACCTGCGCCGCCATCCCCGCCTCCGAGGCGTCCGGCCGGGCGGCGGTGAGCCTCGGCTGCATCGGCAACCGCGTCTACACGAGGCTCGCCGACGGCGAGCTCTACGCGAGCCTCCCCGGCGCCTCGCTCGGGGCCGTCGTCGACCGGCTCGAGACCATCGTCAAGGCGAACGACGAGCTCGAGCGCTTCCACAGGGGGCGCCTCTCCTGAGGCCGCGGCTCCTCCTCCTCCTGCCGACCGGCACCTACCGGGCGGAGGACTTCATGAAGGCCGCCGTTGGCCTCGGAGCCGACCTCACGGTCGGCTCCGAGGAGCCCAACGTGATGGCGGCGGCCAACCCCACGGGGTTCCTGACGCTCCCGTTCCACGACCGCGAGCGGGCCGTCGCCGCCGCCGCCGAGTTCGCCTCCCGCCACCCCGTGCATGCCGTGGTGGGGGTCGACGACGACACGGCGGCGCTGGCGGCCGCCGTGGCCGAGCGCCTGGGGATCCCGGCCAACCCCGTCTCGGCCGTCGACGCCGCGCGCAACAAGGCGGAGAGCCGCGAGCGGCTCGCCCGCGCGGGGCTCGCGGTCCCGGCCTTCGTGCGGCTGCCCGCCGGGCTTCCGCCCGCCGAGGCGGCCTTCCGCGCTCGCGCCTCGATCGGC
>DASVDK010000178.1:0-15100 GCA_036381125.1 Thermodesulfobacteriota bacterium | reverse complement strand
CCGACCTCCCGTGACGAGGTCGAGTCCGACACCCAGACGGAAGGCGGCATGCCCCGGCGGGACTTCCTGAAGACGGTCGGCGCCGCCGGTGCCGCAGGCACGCTCGGCCTCGCGACCCCTCGTCGCGCACGGGCCCAGACGACCAGCGCCCCGATCAAGTTCGGGCTGCTCGAGGACCGCTCGGGCAACTTCGCCATCTTCGGGCTCAACAAGTGGCGCGGCACCCAGCTCGCCATCAAGGAGATCAACGAGGGCTGGACGCTCGCCGGCGGTGTGCAGGGACCGGGGGGACCTGGGGTCTTCGCGAAAGTCGCCCCCCAGCCGCCGACGGCGAACATCACGAAGGTCACCGGCCGCGGAGGCGAGCCGACGAAGGACGACGTCGTCTGGAACGAGGCCGACGACTACCTCGTCAAGTCCGGCGAGAACGGCGTGCTCGGCCGGGAGATCCAGCTCATCGCCCCCGACCCGCAGTCCGACAACCGGCAGTTCCAGGCCCTGTCGCGGCGCCTGATCCTCGACGAGAAGGTCGACGTGATCATGGGCGGCTTCGCCAGCGCCGAGCGCGAGGCGATCCGCCCGATCATGAACCAGAACAAGATGCTCTACTTCTACAACAACCAGTACGAGGGCGGCGTCGCGGACAAGTACACGTTCTGCACGGGCGCGCTCCCCGAGCAGCAGATCGTCCCGGTCATGCAGTACATGGTCCAGACGTTCGGCAAGCGGATCTACATCCTCGCGGCCGACTACAACTTCGGCCAGCTCTCGGCCGCCTGGACGCGTGCCTTCGCCCCGCTGCTCGGTGCCGAGATCGTCGGCGAGGAGTTCATCCCGCTCTCGGTCTCGCAGTTCAGCTCGAGCATCGCGCGCATCCAGCAGGCGAAGCCCGACTGGCTGATGATGTACATCACGGGCCAGAACCACTCTAACTACTACCCGCAGGCCAACGCGGCGGGAATCAAGATCCCGATGGGCTCGAGCATCAACATCGCGCAGGGGTACGAGCACCTGCGCTTCAAGGCGCCGGCCCTCGCGCGCTTCCACGTGACCGCCAGCTACATGGAGGAGATCCCCACCCCGCGCAACCGGAAGTTCGTCGAGCGCTGGCGCAAGATGTTCCCCGACGAGCCCTACCTCGCCATGGAAGGGCACAGCGCCTACGTCGCGACCCACCTCTACGCCAAGGCGGTGCGCCTCGCCGGGACGACCAGGAAGGAGGACGTGATCGCCGCCCTCGAGTCCGGCATCGGCGTGGAGGCGCCGGCCGGCTGGGTGTTCATGGACCCCGCGACCCACTCCTTGAGCCAGTACATCCGGCTTGCCCGCTGCGACGAGAGCCACAACATCACGTTCGTGACCGAGTGGCCCTACATCGAGCCGTGGTGGACGCGCCGCCTCGGGGTGAACCTGGTGCGCCACCCGGAGTCGAAGCAGTACATTCCCGACGAGGACCCGTTCTTCAAGAAGTTCCTCGGCAAGAAGTAAGGGCTGAAGTCGTCGCGCGCCGGCCGCCGGTCGGAGAGCTGCCGCCGTCTCCGACCGGCGGCCGGTCGCTCGCCAGTGCGCCTCTCGGAGACACCCCGGCATGACGCTGCCCCAGGTCGTCAGCCTCTTCTACCAGTACGCCGACAACATCGCCCTGCTGCTACTCGCAGCGCTCGGGCTGATGATCATCCTCGGCGTGGTCGACGTGATCAACCTCGCCCACGGCGAGCTGATCATGATGGGCGCCTACATCACGACGATCGCGTACAACCGGGCGAACCTGCCGCTGCCCGTCTGCATGATCCTGAGCGTCCTCGGGGTCGGCCTCTTCGGCCTGCTGCTCGAGCGGACGGTCATCCGGCGCTTCTACCGGGACAGGATCGGCGCGCTGGTCGCCACCTGGGGCGTGAGCCTCATCCTCAGCCAGGGGACGCTCCTCCTGCTCGGCCCCTCGATGGAATCGGTGCCGCTGCCGGCGTGGACGTTCTCGTACGGCGGCTACTCGTTCGGCGGCTACCGTCTGCTCCTCTTCGTGATCGCGATCCTGGTCATCGCGGCCGCCTGGTGGTTCCTCTACCGGACGCGGCTCGGCATCCGCACCCGCGCCACCATGCAGAACGCCGAGGTCGCGCGCGCCCTCGGCGTGGACACCGGCCGGGTCTACCTCATCACCTTCGGCGTCGGGTCCGCCCTGGCCGGGCTGACGGGCGCGCTCTACGCGCCGACCACGACCATCGTGCCGCTGATGGGGACGACCTTCGTCGATGTGGCCTTCATCACGGTCGTCGTGGGCGGCGGCGCCAATCCGATCGCCGGTGCGCTCATGAGCGCCGGGCTGCTGTCCCTCGTCTCGACGCCGCTTTCCAGTGTCTGGGGAACCTTCATCGGGCGGATGGGCCTCCTCGTGGCCGCGCTGCTCGTCATCCGGTTCCTCCCGCGCGGGCTGTCGGGCTATCTCCAGGACCGGGAGCGCCGCCGGATGGCGCGCGCATCGGCCTGAGGAAGGGACGGGCATGCGGGCGCTGTGGCGAACGCTGAACGGTCCCGCGGAGCTGGGTCGGGGGCCGGTCTTCTGGGCGCTGTTCGGCGCCGCGAGCGCGGCGCTGCTCGCCTACCCGCTCGTCGGCTCGGTGTTCGCGATGTCGAACTTCGCCAACTTCGCCCTCTACGTCCCCATGGGGCTCGGCCTGGGGCTCCTGTGGGGCTACGGCGGCATCCTGAGCTTCGGGCAGGCGGCGTTCTTCGGCATCGCCGGCTACGTCTACGGCATCCTCGCGGGCAACCTGGCCGGCAGCCCCTGGGCCACGCTCCTGGCCGCCGTCGGTGGAGTCGGCGCCGCCGTCCTGGTCGCAGCGGCCTTCGGGTACTTCGTCTTCTACGGGCAGGTGAGCGGGTGGATCATCCCGCTCCTCACCCTCGTCCTCTCGCTCATCCTCGAGACCTTCATGGCCCAGACGGCCGGCTACCAGTGGCGCGTCGGCGCCGTCCTCCTCGGCGGCTACAACGGCATGACCGGCATTCCGTCGCTCCAGGTGGCCGGCGTGGAGTTCGGCGGGGCGACGGTCGCGTTCTACCTCCTCGTCGTGGTCCTGATGCTCGCGACCTACCTGGGACTGCGCCTCCTGGTGAACGCCCGCTACGGGCACGTCGTCATCGGCATCCGCGACGACGTCGAGCGGACCCGGCTCCTCGGCTACAACGTCAACCTCGTCCAGGTCCAGGTCTTCACGCTGGCCGCGGGGCTCGCGGGCGTGAGCGGCGTCCTCTACGTCTCGTGGGGCAACTACACCAACCCCGCCACCATGGGCCTGCTGGCCGCCACGGTGCCGGTCATCTGGGCCGCCGTCGGCGGGCGGCACAGCCTGCTCGCGGTCCTCCTCTCCACGCTGGCGCTGCGCTGGCTCGCCGACACGCTCTCGGTCTGGGGCGGGGAGTACGCCTTCCTCATCCTCGGCGCCCTGCTCCTCGCGACGATGCTGTTCTTCCCGGCCGGCATCGTGGTGACCGTCGCCCGCGGCCTCAAGCGCCCGCGAGGCCCCCGTCCCGCACTTCCGCCCCGCGAAGCTTCGCTTCGGGGGTCCCCGGGAGCCGCCGGGGCGGGCGAAGAGGCGCGCCGGGGGGGGCGAACGCGATGACGGGGCCGGGGCAGGTGGCCGCGGATCGCGAGGCGATCCTGCGGGTCGAGAAGCTGACGAAGTCCTTCGGCGGGGTCCGCGCCGTCGATCAGCTCGATCTCACGGTCGCCGGGGGTGAGCTCAGGTGCCTCATCGGCCCGAACGGGGCCGGCAAGTCCACGCTCTTCGCGCTTCTCTCCGGGATCCACCGGCCCGACGCCGGGCACATCCGCTTCGAGGGCGAGGACATCACCCACCTCCCCCCGTTCAGGCGCGTGCGCAAGGGGCTCTGCCAGAAGTTCCAGACGACCCGGGTCTACCGGGGGCTCACCGTCGCGCAGAACCTCTTCATCGCCGGCGGTGCCTACGGGAACGCAGGACGCGGCGCAGCGAACGGCCGCCTCGCCTGGGCGCTCGAGACGCTCGGGCTCGCGCCGCGGATGGACGTCCTCGCCGGCGAGCTGCCTCACAGCGAGCAGCAGTGGCTCGAGATCTGCCTCGCGCTCGCGACCGAGCCCGATCTCCTGCTGCTCGACGAGCCGACGGCGGGGATGACGCCCGGGGAGACGAGCCTCACCGCGGAGTTCGTCGTCGCCCTGAATCGTCAGGGGGTGACCCTGCTCGTCGTGGAGCACGACATGGCCTTCATCCGGCAGGTCGGCGGCCGCGTGACGGTCCTGCACTACGGCCGCGTTTTCGCGGACGGCAGCCTCGCGGAGATCGAATCGAACCGCGAGGTCCGGCGCATCTACCTCGGGGAGCAGTGAGCATGTCGCGGGCGAGGCCGAGGCTCGAGGTCGAGGACCTGCGCGCCGGCTACGACGGCGGAGACATCCTCCAGGGGGTCGCGCTCCGCATCGAGTCCGGCGAGACCGTCGCCACCATCGGGCGCAACGGGGTCGGCAAGACCACCCTCATGAAGACCGTCATCGGGCTCCTCCCTCCCCGCTCGGGCGACGTGCGGCTGAACGGCGAGAGCATCGCCCGGCTGCCGGCCGACCGGCGTGCCGCCCTGGGGATCGGCTACGTACCGCAGGGCCGGGAGATCTTCCCCGAGCTCACCGTCGAGGAGAACCTCGTGATGGGGGAGACGATCAACCGCGCGAAGGATCGGCCGCGCTACGACCTCGTCTACGAGTACTTCCCGATCCTCGCGGAGCGCCGCCGCCAGCTCGCCGGAACCTTCAGCGGCGGCCAGCAGCAGATGCTCGCCATCGCCCGCGCGCTGGTCGGGCGGCCGAGTCTCCTCCTCCTCGACGAGCCGTCGGTCGGCATCCAGCCGAGCATCATCCAGGAGATCGGCCGCGTGCTCAACCGTCTCAAGCGCGAGGAGGGGTTGACGATCCTCCTGGTCGAGCAGAACACCTTCCTGATCGCCCAGGTGGCCGACCGGGCGTATGCGATGGACAAGGGTCGGATCGTCGCCACCCTCTCGGGCGAGGAGCTACGCGACCGGGACCAGCTCGTCCGGTACCTGGCCGTCTAGCACGGACCGCGGGCCGCCCGCTGCAGGCTCCGGGGCGGCGCCTCTCACGCCCGGCCGAACGTCTCGATCAGTTCGGTTGCGGCCGCCGCGGCGCGCTCGACGCACCGGGCGGTGAAGTCCCGCAACATCCGCGCTGCCCCGCCGGTCCCGCCCCGGCGCCTCGCCGCGACAGCCTCCCGCTCGACCGTCTCGGCCTCGGCCGCGAACGCGCGCTCGAGCTCGTCGAAACGGGCCCGCACGACGGGCTGGCGATGCCGGTAGTGATCGCCCGTCTCGTTCCCCTTCACCCTGTCGAGGAGCGTCCGGAAGCGCCACCAGTAGGAGTCCGGCGCCGGCGTATCGGGCCGCGCCTCGTTGGGCGGCGTCACGGATCGCCTCTCGCTGCCGGCCCGCGACACCGTCTCCGGCACGCCGCCGGCGTCGACGAAGAACGGCACGTAACAGCCGGTGCAGGGCGTTACGGGCGTCCACCAGAGCTGCGCGAGCCGGCCGGGATCGGCCGGCAGGACGAAGATGGCCGACGAGGCGGTGTTGCCCCAGGTGAAGCCGGCCGGGTGGCTGTGCATGCAGAGACTGAGGAAGTCGGGCAGCGCCGCGTTGAAGTAGGGGCCGCCGAGGAAGGTGTCCTCGTAGTGGTCCCGGAGGATCCGCGCGACCCAGCCCGGCGAGACGGCCTTCTCCCGCGCCTTCTCGGCGAGGAGCTGGCGGGATCGCTGGACCCGGATGTGCGAGACCTGGAGCGGCCTGGCGAGGTCCACGTACGCGCGGGCGAAGTCGAACGCGCCGCGCCGGTCGGCCGGCCACCACCCCTGCTCCACGGCGTAGCCGACGAGATCGGCGCTCGCGAGGTCCCAGGCGTCCCGGATGCTCGGCTCGTTGGAGATCGCGGCCGTGCCGCCCGTGAAGCGGCGGGCCACCCACCGCCGCCCGGCCGTCTCGAGCACCCACGCCTCGCGCGGGTCGGCGATGATGTACGAGTTGTCGTAGGCCCCCGCCTCGTGGCCGCAGGCGGGAACCCCCGAGCCCCACTGCCCGTACGCCTCGACGAGGCCGGTCATGACGGCGAGCGCCTCCCTGGCGCTCCGTCCCCGCTCGAGGCCGAGCCGCAGGAGCTCCATCCCGAGGAGCCCCGGGGCCGGCGGCCGCCCGGCCCGGGCCTCCGCGACGGCAGCCGCACAGGTGGCGGTGAAGATCGCCTCGTTGCCGATCGCGACCCCGAACTCGTTCAGCCCCTCCTCGTAGCCCCAGCACCAGTAGGGGCTCGACCCGAGGGTCGCGTAGCTCGTCTCCGCGTCAGGGATCTCCAGGTAGGCGAGCCTGAGCCGCGCGCGCGGGCCGGCCGTGCGTCTCGGAGAGTAGACGAGCGGCTGGCAGTCGAAGACCGGCCGATCGCTGTTCTTGCCGAGGATCGTCGTGCCGGTGGTCGTGACATCCGGGAGCGCCACCAGCGTATCGCAGCTGTACGCCGGACTGCCGCCGCCGGGCCGTCGAAGGGCGAGCGTCATGATCTCCTCCATTTGCCGGCCGGTCACGCCGAGGCGCGCGCCCGCTCCCCGAGGGCCCGGGCGAGCGCCCTCAGCTTCCCGTGCGTGCCGTTCATGACGGCCGAGCCCGGCCTCAGGTAGCGCTTCGCCACCTTCGCGATGATCGTGTAGTTGGGGTCGACGACGTTCGCGACGTGGGTGCGGGCCACCTGCGAGACGAGCTGGTAGGCATCCATGACCGACAGGCCGCACTCGGCCGACACCCAGCGCACCATCTGTGTGAAGGCGATCCGGTAGGCGTCCTCGAGCGGCCGGTAGCTGCCGGCGGTCATGATGAACTCGTCGTTCTCGAGCCTCGGCCAGTCGACGTAGACGTTCTTGATCACGTCGACGAGGAGCGTCGTGCGCATCCGCCCCTCGACCGCGACACCGCAGAGTTCCCCTTCGCTCTGCGCGTAGTGCCCGTCGCCGATGCTGAAGAGCGCGCCCGGCACGTTGACGCCGAGGTAGATCGTCGTGCCGGCCCTCGCCTCGGGGGTGTCCATGTTACCGCCGAAGGCCTCCGGCACGAGCACGTTGCGCGCCTCCATCGCCCTCGGCGCAACCCCCACCGTCCCGAGGAACGGCTCGAGCGGGATCTCCACCGAGTACGAGGAGTCGTTCGCGTCGTAGCCGACGGTGCCCCGGTCCCGGTTGACCCGGTAGATCCAGACCACCTCCGGGAGCGCCGGACTCAGCAGCTGCGTGTACGCGGTCGGTGTCAGGCCGCCGAAGAGCGGGATCGTCGTGCTGATCCCCTGGTTGGCCGCCGGCTGGACGTCGACGAAGTGGATCGCGAGCGTGTCCCCGACCTCGGCCCCCTCGACGTAGAAGGGGCCGGTCTGCGGGTTCACGAACGGGTACCTGATGACCCTGGAGGGGAGGTCCTTCTTCGTCCTGATGTTGCCGGCAAAGGCGTCCTCGGTCCAGAGCTTGAGGAGCTGCCCTGGCCTGACGTGCATCACCGGCGCGACCCCGCCGAAGGTCCAGGCGAACTGCTCCGGCTTCGGCGTGAAGGTGATCACCTCCGCCCGCTCCGCGAGCCTGGCGACCTCGGCCGCCGATACCGCCGGCCCGGGCTCGCTCGAGGCCGCCTCGCCCGCCGCCGCGGGGTCCGGATCGCCGAGCCAGGCGTACGCGGCAGCGCCCCGGCCGAGGGCCGTCGCCTCGCGGAGGAACGCCTCGCGGGAGAGCTTGCCGTCGAGGAACCGGGTCTTGAGGGACTCGAACGCGATTTCGTCGTCTCGCTCAGCCATCCTGCCTCCCCTGGATACAGCCGCGGGATTGCCCGGCCGCCCCCTCGATCCGATCACGCGTGCTCGGGCCCGCCGCACCGGTTCGCCCACTCGAAGCGCCCACGCGCCCCCCGCGTCGCCCGGTCCGCGGTGCGCCTTCGCCCGGCCGCGCCGGAATCGGCGCGATCGCGGGCGCCCCGGGGAGCGCCCCCGGCACCTGCCGGACGTGGCTGCCGACGGCGAGCACGGAACCCGCAGACCGCTCGCCGGGGACTCGAGCCGTGACGAGAAGGATAGCAGCGCGCGCGGCGTAGCGGCCCGCCCGCAACGGCTCGACTCTCCAAGACTCGGCTCCCCGCAGCGCCGACCGCAGGACGAAGAGGAGGTTCGCGGGGCGCTCGGCGAGCCGGTGCCGCGCACCTCGAGCGGAGCTGCGATGACCCGCGAGCAGCGCAGACGAACGGAAGCGGCCACCGGAGACTCCGATGTGGAACTCCTGCGATGGCCGCCAGTGGGTTGCTGCCGGGAAGTCCAGCAAGGAAGTGGTGGAGGCGGGGGGAATCGAACCCCCGTCCGAAGACCGTACACGTGAAGGTCCTACGCGCGTAGCCCCGGTTCGGTGTCGGCCGGCGGGCTCCCCGAGACAGGATCCCATCCGGCCCAGCCCGGGTACGATTTCGCCCCCTCCCCCCCAGGCGTCGGGAGGAGGCTAGCCTACAAGCTTTGAGCCGCCGTCGCCCCGTAGGCGGGGGTTACGGCGACTTCCGGGCGGCTTTCAGGCCGCCCGGGCTGCACTAGGCAGCGAGCGCGACTTCGACGTTGTCGTTGGCGCTTGATTGTGTGAGGTTGTTTAACGAGGCTCCTCACCTCGGCGCGCACCTTCCGCTTCCGTGTCCCCGTCGAACCCTGTCGCCCCCTTGTGATCTGGCGCCCTGCCTTCCGGGCGTAGGCCCGTCGGCTCGGCGCAACAGCCGCCCTCAGGCGTCGTGCCTGCGGCGCGACGCCTTGAAGACCTTCGAGATCTCGCGCTCCGCCTCGCGCTTCCTGGCGGTCTCGCGCTTGTCGTACTGCCGCTTGCCGCGGGCGAGCCCGAGCTCGACCTTGGCGCGGCCGTCCTTCCAGTAGAGCCTGAGCGGCACCAGCGTGAGCCCCTTCTGGGTCGTCTTGCCGATGAGCCGCTGGATCTCCTTGCGGTGGAGGAGGAGCTTGCGCGTGCGGGTGGCGTCGTGGTTGAAGTACGAGGCGGCGGCGTAGGGGCTGATGTGCGCCCCGAGGAGGAACACCTCGTCGTTCATGACCCGCGCGTAGGCATCCTGAAGGTTCGCCTTGCCCATGCGCAGGCTCTTGACCTCGCTCCCGGAGAGGACGAGGCCGGCCTCGTAGCGCTCCTCGATGAAGTAATCGTGGAACGCCTTCTTGTTGGTCGCGATCGCCTGCCCGCCGTTCTCGGCCATTGCATTCGGGCTCCGCCGCCCGATCCTCGGGCGGACCGGTTATATTACGGCGATTTCCCTGGGAAAGCAAGCCAGGGCGCCCGCCTGCGGAGGCGCGGGACCAGGGCGGCGGCGACGGCGATCTGGAGGAGGTCCCAGGGCAGGGGGAAGGCGACGCCGACTCGCAGGATGCCCGAGGCGGCGATCGGTTGGGGGAGCCTCGGGGGGAGCAGCCAGGCGAGGGCGGCAACGCCGAGGCCGTCGACGATGGCGAGGGCGGCCAGGCCGCCGGCCAGGACGCGGGTCGCGGTCGCCTTCCGGTCGGGGCCGGCCAGGTGACCGGCCGCAGCCGCGGCGAGCGGCAGGGCGAGCCGGTAGCCGAGGTCGGGCGGCAGGGCGGCCCTGACGCTGTCGGCCTCGCCGACCCCCGCGGCGGCCGCCGCCAGCACGGCGCCGGCGAAGAGCCCTTGCGAGAGCCCGCCCGAGCCGGGGCCGAGGAAGGCCCCGGCCATGATGGCCGGCAGGAGCCTGGCCGTGGGCGGCACGTAGGGGAAGGGCAGCCGCAGCAGGTCGCCGAGCCAGGCGGCCAGGGCGAGGGCCAGGACCAGCGCCCACCTGCGGCGGCCGAGGCCGTCCATGCGCGCCCTCGGGCCTAGCGCCGGCGGGGGACGAAGTACTGCGTCCCCCGCCCCATGGCGCGGACCTCGCGCAGGAGGTCGGCGTAGTCGTCGGGGTGGTTCTCGAAGTCGGCGTCGGTCGTGTTCACGACGAGCAACGGCGAGTCCGCATAGTGGAAGAAGTACGTATTGTACGCCTGGACGACCTCCTCGAGGTAGCGAGGCTCGAGCCAGCGCTCGCTCCCACGGCCGCGCCGCCGGATCCGCTCGCGCAGCACGTCGATCTGCGCCTGGAGGTAGATGACGAGGTCCGGCCGGGGCACGGTCGGCTCGACCATCTTGTAGACCTTCTCGTACATCGCCAGCTCGGTGTCGTCGAGGTTCAGGTAGGCGAAGATCCGGTCCTTCGCGAAGAGGTAGTCGCCGACCGCCGCCTTCGCGAAGAGATCGGGCTGCGCCAGCTCCTGCTGCTGCTGGTAGCGGGCCGTGAGGAAGTAGAGCTGGGTCTGGAAGGCGTACTTCCGCCGGTCCTTGTAGAACTGCTCGAGGAAGGGGTTCTCCGCCACCGGCTCGAGCACGAGCCTGGCCTTGAAGGAGTCGGCCAGCCGGCGGGCGAGGCTGGTCTTGCCGACCCCGATGGGCCCCTCGACCACGATGTAGCGATACGGCGACGTGTCGGGGGTCGTCACGACGCCGCCGCCCGGTACCGCTCGGCGCAGGCGCGGCTGCAGAAGAGCCGCGTCTCGCCGCCGACCGCGGCGCTGACCGCCGCGCTGCGCGGCACGTAGGTGTCGCAGATGGGGTCGCGCACCAGCTCCTCGCCGGCCACCCTGCGCCTCGCGGCCTCGACGGTCCGCCGCCCGCCGCCGGCCGTCATCGACCGCACGAGGAGCACGAGGAGGACGAGCGCGCCGATCAGAACGAGGAGGCGCATCAGAGCCCGAGCACCTGTCGCATGTCGTAGACGCCCGGCGCCCGGCCCGGCTCGCACACCCAGCGGGCGGCCCTGAGGGCCCCCGCGGCGAACGTGTCGCGCGAGTGGGCGCGATGGATCACCTCGATCCGCTCGCCGGTGCCGGCGAACATGACGCTGTGGTCCCCCACGATGTCGCCGGCGCGGATCGCCTGGAAGCCGATGGCGCCGGCCGGGCGCTCGCCGGTCTGCCCGTGGCGGGTGAAGACGCCGGCCCGCTCGAGCGCCACGCCGCGGCCGCGCGCGGCCGCCTCGCCGAGCGAGAGGGCGGTGCCGGACGGCGCGTCCTTCTTGTGGCGGTGGTGGGCCTCGGTGATCTCGATGTCGAAGTCCGGCAGCCGCCGCGCGAGGTCCTCGACCACGGCGAGCAGGAGCGTCACGCCGGCGCTCATGTTGGAGGCGACGACCGCGGGCGCCAGGCCGACGAGCCGCGCCACCTCGGCCTTCTGGGCGTGCGTGAGCCCGGTCGTGCCGATGACCCAGCCGCGCGGCCGTCCGGCGGCCGCGGCGAGGGTGGCGAGCGTACCCTCGGGCGACGAGAAGTCCACCACCACATCGGCCGCACGCCAGGCGGCGTCGCCGAGGGAGGTGGCGATCGGCACGCCGGCGGGCGGCAGGCCGAGCCGCGCGAGCGCGTCCTGCCCGAGCGCGGCGTGGCCCGGGTGCTCGAGCGCGCCGACCAGGCGGAAGTCGCCCGCCTCGCTGGCGAGCGCGAGGATCCGGCCGCCCATGCGGCCGGCGGCCCCGGTGACGACGAGCGCGATGGGGGGCATCGGCGTCAGGCCGGCAGGCCGTACTGCCGCAGGGCCGCCCGCAGCTTCTCGGTGTTGGCCTCCGAGAGGCCGCAGAGCGGCAGCCGGATCTCGCCCTCGATCATGCCGAGCATCGCCATGGCGGTCTTGACCGGCGCCGGGTTGGTCTCGACGAACATCGCCTGGTGGATCGGGACCATCCTGTCGTGCCAGCGCTTCGCCTCCTCCGGCCGCCCGGCCGCCCACGCGTCCACGCACGCCTTCACGTCGGCGGGGATGATGTTGGCGCTGACCGAGATGACGCCCACTGCGCCGACCGCAAGGAGCGGCAGCGTGAGGATGTCGTCGCCCGAGAGCATCACGAAGCCCTTCGGGCATCGGTGGAGCGTCTCGATCGCCTGGGTCAGGTTGCCGGTGGCCTCCTTGACGCCGACGATGTTCTCGATCTCGGCGAGGCGCGCCATCGTCTCGGGCAGGATGTTGACGCCGGTGCGGCCGGGGATGTTGTAGAGGACGAGCGGGAAGCCCTTCGCCTCCCGCGCGATCCGCCGGAAGTGCTGGTAGAGCCCCTCCTGCGTCGGCCGGTTGTAGTAGGGCGAGACGAGGAGCGCGCCGTCGGCGCCGACCTCCTGCGCGTGCCGGGTGAGCCGGACCGCCTCCTCGGTGGCGTTCGAGCCGGTGCCGGCGATGACCTTCGTGCGGCCCTTCGCCTGCTCGACGACGATCGCGACGACCCGGTCGTGCTCCTCGTGCGAGAGCGTCGGCGATTCGCCCGTGGTGCCGCACGGCACGATCCCGTCGATGCCGGCGGCCACCTGCTGGTCGACGAGGGCCCGCAGGCGCTCCTCGTCGACGCGTCCGTTGCGGAACGGGGTCACCAGAGCGGTGATGGCGCCACGGAACATGGGCAGCCTCCTTACCGGAGAAAGGGCGGAATCGTCTCGCCGCGCACCAGGTCCTCGTAGGTCTCGCGCGCGCGGACCACGGCGAACTCGCGCCCGTGCACGAGCACCTCCGCCGCGCGGGGGCGCGCGTTGTAGTTCGACGCCATGACGAAGCCGTACGCCCCGGCCGAGCGTACCGCGACCAGATCGCCCCGCTCGAGCGGCGGCAGCGGGCGCGCCTTCGCGAGGAAGTCGGCCGATTCGCAGACCGGCCCCACCACGTCGGCGACGACCGGCTCCCCCCCCGGCGCCGGCTCGGCCACCGGCACGAGGTCGTGGTGCGCCTGGTAGAGGCTCGGCCGGATCAGGTCGTTCATGGCGGCGTCCACGATCACGAACCGCGTGGCGCCGTTGCCGACCGCCCTGGGCTTGGTGAAGAGCACCCGGGTGAGGAGGACGCCGGCGTTGCCCACGAGGAACCGGCCCGGCTCCACGATGACGGTGAGCCCGAGGTCGCCGACCCCCTCGAGGACGGTCCTCGCGTAGGCGTCGGGGTCCGGCGCCGCCTGCCCCTCGTGGTAGGGGATGCCGATGCCGCCGCCCACGTCCACGTACTCGAGCGGCGCGCCGAGCGCGCGGACCTCGAGGGTGAAGGCCCTGAGTCGAGCGAACGCCTCGGCCAGCGGCGCGAGGTCGGTGAGCTGCGAGCCGATGTGGCAGTCGACGCCGACCACGTCGAGGTGCGCGAGGCCGAGCGCCCGGCGGTAGGCGTCGAGCGCGCGCCCCATGGGGATGCCGAACTTGGTGTCGGTGAGCCCCGTCGCGATGTACGGATGCGTGCGCGGGTCGACGTCGGGGTTGACGCGGATGGCCACGCGGGCGCGGCGGCCCAGCCGGCCGGCGATCGCGTCGATCGCCTCGAGTTCGGCCTCGCTCTCCACGTTGAAGCCGAGGATGCCCGCCTCGAGCGCCGTGGCGATCTCGTCGTCGCGCTTGCCGACGCCGGCGTAGACGATGCGCGAGGCGGGGATGCCGGCCGCGAGCGCCCGGTAGAGCTCACCCCCGCTGGTCACGTCGGCGCCGGCGCCCCGCGCGGCGAGCGCGCGCACGACGGCGAGGTTCCCGTTGGCCTTGAGCGCGTAGCAGACGAGGTGCGGCCTCGCGGCCAGGGCGCGGTCGAGGGCGTCGTACGCGGCGACGATGGCGGCGTGGCTGTAGACGAACGTGGGCGTGCCAACCTCGCGGGCAATGGCGTCGAGCGGCACCTCCTCGCAGTGGAGGCGGCCCCCACGGTACGCGACGGTTGGCATGGGGCTATTCAAACGCAGGGGGCGTACACCGTCAACTGCGCACGCCCCCAGGGGATTTCGGATGCGGGGCTACTTCTTCGGCCCGAGGCTCCTGATGTAGTTCACCAGGTCCCAGCGGCTCTTCTCGGGAATCGAGGACCAGCCGACCATCGCGGTGCCCGGCACCCCGTTCGAGATGGTCTTGAAGATCTGCGCGTCGCTGCCGCCGTGCTTGAACTGCCCCGTCGTGAAGTTGGCCGGCTTCGGGTTGAGCGCGACGGCCGCGGGCCCGTCGCCCTTGCCGCCCACGCCGTGGCAGGTCGCGCAGTTCTGCTCGAAGAGCGCCTTGCCGGCCGCGATGGACTGCGGCGTCGGCTTCTGAGGGTTCTGCTGGGCGAACGCCGCCGACGCGGCGCCCCCGACCAGGACCGCGGCCAGGGCAGCCGCTGTGGCCTTCTTCATCTGGATGACCTCCCTCCGGAGCGCGCGTCGCGCAGCTCCGCTAGCCTCACACCGACGGCAGCCAGGTCGGCTGCCGCGAGTCTCCGGATCTCGGCGAACCGCTCCCCGTGCTGGCGGAGGAGGTACGCCGGGTGGTACGTGACCAGGCAGGGACGCCCGTGCCGCCCGACGACGACGCGGCCCCGGTCGCGCCCCATCTGGAACTCCGGCCCCACGAGGGCGCGCCCCGCGAACGCTCCCAGGCCCAGGAGCACCGCCGGGTCGACGGCGGCGATCTCGGCGTCGAGGACGGGGAGCCAGGCCCTGACCTCGCTCACGCGCGGGGGACGGTTGCGCCGGCGCGGCCCCTCGCCCGCGGTGGGCCTCACCTTGACCACGTTGGTGACCCACGCGTCCGCGCGATCGAGCCCGGCCTCGGCGAGGAGGTCGTCGAGCAGACGGCCCGCGCGGCCGACGAAGGGGCGCCCGAGCCGCGCCTCGGTCTCGCCGGGGGCCTCACCGACGATGACCAGCTCCGCCCGCGGGTTGCCCTCGCCGAACACGAGGCGCCCCGCGGGCAGCCCGCCGGCGCCGGCCGCGAGCCGCTCCGCTTCGGCGCGGAGCGCGTCCATCGACGGCTCGCGGCCGCTCACGTGGCCGCTCCGGCGCGCCCGTGTACACTGCCACGAGCGGCGCGTATAGTACCAGAAGCGCTCGCTCCCAGGGAGACACAGCCTCTGTTCGCCGCGCTTGCCACCTCGCCCGCTGCCGCAGCGCTGGGCGCCCTCGGCCTCGCCTTCGCCGCCTTCGTCAAGGGGGCGATCGGCGCCGGCTTCCCGGTCATCGCGGCCCCCATCCTCGCCTC
>DASVDK010000177.1:0-72163 GCA_036381125.1 Thermodesulfobacteriota bacterium | reverse complement strand
TACTACGACGAGGACTGGTTCCGCTTCGAGAGCGCCCTCCGGGCGGCCGCCGCGGCCGACCTCCTCGTCGTCGTCGGCACCAGCGGCGCGACGACGCTCCCCGCGCGGATGTGCGAGACCGTGGCCGCCAGGGGCGCGCCGATGATCGTCGTCGATCCCGGCCCGACGCCCTTCACGCGGCTCGCCGAATCGAGCCCGGCCGGGCTGGTCCTCACCGGCACGGCGTGCGCCGCCGTGCCGCCGCTCGCCGACCTGCTCGCGGCGCGCCTCACCCGCCCCTAACGGCCCCTCTCGGGCCGGGTCCCCCCGCGCTCGCCGGCCGACCGGTCCGCGGCCGGCGCCAGGCCGACGGCGGTGATCGGGTCGCACGCGAAGACGACGAAGGCGACGGCGCCGACCGGCACCGGCCGGCAGTCACGTGCGGCCGCCGCCACGAGCCCCTCGTCGAGGTAGCCCGGCTGCTCCCAGCGCCACGCCTCGACGACCAGCCAGACCGGCGCGCCGAGGCGCCTCAGCCTGGCCAGGTCTCCGGCGTGCTGCACCTGGTCGTCGTCGGTCCGGCTCGGTTGCTCCCAATCGCCGCCCCCTCGGCGCGCGTGCGCCGAGAGGAGGTGGTGGGCGGGGCGGCCGAGGTAGTACCGGGCCGCAAGCTGCACGCGCGTGACGAGCAGGGCGCGGGGGTCGAGACGCGGACGGAGCTCGCGCTCGAGCCCCCGCCAGTCGTCGAAGTGCCCCGTCGCGAAGGCGCCCTCGGTCCGCCACGGGCGGGACGCCGCCGCGGGGACCGACGGCATCAGGCGGGCGAGCGGCGCGACGGCGAGGACGAGCACGGCGGCCGATGCTGCCGCGCCCGCGAGCCGCCCCGGCACCCAGGCTCGCACGCGAGCCTGAAGGGCGTCTCGCGCCGGCGGCCAGAGGCTCTGGGCCGCGCCGCCGAGGACGAGCCAGGCGAACGGGAGGACATGGATGATGTAGCGGACGTGCTTCGTCGCCACCGCCACGCTGAGGATCACGAGCTGCAGCCAGAACGCCAGGGCCGTGAAGAGGCCGGGCCTCGGACGGGTGAGCAGGGCCACGAACGTGGCCGGCCAGAGGAGCGGCCAGAGCCAACCGTACGTCGCCGCGAGGTGCCGGTGATAGGTGAGCACGTCGCCCGGCTCCGGCCGATACCACGGCAGCGGCGTCGCGGCCGCCTCGCGGACCAGCGAGCGCACCGGCGGCGTCAGGGCGGAGGCGGCGGCCAGCGCGAGGAGGCCGAGGGCGAGCGCGAGGTGCCGCCGTGGTTGGCGCTCGCCGCGCAGCGCCGCCGCGAGACAGCACGACGCCGCATAGGCCCCGACGGCGACGACGAGCATGAGCGCCGCGGGGTGGAGGTGCACCGCCACGGCCGCGGCCGCGACGGCGACGACCGCCCATCGCCGCCCGCCCCCCTCGAGGGCCCGGTACGCGGCGAGCGCCGCGAGGAGCCCGAACGCGGTGAGCGGGCTGTACATGCGCGCGTACCGATCGGCGTCCACCGCCTCGGGCGAGAGGGCGAGGAGCCACAGCGCCGTCACCCCGGCGATCGGGCCGAAGAGTGTACGGCCGGCGGCGTAGATCAGGACGAGGCTCGCCGCGCCGAAGAGGAGCGCCGGGACCCTGGCGGACCATTCGTGCTCGCCGAAGAGCACGAACGCGCCCGCGGTGAGGAGCGACACGAGGGCGCCGCGCGTGTACGGCCTGCCCGACGGCAAGGCGAGCCCTTCCCCGTCGAGGAGGCCCTTCGCGGCGAAGACGTGATACAGCTCGTCGTACCCGAAGGCGGGTCCGCCCAGGTTGGCGGCGCGAATGGCGAGGCCGGCCGCGAGGCCGGCGCCGACGAGCAGGGCGTGCTGCAGCGCGATGGGACGGCGGCGAGGATCCATGAGTGTCTGCGGACGCCGATCCTTGCTCGGTCGGTACCAGGTTCCGGGTAGCTTCGTCGCCCGCCGGCCGACCGTCTCTCGGATCGACAGGTTACGCGCCGGCCACGCGCTCGTGGCGCTCGCCGTCGATACCCGCCGCCTGGCGGCCTCGACGTCGCGCGCCGTGCCGCGGCGGCTCCGCGACGTGGGGATCGAGCCGCCCCGATGGACCGTGACGCTCGGGCTCGCGGCCGCCTCCGAGACATGCAACAAATGAGTTGCACATAGTCCCGACCCCCTGGCATCCTGCTACGACGAAGCCGCCATCATCGACGCTCGTCGAGTTCCGCCTCGAGGCGGTCGCCGAGGGGACGCTCCTCACGATCGTGGAGTCCGGATTCGACAAGGTGCCGCCGCACCGACGTGAGCGGGCCTTCCGCATGAACGAGGGGGGCTGGGCCGGGCAGGCGGAGAACGTCAAGAGGTATGTCGAGGGGAGCTGAGCAGACGATCGCCGACGTGTTCTTCGCGCTCGGCGACGGCACGAGGCTCTCGGTGGTGACCAGGCTGAGGGCCGACGGAGCCCTGTCGGCCACCTCGCTCTCCGACGGGGCGAAGGTCAGCCGACAGGCGATCGTGAAGCACCTGCAGGTGCTCGAGGCTGCCGGCCTGGTCACGCACGAGAGGCGCGGCCGGGAGGTGCTCTACGCGCTCGATGCGCGCCGACTCGACGAGGCGCGGGCGTTCCTCGATGCGATCTCCGCAGGCTGGGATCGCGCGATCGAGCGTCTGCGTGGACTGGTCGAGGAGCCGCCGCGCCGAGCGCGCGGGCGCGGGTGACCGCGGCGCGCTCCCGGATCGAGACCACCGAGGATCGCCGGGGACGCTCGGGAGGGCCGAGGGGTACCGCGCCGCCGGGTGCTCGCGCGACCTCGTGGCGATCCCCGAGCCGGCCGTCCGCGGTCCAGAGCCCCGGCCCCAGAACTGCGAGCGCGAATCCCGCGGCCGCCGCAGAGAAGACAGAAGCGCCCAGAGCGGACTTGAGCCCGGTGCCGACGGTCATCCCGAAGGCGAACAGGAGCAGGAGGACTCCGCTCAGAAGCGCCGACCACCGGGTGAAGAACCCCAGGATGAGGGCAACGCCGAGGACGAGTTCGGCGACGGTGGCGGCCCAGGCCAGCGCCGGCGCTGCCGGCGTCGGCGCCCATGGGTTCAGTCGAGCGGTGTACGCGGTGAAGTGCTGGAAGTCGCCCCAGGCAACGTTCACGGCGCCTGCCGGGCCCCACAGGCCGAACCGATCGGCGACCCCGCTCAGAAACTCACGCCCAGTGCAATGGCATCGCCGACCTCCTCGTTACGGCCGGATTGGGCAGGCGCACGACGAGGTCGGCGCCGTTCTACCTGCATGTCGGCGGAACAAGAGAGCCCGGGCGGTCTCGCCCGGTCATCTGACAGCGCCCGGCCTCCTCGACTGTCACCGTGTCCGTCGTCATCCTGGCACCTTGCTGCACCGCCAGGACGTCAGGTCCCGGATGGGATCGTCAGTTCCGTCTCGTTCGTGTCCACCACGAACACCGCGAGGAGCCTGGCCGGCTTCGTCTCGCTGGCGTTGGCGCTGACGCGGTGGCGGTCGCCGGGCAGTTCGGACCAGCTCTGGCCCGCCCGGTAGGTCGTCACCGGTCCGTCGTTGACCTGACTGCGGATCGCCCCCTCGAGCACGGTCGCGTAGATGAAGGCGGATCTGGCATGCGTGTGGGCAGGCGAGTACCCGCCCGGGCCGTATTCGACGAGCACGCCCTTGATGCTCTTGCCGGGAACGTTCGGCAGCTCGTGCTGGTAGACGAGGGTCACCTTGGCGTTCTTCGACTTCGGTTCGGCGGCGAGGACGCTGCCGAGCGGCAGGGCGGCGACAAGCAGCGCACAGAGGGCGCGTTTCATGGAGTCCTCTCCTTCGGTTGGCGGATGCAGGATCAGGCTCGTGCCTGTGGGCGGCGGAGCCATTCGTCGAGACCGATGCGGCCGAGGTGCGCTTCGCCCAGCGGCACGAGCGAGCGCTCCTCGACCCGGCCGCCGAAGTATCGGGCCTCGGGGCCGCTCACGACGACGCGCGGGTCGCCGAGCGCCTTCAGATAGCGGGCGACGATCTCGTTCAACGGTGCTCGTTCCGGGCCGGCGATCTCGACGATCCCGTTTCGCGGCGCCGCGAGCGCCACATCGGCGACGATGGCGGCAACGTCGTCCGCTGCGATAGGCTGGAACAGGCCGGGCGAAAGCCTGACCGTGTTTCCATCCGTAGCCGAAGCGGCGATGTTGCCGAGGAACTCCAGGAACTGGGTCGAGCGGATGATGGTGTAGGGGATACCCGACCCCTCGATCAGTTTCTCCTGGGCGACCTTGGCGCGGAAATAGCCATTGTCGGGCATCCGGTCGGTTCCGACGATGGAGAGCGCGACATGGTGCCGGACGCCGGCTGCGGCCTCCGCCGCGAGAAGATTGCGGCCGGAGGTCTCGAAGAATTCCAGCACCGCCCTGTCCTCGGACGAAGGCGAATTGGCGAGGTCGATCACCACCTGCGTGCCGGCCATGGCCTCCTCGAGGCCTTTGCCGGTGATGGTGTTGACGCCGGTACCGGGCGAGGCGGCGACGACCTCGTGGCCGCCCTGGCGCAGAATGGCGACGGTCTTCGAGCCGATCAGGCCGGTGCCGCCGACAACGACGATCTTCATCGTGCGTGTCCTTCCTCGCGCGCGCTCACGGGTTGGCCGTCGGCCTGGACCACTGCCGGCGCCACGTCCACGCCGGCGGCCGCCACGCCGCCAGGCGTGGGGCCGCCAGCTCCCTTATCATGGTGCTATCGGGGCGCCCTCAGAGGACTGGGCCTGTGCTGCTCGAGGAGCTGTCACGCAATCTCCGGACTCCGGGCCATCGAAGGGCAGCACATCCCCACCGACGTCACTACGCCGTTCTCGCGGTACTGCCACCAGGCGACAGGCCCGTTGGGCGGGTCTAGCGTGTGGTCGTGGGCGCCTCGGTGTTGTGACGGCCGCATGGGATGGGTGGGCTGCACGCGTCCGTACTATTCCGCAAGAATGCGAAAGCGGATGGCCGAGTCCGGTCGCGTCGTCGGCGGCGAGGATGCGCGTACGAGGTGGCTCGAGCCGAAAGCCCCGCTGGCCAGGGGACCGCGGTCGGGGGCCCGGGCGGCAGGTCGGCCGGCTCACCCGCAAACCGATGCCGGTACCGGACCGGGACGAGCCGATTGCAGGCGCGCAGGCCGGCGGCCTGGAAGACCAACAGCCACCGGCCGCCCCTGGGTGGTAGACCGGCTCCTCGACGCCCTCGACGGCACGGCGGCGCGCCTCGCCGGCTCCCCCTGGCGACCGTGCGCCGGGGCGGCCGCCCGCGTCAGCGAGCAGGCCGGGCGAACGCCCGCAGGAGCAGGGCGGTGCCGAGCCCCCAGGCGCCGTTGACCAGCAGCCCCGGCACCCACGCCGCCGCCCGCCAGCCGCCGCCCACCGGCAAGCCCTTGAGCGGGGCCACGACGAACCAGAACACCACCGTCAGGGCCACGGCGCCGAACAGCACGGCCGCGACCCAGTAGCCCGGGCCGCGTGGAAAGCGCGGCTCCACGAGGGCGAACACGATGCCCCAGACGCCGCCCCAGAAGGCCGCCGACAGCACCGCCGGGACGCCGAAGGGCGGGACCGGCTGGAGGTTGTAGGGGGCCGCCTGGACCAGCCCGACGGCGTAGAGGAGGGCGAACATGAGCTGGTGGAAGATCAGGACCGACACGAACCCGGCAACGAACGCAAGGCCGGCGCGCCGGGCGGACCAGACCGGCACCGACCGTATCGCGGATGTGTCACGCATAGGGCCTCCTTGGTACTCGCCGTTCTCGTCACGCTCACCGTAGCGCGGCCGCGTGCCGCGTCGGCCGACCCTCTCTTGCCCGGCAGGCCACGCACCGCCTCTTGTGGGACGGCTCGCGCCGGACGTAGGCTCTGGAGGACCGGACCCGGATGATGCTGTCCCGCCTGCACCCCCGCGCCTCGACCGACCTGCCCGACGGACGACTCCGCTCCCGTGCCGACGAGGCGCTCGTACGGCTTGCCGGCGGCGTGTTCTGGTACGGCGAGGCACGCGGCGCCGAGACCATGGCGCGGTGGCTCGAGGAGGCGCGCCGCGACGGCGGGCCGCCGGAGGTCGAGGCGGACTTCATCGGCTTCCTGGCGGGCCAGGTGGACGACGAGCGGCGGCACGCCGCTCTCTGGGCGGACTGGCTCGTGCGGCGGGGGATTCCCATGCCGCCGGGCGGCGCCGTCTCGGCCGCCCGCCGGCCGGATCGTCACCCGCGGCTACCATCGCCGCCCCGCAGCATCGTCCGGCTCATGGACTGGCAGGACGACGCCCCCACCTGGGCCGAGCGGCTCACCACCACCCACCTGACGATCGAGGCGCTCTCGCTGCACCTCTATGCCGCCCTGCGCGACCTCGTGGACCCGGACACCGGAGCGGTCCTCGCGGCGATCCACGCGGACGAGGGGCGCCACGTGAGCGGCGGCGCCGAGTGGGCCCGCCGCCTCCTCCGGGCCGACCCGCGCGGGGTGCACGCGGCCCGGCGGGCGGTGTCGCGGGCCATGTGGCTCAACCTCCGGACCGTCGCCGCCACCGTCCCGCTCCTCGTGGCGCTCGGCGTCGACGTCCGTCGCCTGGCGACCTCGACGTCGCGCGCCGTGCCGCGCCGGCTCCGCGACGTGGGGATCGAGCCTCCCCGGTGGACCGTGATGCTCGGGCTCGCCGGCCGGCGCCAGAGCGGCGGCACGGGCCATTCCGCGGCGAACGGCTCCTTCCCGTAACCCTTCGCGACTTTCCAGAGGCAGCCGTCTGGATCGGTGAAGTGGCCGAAGTATCCGCCCGAGGTTGCAGTCTGCGCCGGCCCGGCGATCCTGCCGCCGGCGCGTTCGGCTTTGGCCAGCACGGCTGGGACGCTCCCCGACGGCGGCACGGCAGCTCGCCAACCGTGCGCGCCGCCGGGTACAGGGCGTGGCCACGGTGTCCGATGCCGATCTCACGCGCCGGCGGGAATTCGTCCGGGCCTCCCTCGCGGCTCGCGCAGCGGCGACCTCGACGTGCTTCTCGCGCTGCTCGACCCGGAGGCCGTGGTCCGGCCGACGGCGCAGCCGTGGCGGCGGGGGCACCGAGCGAGGTCCGCGGGGCGGTTTCCGTGGCCGAGACCTTGTGATCCTTCGGGACTGAGGCTCGGCGCCTCGACCGCGCCGCGCGAGAAACGCGAAGCCCCGATCGCGGCGCCGCGATCGGGGCTCCTGGTCAGTTGGCTCCTCGGGCAGGACTCGAACCTGCAACCTTGCGGTTAACAGCCGCTTGCTCCACCATTGAGCTACCGAGGAATAACGGCTGGCGCGCCGTGGGGTTGGGCGCGCGAAGAGAGGTCATGGTAAGAGCCGGGCCGTCCGGTGTCAAGGCGCCGGCCCCGCCCGCGCGGCGTGGAGCGCCTCCTCGACCTGGGCGCCGATCTCCTCGACCGCTTCGGCAAGGGCGTCGCCGAGGGCCCGGGCGAGCGACGAGGCCTCGTGGTCCGGCACCGGCCGCCGGGTGACGACGACGCGGTCGACGACGGCGCGGCCCGATTCGGTCAGGAGCACGGCCAGGGCGACGCGCCCCTCGTGGGCCGGGGCCACGACCTCCTCGAAGGCAAGCACCGTGACGGCGAGCGCCGGAGCCTGGCCCGACACGGCCCGCTGGAAGCCCCGCCGCTCGTAGAACTCGCGCGCGAGCGCCTGCTCGACCAGGGCCGCCGGCGGGTCCGTCCACCTGAGCATCTCGTAGAAGCCGACCTCGACGTCGGAGGCGCGCCACGCGATCCGCTCGCCGAGGCTGCCGCTCGCACGCACCTCCCGGAGCCGCAGCGGCAGGCCGGCCCGCCCGGCCACGCCGGCCGCTCCGCTCGTACCGGCCGGCTCGGTCTCGAGGAAATCGGGGCGGAAGTACCGCGGCGTCTCGGGCGGGGCCGGCACGAGCCCCGAGAGGCAGCCGGACAGCGCCAGCGCCGCCGCGATCCCGGCGGGGCCCCACCGGCCGCCTCGGCGCCGGACGGGGCGGGTCATCGCCGCCCCGCGTCGCGCACCCCGCCGGGAGGCCCGGCCGAGCCCGGCGCTCGGCCCCTCAGCAACGCGCCGGGATCGCGCTCGAGGTAGTCGGCGAGCGCGCGGATCGATTCGGCCGACTCGCCGAGGTCCTCGAGCGTCCCGCGCAGGTCCGCGGCGACGCCGTCGGCGTTGCGGCCGACCTGCTCGGAGGCGTCGGCGACGCGCTGCGCGGCCCGGTCGAACTCGGCGCTGGCGGCCCCGAGCCTGCGCGCAGCCTCGGCGAGGGCGTCCGCCGCGCCGCGCACGGACGCAGCGGTCTTGCCGAGGTGCGCCTCCTGGACTTGTCGGTCCAGCGAGCCGCCGACCCGGTCGAACCGCGTGAGGAGCCGGACGAGCGGGCCGTCCTCCGCGCCGAGGAACCGCACGAGGCCCTTGACCTCCGCGAGCACATCGTCGGTGTTCCCGAGGACGCCCGTGAGCCGTGCCTCGAGGTCCGGCAACCGGGCGAGCGCCACCAGGACGGCCTCGCGGATGTCCCGGAACACCGACGGCACCGACGGGATGTAATTGGGCGGCGTCGGGAACGGGAGCGCCGGCGGAGGGTAGGCCTCCGGGTCGAAGAAGTCGAGCCGCACGAGCGCGAGGCCCGTGAGACCGGCCAGCGTGAGCTGCGTGCGGAGCTCGGCCGGCATCTCCCGCGTCTTGCTGTCGAAGAGGGCCCTCGGCTCGACGAGCCCGAGGCGCTCGAGGCTGTCCACCAGGATGCTGCACTCGACCTCGATGCGGCGGCGGTCCGGCGCGACGCTGATGCGCGAGACGGTTCCGATCGGCGCGCCGCGGAACGTGACCGCCGAGCCGACGCTCAGACCCTGCACCGACTCGTCGAAGTAGGTCACGATCGTCAGCGTCTCTCGGCCGACGGCGCTCACGCCGAGCCAGAAGAGAGCGCCGATCGCCAGCGCGAGCCCGACGACGACGAAGAGGCCGAGCTTCCACCTGGTGGCGGGGGTCGTCGCCATGGCGTCACCTCCGTGCCGGCATCCGGTCGAAGAAGCGCCGCACCCTCGGGTCCTCGGCACGGGCCGCGAGCTGCCGCGGGTCGCCCCGCGCGATGATGCCGCGCGCCTCGCGGTCGAGCATGATGCAGTGCCGGCCGATGGTCAGGATGCTCGCGAGCTCGTGGGACACGATCACAAACGTCGTGCCGAGGCTCCGGTTGAGCGCGAGGACGAGGTCGTCGATCTCGGCCGAGACGACCGGGTCGAGCCCGGCGGAGGGCTCGTCGAGGACGAGCAGCCGCGGCTCGAGCGCCAGGGCCCTGGCGATGCCCGCTCGCTTGACCATCCCCCCCGAGGCCTCGGCCGGCAGCCGGTGCTCCGCCCCGCGCAGGCCGACGAGGTCGAGCTTGCTGCACACGATCGTCTCGATGGCGGCCGCGTCGAGGTCCGTCCAGGCCTCGAGCGGGAGGGCCACGTTCTCGGCGAGCGTCATCGAGCCGAAGAGCCCGCCCGACTGGAAGACGACGCCGAGGGACGGCGGCGCTCGCCGCGCCGCGGCGGACTCGCCATCCGCGACCCGGACCCGACCGCGGAGCGGCGGGAGGAGGCCGACGAGGGCCCTGAGGAGGGTCGACTTCCCGGAGCCGCTGCCCCCGATGACGAAAAAGATGTCCCCGTCCGCGACCTCGAAGGTGAGGTGCTCGAGGACCGGCTCGTCGTCGTAGCCGATCGCCAGGTCCTCGACCTCGATGACGGCCATGGCCGGGCTAGACCCGCCGGGTCGCACGTCGCCGCCCGGACCCGCGGAGCGGCGTGAACGACCCGGACGGACGCATCCCCCCGCTAGCGCCCGAAGACGTGGAAGAGCGCGGTGAAGACCGCGTCGGCCGCAACGAGGAGGAAGAGGATCGACACGACGGCCGCTGTCGTCGACCGCCCGACGCCGGCCGCCCCGCCCCGCGTGGCGAGCCCGCGGCCGCACGCCACGAGGGCCACGATGAGGGCGAAGACGACCGACTTGAGGAGGCCGGAGCCGACGTCCCACGGCGTGAGCGCCTGCCGGGTCTCGGTGAGGTACGCGAGGGCCGTGAGGTCGAGCCCGCCGACGCCGACGCCGAGGCCCCCGAGGATGCCCATGACGTCGGCGATGACCGTGAGGAGCGGCGCGACGAGGACGAGCGCGAGGGTGCGCGGCAGGACGAGGAACCGATGCGGGTCGAGGCCGAGCGTCTCGAGGGCGTCGACCTCCTCGTTCACCGCCATGGTGCCGAGCTCGGCCGCGAACGCGGCGCCGGAGCGGCCGGTCACGACGATCGCCGTCATGAGCGGTCCCAGCTCCCGCGTCATGGCGATGCCCACCAGGTCGGCGACGAAGATGCTGCCGCCGACCTGGCGGAGCTGGACCGCCGCCTGGAAGCCGAGGATGAGGCCGACGAGGAAGTTGACGAGGGCGACGATCGGCACCGCCTCGGCGCCCGCGCGCTCCATGAGCGGCGCGACGTCGCGCCAGCGAACGGACCGCGGCGCGCCGATGGCCGCACCCGCCGCGACGACGGCGTCCCCGAGGAAGCCGAGCGTCGCCTTCGCCTCGTCCCGCAGGTTGAGGAGGCCTCCACCGATCTGCTCGAGGAGGCCCGTGGGCGGCGGCGCGGGGGGGAGGACCGTGCCGCGCGGCGCGACCAGCGCGAGCATCGCCGCGACCTGACCCGACGCGCCGACGATGTCGCCCGTCCCGCGTGCGGACGCGAGGCGCACGAGGAGCGCCGCCGTGCCGGCGTCGACGCGGGTGAGCCCGGCGAGGTCCAGCACGACCTTCGCGTCGGGCGGCAGGCGGCGGACCTCCCTCGAGAAGGCAGCGGCATCCCGCAGCACGAGGGCACCGGTGATGCGCAGGCGCGCCCGGCCGTCGGCAGGCTCGGCCCACTCGAGGCGAAAGGCCGGCGAGTCGTGCGCGCGATGCGAACGCATTCGGCTCTCGTCTCGGGGGAATCGTAGCGCGCGCCGGACGGGGGCCGGCGGCCGGAAGGCGAGCGGTATGCCGCCGGCCGGAGCAACCGGGCGGCGATCGCGTCCGAGCGGGCGTGCGGGTCCGCGCGGGACCCTAGGCCCCCGCGCTCTTCTTGAGCTCGGTGAGGACCTGCTTGGCGACCGCCTTGAGCGTCTCGAAGACCCCCTCGCCCGTGGCGGCGCAGGCCTCGAAGTCGGGGACGCCGCGCGGGTTGAGCTGGGCGCGCAGCTCCTCCACCGGGGCGACGTTGGGCAGGTCGCGCTTGTTGTACTGGATGACGAACGGGATGGTGTCGAGGTTGTAGCCCTGCTCCTGCAGGTTCACCCGCAGGTTCTCCATCGACTCGATGTTCGCCTCCATGCGGTCCACCTGGCTGTCCGCCACGAAGACGACCCCGTCGACCCCCTTGAGGATGAGCTTGCGCGAGGCGTCGTAGAAGACCTGCCCCGGCACGGTGTAGAGGTGGAAGCGGGTCTTGAAGCCCTTGATCTCGCCGAGCGAGAGCGGCAGGAAGTCGAAGAACAGGGTGCGCTCGGTCTCGGTGGCGAGCGAGATCATCTTGCCGCGAGCGTCCGGGTTCGTCTTGGCGAAGATGTACTGCAGGTTCGTCGTCTTCCCGCAGAGGCCGGGACCGTAGTAGACGATCTTGCAGTTGATCTCGCGCGACGAGTAGTTGATGAAGGACATCGCGGCCGCCTACTCCCGGAAGAGGTTGTCGATGTCGTCGTCGGTGATCTCGGCGAACGGCGAGTCGGCGTCGTGGTTGGTCGCCTCCACCTTCTTGAGCAGCGCGCCGAAGATCGTCCCGAGTTCGTCGGCCACCTTCTTGACCCTGAGCCGCACGAGCCCGAGCGAGGAGCGCTGGTCGAAGATGACCACCAGGATCACGCGCGAGCCGACGAGCGTGATGTGGATGTGGTCGCGCTCGCCCTCGTGGAAGAGGACGGAGAACTCCTTCTCGCCGATCAGCTTCGCGAGGCCGCCGGTCGCGGCGATGTTGCCGGCGGTGAGGGAGGCGAGGGAGGTCGTGTCGAGGCCGTTGGTCTCGCCGGTGGCCGCGATGAGCTGACCGTTCTTGTCGACCAGAAAGACGACCTTGGCGTTGGCTTCCCGGCACAGCTTCTCGATGAGGGCGTTGATCTGCTTGAACTCACCCTCATACATGACGAGCGACGGACCAGCCATGCGCGATCATTCTCCGGAGCCGACTCGGGGCGCGCCCGGGGCGCGCTCTCGGGCAAGTGGGCGCGGACACTATACCAGGCCGTGGGGGTTGTCAAGCGGCGGGAAGGGGCGGGAAGGGGGACGAAACCGTAAGCCGAACGAGACCTTCCGGCCGCCGCCGGGCCCGCGGCCCCGGCTTCGCCCGCAACTCCGCGGGCGGCCGTCGGTCGGTCGCGGCGCTCGGCGCGAGGGTCAGAACGCGCGGCGCCCCTCGAGGGCGCGCGCGAGCGTCGCCTCGTCGGCGTACTCCAGTTCGCCCCCCATCGGCACCCCGTGGGCGATGCGGCTGACCGTCACGCCGAGCGGCCTGAGGAGCTTCGACAGATAGATGGCGGTGGCCTCCCCCTCGACGTTCGGGTTCGTGGCGAGGATGACCTCACGCGCCTCGCCGTCGGCGAGGCGCGTGAGCAGCTCCCGGATGCGCAGCGCCTCCGGCCCGACCCCCTCGATGGGGTTGAGGGCGCCGTGCAGCACGTGGTAGCGCCCCCGGTACTCGCGCGTCCGCTCGATGGCCAGGAGGTCGGGCGGCTCCTCGACGACGCAGATGAGCGCCGGATCCCGCTTCGGGTCCGCGCAGATGCGGCAGGGATCGACGTCGGTCACGTTGAAGCAGGTGCCGCAGAGCCGGATCTCGTCCTTGACCCGCAAGATGGCGTGCGCCAGCGCGTCGGCGTCCCCCCGGGGGGCGCGCAGGATGTGGAAGGCGAGCCGCGAGGCGGTCTTCTCCCCCACCCCCGGCAGCTTGGCCAGCTCGGCGATGAGGGCCGCGATGGGGCCGGCGTAGGGGATCAGAAGGGAAACCCTCCACCGCCCGGGCCCCCGAGGCCGGGCAGCCCGAGACTGCCGGTGAGCTTCCCCATCTCGTCGGCCACGAGCTGACGGGCTTTGCCCATCGCCTCGTTGACGGCGGCGACCACGAGGTCCTGGAGCATGGCGGCGTCGTTCGGGTCGATCACCTCCTTCTCGATCCTGAGCGACACCAGCTCCTGCTTGCCGTTGACCACGGCCGTGACCATGCCGCCGCCCGCCGTCGCCTCGATGGTCTTCTTCCCCAGCTCCTCCTGCAGCTCCTGCATCTTCTGCTGCATCTTCTGGGCTTGCTTGAGGAGCTGGCCGATGTTCTTGTTCATGCGAATCTCCATTAACGGCTCGCGGCCGGCGTCCGCTCCGGCGTCCTCCGTGACCCTAGCTCGCGAGCGGCTTCACGGCGAGGGCGTCGGGCGCAAGCTCGAAGACCTCGGCCGCGGCCTGCACCACCGGGTGCGCGAGCGCTTCGGCGAGGAGCGCGTCCCGCTCGCGCCTCGCCCTGGCCTCGGCGGTCTCGGCCACCGACGGCGCGAGAGGCGACATGCCGGCCGTGAGTCGCCCCACCCGCACCTCGTAGCGCCGGCCGGTCGCCTGCGCGAGGAGGTCGGTGAGGACCCCGGAACGCGCCGCGTCGGCAAGCGTGTCCTCGTGGAAGGGGTTGCCCTCGGGCATGCCGAGCGAAACCCGGCCGGGCGCCGCCTCGAGCAGCACGGCCTCTTCAAGGATCGCGCCGAGGGCCGGCTTCCGCGACGCCACGAACTGCACGGCGTCGACCCACCGCTCGGGCGTCAGCTCGATGGGCGCCGCGGCCCCTGCCCCGCGGCCGCCGCGCGCAGGCCCGCCTTCGCCCGTGGACGCCCGGGCGGCGCTGCTCCGCGGCGTTCCGCCCGTGGCACCCGACCTCTCGGCCGGGTGCCCGGCACCCCCGCGGCCTGGCCCGGCCGAGCCGGGCCCGCGCTTGCCGCCGTCCGGACCGCTCCCCGAGCCGGCCGTCCCGTCGCCGCCGCCGAGGCGGGCGCCGAGACGGTCGAGGTCGGCCAGGATGTCGCCGAGCGATCGCAGCTCGGCCACGCGCGCCATGCGGATCAGCGTGACCTCGAAGGCGAGCCGCGGGGCCGGCGCGCGGGAGAGCTCCTCCTCGCCCCTGACGAGGAGGCCGACGAGCGCCTGCAGCTCGTCGACGCCGTGCCCCTCCGCACGGCGGACCACCTCGGCGGCGTCGTCCGGCCCGAGCTCCGCCTCGAGCGCCTTCGCGCCGGCGACGCGGGCGAGGAGCAGGTGCCGGAAGTGCTCGAGGAGGTCCCGCGCGAGCTGCCGGAGGTCCGAGCCGCCCCGGTAGAGCGCGTCGAGCCCGACCAGGGCCGCCGCCGCGTCGCGCGCGAGGACCGCGTCGGCGAGGTCGCGGACCGCGGCGCGGTCCGAGATGCCGAGCACCTCGCGCACCATTGCCTCGGTCACCTCGCCGCTGCCCGCGTAGGCGATGACCTGGTCGAGGAGGCTCTGCGCGTCGCGCATGCTCCCCTCCCCCTGGCGCGCGATGAGGCGCAGGGCCCGGACGTCCGCCTTGACGCCGTCGGCCTCGGTGATCGTCCCGAGGCGCGCGGTCACCTCGTCGAGCGGGATGCGGCGGAAGTCGAACCGCTGGCAGCGCGAGAGGATGGTGGCCGGGACCTTGTGGACCTCGGTCGTGGCGAAGACGAACTTCACGTGCGCCGGCGGCTCCTCGAGGGTCTTGAGGAGGGCGTTGAAGGCCGCCGTCGACAGCATGTGGACCTCGTCGATGATGTACACCTTGAAGCGCGACGAGGCCGGCAGGTACTTGACGTTCTCCCGCAGCTCCCGCACCTCGTCGACGCCGTTGTTCGACGCGCCGTCGATCTCGACGACGTCCACCGCGGTGCCGGCCGCGACCGCCTCGCACGAGGCGCAGGCGCCGCAGGGGGTCGGGTTGGGCCCGGGGGCGGCGGTGCAGTTGAGCGCCTTCGCCAGGATGCGCGCGGCCGACGTCTTGCCGACCCCGCGCGGACCGGTGAAGAGGAAGGCGTGGCCGAGACGGCCGGTGCGAATGGCGTTCTGCAGCGTCCGGGCGACGTGCCGCTGCCCGACGAGGTCGTCGAACGTCGGTGGACGCCACTTGCGGGCAATGACCTGGTAGGCGGCGCCGGTGTCGGCCATCGGTACTCCGGGTCGGCCAGGGTCCGGGTCGCCCCGGGCCCGGCCGACGCCGTCAAGGGTGATCGCTAGGCACCCCTTCGGCACACGGAGGAAACGGGTACCGTTGCTTCCTTCCGGACCTGGCGGGGTTCGCCGCGCTCCGTTGCGAAGGACCCAGCGACCACCGCTCACGGCGCCGGCCTGGCGGGGCTGCTGCGTGTCTGGCGGAGAGAGAGGGATTCGAACCCTCGAGGCCGGTTTGAGCCAGCCTACACGCTCTCCAGGCGTGCTCCTTCAACCACTCGGACATCTCTCCGGGGCATGCAGGCGACGCGGGGCGCCCCGGGCACCCCGCCTCCACAGAGGTGGCGGAGAGAGAGGGATTCGAACCCCCGGTACCCTTGCGGGTACACTTGATTTCGAGTCAAGCGCCTTCAACCAGCTCGGCCATCTCTCCGCGCAACCGGCGAAAACTGGTAGGGGACTGTACCACCGGCGTCCGGGGGCGTCAAGCGCGCGATGTCTCCGAAAGCCTCGAAATCGCTCCGTTTTTTCAGCGTCGGGCCGCCTCGCCGCCGCGCCGCCGCGCCCGGAAGAAGTCGCTGAGAAGCGCCGCCGCCTCGTCGCCGAGGACCCCCTCGGTGACGCTCAGGCGGTGGTTGAGCCGCCGGTCGCGGGCGAGGTCGTAGAGCGACCCCACGGCCCCCGCCTTGGGGTCGCGGCAGCCGAAGACCAGGCGCGCGACGCGTGCCAGAACGAGCGCGCCCGCGCACATGGGGCACGGCTCGAGCGTCACGTAGAGCGTGGTCCCGGTGAGGCGCCAGGCGCCGAGGCGGCGGCTCGCGCGGCGGATGGCGAGCATCTCGGCGTGCGCGGTGGGGTCCTGGCGGGCCTCTCGCAGGTTGTGGCCGGCCGCGAGCACGACCGCCGCGCCGTCGGGCGACGGCCCGACGAGCACGGCCCCGACCGGGACCTCGCCGAGGCGGGCCGCCCGCCTGGCCTCCCGCAGGGCCATTGCCATGAACCGCGCGTCGTCGGTCATCGCGTCCGGCGGCGGGCCAACACCGCGAGGAGGACGAGCGGGCCGATCAGGGCCGCCTCGACGACCACGGCGCGCAGGTTGTGCGAGCTCGCGAGCGTCCGGAAGAAGGCGGACGCGTCGCTCTCCTCGCGCTGGATGTCGGCGAAGGGGGTCCACGGGCTGATCAGGTACGCGCCGTCGAACGGCCAGAGGAGGGCGACCCCGTACGGCCGCGACGTGTCGACGGCGAGCGCGTCGAGGACGACGTGCGCGAGCACCGCGAGCCCGCAGAGGAGCGCCGCGCGTCCCGCGCCGACGGAGGCGAGACCGGTTGCCCGCCCGTAAGGGGAGGCCGCGAGCGCGCCGCCGAGGAGGGCCGCCGCGGCGGCGGCCCCCACGCTGTGGCTCGCCCCGTGGTGGTGGTAGCGTCCGGGGTCGCCGACGAGGAGGCCCGGGACGAAGTCCAGGTCGGGCGACAGGCTCGCCGCGACGGCGAGAACGGCCGCCGACGCGACGCGGGCCCCGGGCGCGAGGGCGACGGCCAGGGCGAGCCCGGCGAGTGCGTGTCCCAGCGGGGAGGGCATCCCCGGAGGGTAGCGCTACCCTCTGCCGTCATGGGCGATCCGGTCCGCATCCTCCTCTTCCACGATCCGGTCTGCGTCTGGTCGTTCCTCTCGGCCGTCCGGCTGCGGCGCGTGGCGGAGGCGTTCGGCGACCGGGTGACGCTCGCCGGGAAGGTGTTCCTGCTCGCCCGCGACGAGACCGAGGCGCTCAGGCGATGGCCCGACCAGGCCGCGCGGACCGAGGCGATCCTGGCCGGGTGGGCGCGGGCGAAGGCGCAGCCGGGCGGCGAGGCGATCGACCCGGACCGGGCGCGCCGGCAGCTCGCGCGCATGCCGCTCTCCCTGCCGGCGGCCGCGGCCGTCAAGGGGGCCGAGGAGATCGCCGGGATGGCGGCGCACCTCGTGCTTCTGCGGCGCCTGCAGGAGGCGCTCTTCGTCGAAGGGCGCGACACGGGCAACCCCGGCGTCATCCTGCAGTGCGCCTCGGCGGTCGGCCTGGACCCGACGCCGCTCGCCATCGGGCTCGAGCAGGGTGCGTTCCTGCCCGACGCGTTCGCCGACGACGCCGGCGCCCGGGCGCTCGGCTTCACCGGCGTGCCGACCGTGGTCTTCGACGAGCGGTTCGTCCTCGCCGGCGTCGCGGACGAGGCGCGGTACCGGGACGTGGTGAGCGCCCTCCTCGACGGCCGCGCGCCCGAGGGCTGCCTCGATCTCGACGCCCCCGAGCGGCCGGCCGCGCTCTAGGGCCCGTCCGCAGCGGCCGGTTGCGGGACCGGCCGGAACGCGGCGGCCGCCGGCACCGGAGCGTTGAGGCGGGCCGCGCAAGCGGCCCCGGGCCAAAGGCCCGGGCGCCGTGACGCCGGTCCGTGGGCGGCACGCCGGGACAGGAGCCGTATCGTCCCCCGCCGAGCGGGGGCGGTCGAACGACGTGGCGCGGCGGGAGGCCCCTGCCGGAGCCCTCCCCCGAGACTCTGCCGGCACGGGCCCGGCCCGGACGCCTCCCCGGAGGTGCCCCATGGTCCTCGAGCAGATCTACCTCGGCTGTCTCGCCCAGGCCTCCTATCTCGTCGGCGACGGCGGCGTCGCGGCGGTCGTCGACCCCCGGCGCGACGTCGACCCGTACCTGGAGGCGGCGGCGCGGCACGGCCTCGAGATCCGCTACGTCGTCGAGACGCACGTCCACGCCGACTTCGTCTCGGGCCACCGGGAGCTGGCCGCGCGCACGGGCGCGACGATCGTCTTCGGACACCGTGCCGGGGTCGCCTTCCCCCACATGGCGGCCCGCCACGGCGACGAGATCGCGCTCGGCGGCGTGCGCCTGCGCGTCCTCGAGACGCCGGGGCACACGCCGGAGAGCATCTCGCTGCTCGTCGTGGAGGGCGGCCGGCCGGTTGCGGTCCTCACCGGCGACACCCTCTTCATCGGCGACGTGGGGCGGCCCGATCTCGTGGCCGCGCGCGGCGTCTCGGCCGAGACCCTGGCCGGGCAGCTCTACGACAGCCTCCACGGCACGCTCCTCGCGCTGCCCGACGACGTCGTGGTCTATCCGGCGCACGGCGCGGGATCGCTCTGCGGCCGCAACCTCTCCTCCGACACCCGCTCGACCATCGGCCGCGAGCGCCGCTTCAACTACGCCCTCGCGCCGATGTCGCGCGAGGTGTTCGTCCGGATGATGACGACCGACCTCCCCGAGCTGCCGGGCTACTTCGGGCGCGACGCCGAGATCAACCGGAGCGGTCCGCCCCTCCTCACCGGCCTGCCGCCCCCCGCCCCCCTCTCGCCCGAGGCCGCGGCGCGCGAGCTGGCCGCCGGCGCCGTCGTGCTCGATACGCGCGATCCGGCCCGGTTCGGCGCCGGGCATCTGCCCGGCTCGGTCAACATCGGCCTCGGCGGGCAGTTCGCCGCGTGGGCCGGCGCCGTGATCGGCCTCGACACCCCCGTCGTGCTCGTGGCCGAGGACCCGCAGCGCGCCGAGGAGGCGCGCATCCGGCTCGCGCGGGTCGGCATCGAGCGGGTGGTCGGCGTGCTCGAGGAAGGGCTCGCGGCGTGGGCGGCCGCCGGCCGCCCCGTGGCGACGCTGGCGCAGATGCCGGCCGACGAGCTGGCGCGCCGGCTCGAGGACCCGGCGCGTGCACCGCTCGTGCTCGACGTGCGGCGGCCGCCGGAGTGGAGCGGGGGGCACCTCGAGAGCGCCCGACACCTGCCGCTCGGCGAGTTGCCGGCGAGGCTGGCGTCGGGCGAGGGGCTCCCCCCGCGCGACGCGCCCCTGGCCGTCGTCTGCCAGAGCGGCTACCGGTCGAGTGTCGCGGCGAGCCTCCTCGCCCGCGCCGGCTTCCGCGAGGTGTTCAACGTGGTGGGCGGCATGAACGCGTGGGAGGCGAGGCGCTGAGCGCCGCGGCGCCGACGCTACGGGATCGGCGAGAGAGAGAAGTCCACGCCCGTCGCCTCCTCGCCCGACTCGAGCGCCAGCGGGACGGGCCAGGTCTCCTGCGTGAAGCGGCCGTCCCACTGGTCCACGAGGGTGTCTCCGACCGGGGCCCGATGGACCCCGGCGAGCGCCGTGACCTGGTAGGTTCCGGCCCCGAGGGGGCCGAGACAGTAGCTCCCGTCGACCCTCGGCGCGGCCGAGGCGACCACCTTCTCGGCGGCGACGATGCGCGTCGCGGGGTCGACGAGCGGGCCGGTCCCCTGCCACGCGTAGACCACGGGGGCGTCCTCGAGCGCCAGGGGCTCGCCCCCGACCGCCGTCACCGTGCCGCGGACGGCCGCGGCCCGCACGTCCTCGACCGCGCGCAGGACCGGGCGGAGGAGGTACTTCCCGCTCCCCGTCTCGACGAGGTGGATCGACTTGCCGAGGTCGAAGTCGGCCAGGACGCCGAGCGAGCCGCCGGCGGGGACGACGAACGGCCCCGGGATCCTGGCGCCCGACTGCCCGCCGCTCGGGACCTCGAGCGCCTCGCGCCGGCCGCCGGCGAACTCGACGTAGTTCGGCATCGGGTCCCGGCCGCTCGGGCCGACGATGTGGAGCCGCACCTGCTCGTAGACGCCGGCCGGCACGCTGGTCGGCGGCACGAGGTCGAAGAGCTCGCAGTTCCGGAACTCGAGGAGGTCGACCGACCGTCGGCCCTCCCACACCGTCACCCGGCCCGGCGCGCCGACGAGCTCGACGCGGTCGAACGTGACGACGACGCGCTCCGCGCCCTCGATCGGCGCGTCCCCCATCCGCAGGCCGAAGGTCCCGGTCCCCTGCTCCTCGCCGGCGCCGCAGCCCGCCAGCGCAGCGGCGAGCGCCAGCGCCGCTCCCCGGCGATCGGGCGGTCTGACGGGCGCTCTCGAGGGACGGATCAGTAGAGGGGGGAGAGCGTGAACGAGACGCCGTCGGCGGTCTGCGCCGCGCCGACCGTCACGGGCGCGTCGACCTCGGCGGGCGCGTAGCGGCCGTCCCACCGGTCGAGGAGCGCACCGTCGAGCGCGGCCACCGTCTCGACCCCCGCCACGGCCGTCACCCGGTAGGTGCCCGGCTCGAGCGGCCCGAGGCAGTACTCCCCCTCGGCCGGATCGCCGGCCGGCCGCGGGATGGCCGACGCGACCACCTTCGCCGCATCCACGAAGTCGGTCGTGGGATCGACGAGCGAGCCGGTGCCCCGCCACGCGTAGACCACGGGCGCCTCCGCGGCGGAGAAGGCCGAGCCGTCGGCCTTGCGGACCGTCCCCCGGATGGCGGCGGCCTGCGCGTCCTCGACCGTCCTGAGGACGGGCCGGAGGATGTACCGGGCGCCCGCGCCGGACGCGACGGTGCGAATCGACCGGCGCAGGTCGAGGTCGGCCAGGACGCCGAGCGAGCCGCCGTCGGGGACGACGAACGGCCCCGGGATCCTGGCCTCGGCCTGCCCGCCGCCCGGCACGCTGAGCAGCCGGACGTCGGCGCCGCCGAGGTCGACGAAGCTCGGGTGGGGCAGCTCGTCGGTCGATCGGAACCGCGGGTCGTCCTGCGCGACGATGCCGAGCCGGATCTCCGCGTAGGTCCCGGCCGGGACCGTGGTCGGCGGGACGAGGTCGAAGAGGACGCAGCCGCCGAGCCGCTGGAGGTCGACCGTCTCGAACCCCTGCCAGACCGTGAGCCGCCCCCCTTCACCGACCAGTTCCACCCGGTCGAACGTCACCACCGCGCGCGACGTACCGTCGATCGGTGTGTCGCCGATCTGGAGGCTGAACGTGCCGGCGTCGTCCCCGCTGGCGCCGCCGCACCCGGCGACCAGGGCGGCCAGCACGACTCCGGCAGCGATCCGACATCCGCGCAGCTTCACTGGGCCTCTCCCGATCGCTCGCCCGAGCACGGACCCGGCGCTGCGCCGCAGGACGTGGGGCAGATCCCCTGACCGGCTACCGGCAGCGAGCGTCCGGACGCGATAGGATAGCGCCACCCAGGCTCGCGACAGGCCGGCGCGCTTCTTGCTCGCCTGTTCACCCGGTCCTCGAGACCGCGCCCCCCGGCAGCGTCTCCTCTAATTAACTCACCTGGTCTCCCGTAAGGAGGACTCACATGCGACAGCTCTTCCCGGTTTCCGGGCGCGTGGCAGCACTGATGGCATCGGCCCTGCTCGGCGGCGGGCTCGCCGCCGGTTGCAGCCAGGGCGAATCTCCGGCGCCGGGCGGTCAGGCCGCCTCGAGCCCGCAGGCGGCGACGTCCCCGGCAGGCCCCACGGCCGCCGCCTCCCCTGCAGCACCGGCCGCCGATGAGTCGCCCGCCGGCGCGACCACCGAGGCGAGCCCCGGGGCAGGCGGCGGCACGCAGGTCGCGGCGGCCCCGGCGGGCGGTGGCGGTGGCGGCGGTGACGTCCAGCGCGGCCAGCAGCTCTTCGCCCAGAACTGCGCCACCTGCCACGGCGCCAGCGGGCACGGCGACGGGCCGGCCGCCGCGGCCCTCAACCCGAAGCCGCAGGACCTGACCGACGACGAGTGGAAGCACGGCGGCTCGCCGGACCAGATCTTTCAGACCATTACCAACGGGGTGCCCGGAACGGCGATGGTCTCCTGGGCCTCGCTCCCGGAGGCCGACCGGCACGCCCTCGTAGCCTACATCCTCTCCCTCAAGGGCAAGTAGCGCCCATCTGGCGGGCCGGCGCCAGCCGGCCCGCCTCCCCGAGACACGCCCCACCCGGGACAGCGCCGCACCCTCGCCCGCCGCAGCCGCGGGCGCCGCGACAGCCCCGCAGGGCCGGGCCCGTCGGCCCGCTGACTCGACAGGCGGACGCTTCGAGCGGTTACGGAGCTTTCCGGAGAGGCCCGGCGCCGATAAAGTCGTGCAAAACCAAGCATGTGCCAGGTATCACTTGACCGGGCTACTGTTTCAGATCAAAACTACCCTGGTCTCCAGCAAACTGACCGTCACCCTCTCTTGCGAAGGTGGTCCACAGCGTGGCACACGGCACATACGCGCGGCCCGGACGGGTCCGCTTCCTGTCCGGTGTCGTCCTCCCGGCTCTGACGATCCTGCTGTCCGGTTGCGCTGGCGAGTACGTCCAGAACGCCATGGATCCGCACTCGGACTTCGCGCATACCATCAACGACCTCTTCTGGACCATCATCTGGTGGTCCATCGTGATCTTCATCCTGGTCGAGGTCCTGTTGATCTATGCGATCTTCCGGTTCCGCCGCAGGCCCGGCCAGCCGCTTCCGGCCCAGGTCCACGGCAACACCCGGATCGAGATCGCGTGGACGCTCGCCCCGGCGCTCATCCTGGCGTCGGTGGCGGTGCCGACCGTGCAGACGATCTTCGACACCCAGGCGCCGCCCGCCGAGGAGAACCTGCAGGTCCGTGCGATCGGGCACCAGTGGTGGTGGGAGTTCCGCTACCCGCAGCTCGACATCGTCACGGCGAACGACCTCTGGCTCCCCAGGGGGCGCAAGGTCGACATCGCCCTCGAGTCGGCGGACGTGATCCACAGCTTCTGGGCGCCGAAGCTCGGCGGCAAGCGTGACCTCGTTCCCGGCCACGTGAACCACATCAGCCTGACCCCGCAGGTCGCCGACCTCTTCTGGGGCCAGTGCGCGGAGTTCTGCGGCGCCTCGCACGCCAACATGGGCTTCCGCGTGGTGGTCGCCGAGCCGGCGGAGTTCGACCGCTGGGTCCAGGACTTCAAGGCCCCGAAGCCGCCGGACACGACCGATCCGCTCGCGGCCAAAGGTGCTCAGGCGTTCATCACCAGCGCCTGCATCGGGTGCCACCGGATCGCGGGCACGCCCGCTGCCGGCGTCATCGGGCCCGACCTCACGTACTTCGCCCGCCGCCACACCATCGCGGCAGGCATGATGCCGAACACCCCGGAGAACCTCGCGCGGTGGCTCAGGAACCCGCCGGCGGTGAAGCCCGGGTCGAAGATGCCCAACCTCAACCTGAACGACGAGACCGTGCAGGCCCTGGTCGCCTACCTCGGGAGCCTCAAATGACGACGAGAGCCATGGGCGCAACGGCCGCCGCCGCCCCGGCGGTGAGCCCGTACGCCGGCGGCGTGTGGAGCTGGATCACCACCGTCGACCACAAGCGGATCGCCATCCTCTACGGTGTGAGCGCCTTCGTCTTCTTCCTGCTCGGAGGCATCGAGGCGCTGATCATCCGCACGCAGCTCGCCGTGCCGAACAACGACCTCGTGACGGCTCAGACCTACAACGAGCTCTTCACGATGCACGGCACGACGATGATCTTCCTGGCGATCATGCCGCTCAACGCCATGTACTTCAATTACCTCGTGCCGCTCATGATCGGCGCGCGGGACGTGGCGTTTCCGAGGCTCAACGCGTTCAGCTACTGGGTCTTCCTCGCCGGGGCGCTCGTGCTGAACTGGAGCTGGATCGCGGGGGCGGCGCCGGACACGGGGTGGTTCGGCTACGCGAACCTCACCTCGCCGCAGTACTCGCCGGGCAAGTCGGTGGACTACTGGCTCGTGGGGCTCCAGATCCTCGGCGTCTCGTCGCTCGCCTCGGCCTTCAACTTCATCGTGACGATCGTGAACCTCCGCGCGCCGGGCATGCGGCTGATGCGGATGCCGCCGTTCGTCTGGATGACGCTCATCACGAACGTCCTGGTCGCCCTGGCGTTTCCGGTCGTCACGGTCGCGCTGATCCTCCTCACGTTCGACCGGTACTTCGGGACGCACTTCTACATCCCGCAGGGCGGCGGTGATCCGGTGCTCTGGCAGCACCTCTTCTGGGTGTTCGGCCACCCGGAGGTCTACATCCTGATCCTGCCGGCCTTCGGCATCATCTCCGAGGTGCTGCCGACGTTCGCGCGCAAGCCGCTGTTCGGCTATCCCTTCGTCATCCTCTCGGGCATCGGGATCGCCGTGCTCGGCTTCGGCGTCTGGGCGCACCACATGTTCGCGGTCGGCATGGGGCCGCTCGCCGACGCGATCTTCGCCGTCACGACGATGGCGATCGCCATCCCGACCGGCGTCAAGATCTTCAACTGGCTCGCGACGCTCTGGGGCGGGTCCATCGCGATGCGGACGCCGCTGCTCTACGGGGTCGCCTTCATCGCGATGTTCACGATGGGCGGGCTGTCGGGCGTGCACCACGCCTCGCCGCCGGCCGACCTGCAGCAGACCGACACGTACTACATCGTCGCCCACTTCCACTACGTGCTGTTCGGCGGGGCGCTCTTCGCCCTCCTCGGGGGCTTCCACTACTGGTTCCCGAAGATGACGGGGAAGATGCTCGACGAGAAGCTCGGGAAGGTGGTGTTCTGGCTCGCCCTGATCGGGTTCAACCTCACCTTCTTCCCGATGCACATGATCGGGCTCCTGGGGATGCCTCGCCGCATCTACACGTACCACGAGGAGCTCGGGCTCGGCGGCCTCAACATGGCCTCGACCATCGGCGCCTTCGTGCTCATGCTGGCGTTCCTGGTCTTCATCTGGACCCTCATGAAGAGCCTGCGCAGCGGCGACCGCGCGCCGGTCAACCCGTGGGACGCGCCGACCCTCGAGTGGTCGATCCCCTCACCGCCTCCGGCCTACAACTTCGCCGTGGTCCCGACGGTGCAGAGCCGCTACCCGCTCTGGGAGGAGCGGAGCCAGACCGGGGTCACGGCCGGCGACGGTCACGGCATCCACCTGCCGAACCCGTCGTTCTGGCCGGCGTTCGCCGCCGTGGGCCTGCTGGCCATGGGCGCCGGCGGCGTCTCGCACTCGGTGCCGGTCTTCCTGACCGGCGTGGGGATCATGCTCGCGGGCTTCTTCGCGTGGGCCTTCGAGCCGGCCAGCTAGGCCGAACGACATCTCGAGGAGACGACAACCCATGTCCGCAACCCATTCCGCCACCGCCCACCTCGACGCGCACGGCGTCGAGCACGCGACGGCAACGGGGCTCGACCACCGCAAGATGCTCTGGTGGGCGTTCCTCGGCTCGGACTGCATGTTCTTCGGGTCGCTCATCGCGACCTATCTCGTCTACAAGGGGCGGGACGCCGTCGGACCGACGCCGCACACGACGGCGCTCGGCGAGGGGATCCTGAACATCCCGCTCACGTCGGTGAGCGCGTTCGTGCTCCTCATGAGCAGCCTCGCCATGGTGCTGGCGCTCTCGGGCATCACCGCCGGCAACATGCGGAAGTTCCGCTTCTGGATCTTCATGACCGCCGCCCTCGGCTCGATCTTCGTGGGCTTCCAGGTCTACGAGTTCACGGAGTTCTATCACAAGGGGCTCTCGCTCGGCGGCAACCTCTTCGGCGCGACCTTCTTCACCCTGACCGGGTTCCACGGCGCGCACGTGACGGTGGGGGTCGTCTGGCTGCTCTCCCTCTTCCTCTGGTCGTTCACCGGCCGCCTCACGCCGGCGAACGCCATCAACGTGGAGATCTGCGGCCTCTACTGGCACTTCGTCGACATCGTCTGGATCGTCCTCTTCGCGATCATCTACCTGATCCCGTAGGAGCCACGCGCATGAGCGACCACGGCAACGCCATCTCGCAGACGGGCCACCAGGCGGCGCACCAGACGCACGCGTCGGACGCGACCTACTGGAAGATCGCCGTCATCCTCACCGTCGTCACGGCGGTCGAGGTCTGGACCTACTACGCGACCTTCCTGCGGCCGATCCTCGTCCCGACGATCCTCGCGCTCGGCACGTTGAAGTTCGCCCTCGTCGTCGCCTACTACATGCACCTCAAGTTCGACAGCCGGATCTTCTCGGGCTTCTTCCTCTTCGGCCTCATGGTGGCGACGGCGACGATCCTGTCCTTCATCGCCCTCTTCAAGGGGCTCTGGTAGCGGGGTGCTCCTCTCCCATCCGCTCGTCCTCGACCCGTCGTCGGGGACCTACACGGTCCCCGACGGGCTCACCGTCTGGCTCGGGCACCCGAGCATCGTCATCGGGTGCCTCGCCCTTCTCGCCGGGTACTTCTGGCTCGTCGGACCGGGACGCGCGCGGATCGCCGGGTCGGCGCCGGTTCACCGCGCGCGGCAGGCGGCCTTCGTGGCCGGGGTCGCCGTCATGTTCGGTGCGCTCAGCGGTCCGATCCACGAGTACGGCGACTGTTGCCTCTTCAGCGTCCACATGGTGCAGCACCTCCTCGTGACGCTGGTCGTGGCGCCGCTCCTCCTCGCCGGAATGCCGGCCTGGGCGTTCCGGCCCCTCGCGCGCATGCGGGTGATCGGCCCCCTCGGCCGCCGGGTGACGCGGCCGGTGCCGGCCTTCCTGATCTTCAACGTCCTCTTCGCCGTCTCCCACGTGGTGCCCGTGTACGAGCTGCAGATGCGGAACCACGACTTCCACATCGCGCTTCACCTCGCCTACCTGGTGACCGCGGTGATCATGTGGTGGCCCGTCAGCGGCCCCCTCGGCGTCCCCGGCTGGCCGAGGCTCGCGCCGCCGGTCGCCATGCTCTATCTCTTCTTCCAGATCGTGCCCGGCTCCCTCGTGGGCGCGATCATCGCCCTCGCCACCGAGCCGCTCTATCCCTGGTACGCCGAGGCGCCGCGGGTCACGGACATGACGGCCCTCTACGACCAGCAGCTCGGGGCGCTCATCATGTGGGTGGCGGGCGGGTTCTTCTGGCTCTTCGCCCTCACCACCGTCTTCCTCATCTGGTCGGCCCGCGAGGAGGACGAGGCGCGGGGGCCCCTTCGCGGGGAGGCGCGGGCGCCGGGACGCTGACGCCGCCCTGCCGAACGACCGCCGTCCACCGGCTCGCGGCGTGCGACTCCGGCCCGAGCCTGTCCCTCACGATCGAGACCAGGTTCCGCTTGCATCGCCGGCCCGCCTGGCGTAAGGTCCCGCCGCTTCGCGGGAGGGACCCATGCACCGAACCCCGGACCGATGGGCGGGCCGGTGGCCGCTCGCCCCTGCGGCGGCTCTCGCCGCCGCCCTCGGCCTCGCTGCCGCCGCCCCGGCTGCCGCCGTCGAGTTCCAGCCCCTCGGCACGCTCGGCATGGGCGGCGCGGGCGTCGCCCGGCCGCCGGACGGGCTCGCACCCTACTGGAACCCCGCCGCCCTGGCGTTCAACCGCCGGGTCGCCGCTCGCCTCGGCGCGGGCGTCGGCGCCGCCGCGCACGACGACATCGTCGACGACCTCGACCGGCTCTCGCGCATCGACGTCGAGGCCATCGCCGACTTCACCGGATCGCCGGCGACCGACCGGGGCGTCGCAGCCGACGCCGTGCAGATGCTCGCGCTGCTTCGGAAGATCGATCGGAGCGAGGGGGCGCTGTCGGTCCGCGCCAACGCCCTCGCGGGGCTGCACGTCCGGCGCCTCGGCTTCGGCGTCTACGGGACGGGCGAGGCGGCGCTGCTGCCCGACATCGACACGACCAACGTCCTGCCGGAGGCGGGCGGCGCGCCCATCGACGCCGCCGCCATGAGCGCGCTCGGCGTCGGCGCGCCGCCCTCGAACGCCTTCTTCTCGCCGGCCCAACGCGCCGAGATCGAGGCCGCGCTCGCCGCGGCCGGCGTCGCGAACCCGGCCGATGTGGTGAGCGCGTTCGACGCCGAGCTCGACGGCTCCAACGAGGCCGGCGTCACGCCGGCCGAGGCGACCGACGCGCTCGTCGCCCTTGCCGAGGCGCTCGGCTCCGGAGGCCCGATCGACGCCAACGCCTCGGTCCTGCGCAACCGCGGCATCGGCCTCGTCGAGGTGCCGCTGTCGTACGGCCACCCGATCCGCCTCGGGCGCCTGGGCAGCCTCGGGCTCGGCGCGTCGGTGAAGCTCATGCGGGGTCGGGTGTACGTCTCGGAGATCGAGGTCTTCGGCACCGACGCGGGGGAGGCGCTCGACGAGCTCCGGGAGTCCTACCGCGACAGCACGGCGTTCGGCCTCGACCTGGGAGCGGTCTGGTGGCCGAACCGGACGATCGGCGTCGGCGTGGTCGGCAAGCACCTCAACGGCCCGAGGTTCGAGGCGCCGATCGGCCCCGACCTCGAGGTCGACCCCCAGGTGCGGGCCGGCGTCTCCTGGGCGCCGCTCCGGTGGCTTTCGCTCGCGGCGGACATCGACCTGACGGAGAACGAGACGGCCCTCGCGGGGGTGCGGAGCCGGATCCTCGGCGGCGGCGTGGAGCTCGCGCCCTTCCAGTGGTTCCGGTTGCGCGGCGGCGCCTACACGAACCTGGCCGAGTCGGGCAGCAGCCCGGTCCTGACCGCAGGGCTGGCCGTCGGCGTCCCCTGGCTCACCGTGGACGTCGAGGGCGCGGTGGCGGTCGACCGGACGACCTACGACGGCCGCGAGTATCCGGAGGAGGGCCGCCTGAACGCCGGCGTCACGCTCAGGTTCTAGGCCCCGGCGCGCAGGGTCCGCAGCACGTGGTCGTGGACGCGGCCGTTGGTGGCGACGGCGTGGCCGCTCTCGACCGAGCCCGCCCCGGCCATGTCCGTGAAGCGCCCCCCCGCCTCCTCGACCAGGATCTTCACGGGGGCCACGTCCCAGACCTTGACCCCGCACTCGATCCAGGCCTCGGCCCGACCGGTCAGGACGAGGACGGCTCCGGCCAGGTCGCCGTAGCAGCGCGCCGAGGCGGCCGTTCGGGCCAGCTCGCCGACGCCGCCCTGGTACGGGGGCTCCAGCAGGCGGCCGAGCTCGCCGAAGCTCACCGTCGCCTCGCGCCAGTCGGCGATGCTCGAGACGCGCAGCCGCTCCCCGTTGCGGAAGGCGCCCTGCCCCTTCGCGGCCCAGTAGGTCTCGCCGAGCACCGGCAGCGCCATGGCGCCGGCGACGATCTCGCCGCGCTGCTCGAGCGCCACGAGCGGCCCCCAGAAGATGCCGCCCCGGCTGAAGCCGCGGGTGCCGTCGAGGGGATCGACGATCCAGCGGCAGGCCGAGCCGGCCGCGTGCACCCCGCTCTCCTCGCCGAGGATCCCGTGGTCGGGGAAGGCGTCGCGAATGACGGCCACGATGGCGGCCTCGGCCTCCCGGTCGGCCGCGGTGACCGGCGTGCGGTCCGGCTTGGTCTCCACGGCGACGCCGCGCCGGAAGTACTTGAGGCTCGCCTCGGCGGCGGCGGAGACGGCCCGGCGAGCGGTGGTGAGCGCGCGTGCAAGGTCGAGGTCGGTCGGCATGGAGGCGATTGTACCCGGCAGCGCGGGCGGATGCTCGGCCTACTCGGCGGCCGGAGGGGCCATGGCCGCGCGCGCGATGGCGTCCGCGCGCACCGAGGCCACGTCGAAGGCCGCGAGCGCCTCGGCCAGCCGCTCGAAGGTCTGGTCGAACGAGGGGAGCCGCTTGCGAGCGCGCGTGAGCGGCGAGCAGCGGGCGAGGAGATAGGGCTTGACGTACGGATGCGTGACGCCTCGGCGCCTGAGCTTCGCCACGAGCGCGGTGAGGTGGTCGTCCGCGGTGGAGACGAGGTCTGCCCGGCGCTCCCGCTCGGCGAGCGCCTTCGGGAGCGTGAGGTCGAGGAACCGGTCCACCCGCCGGAGGATGGGGGCGAACGCGCCGCCGGCGAAGCGCGGCTTCGCCTCGTAGAGAAGGCCGAGCGTGGCGAAGTGGGGCGCCTCGAAGACCGCGGCCAGCGACGCCTCGGTGGCGCGCGGGCGCGCCTCGGCCAGGCCCCGGAGCATCCGGACGACCTCGAGCGACTTCTCCTTGAGCGTGTGGGCCTTCTCGGTGTTGAGGGCGAGGATCTCGTAGGCGGTGTCGACCTCGGGCACGAGGATCACCGGCGCCCGCCGCGCCCTGAGCTTCTCGAGCGCCGCGAGCCGGTGGCTGCCGTTCGGCACCCAGTAGCGCCCCGGCTCCGGCGCCGGGACGGCCACGAGGGGGTCCACGAAGCGGTCGAGCCGGGCGATCACGGTCCGCAGGCGCTCGACGTGCGGCTTCGAGCGATCGCGCTGGAACGGCGTCGGCTCGAGCCGGTCGACCGGGATCAGGGCGAAGACGTGCCAGTGGCCGCCCACCGGCTCGCGGTATACCCCGACGACCTGGCCCCCCTCGGTCGAGACCCGATCGGCCAGGTCGGCGACCGCGCGCGGGGGCGCTTCCGAACGGCTCATCGGGCTGCCGCCTCGCCGACAGGTCGGGCGCGCTCGCCCAGCATCCGTCTGGCATCCATTCTGGAAGTCTCGCCATTCGCGCCCCAAGGTTGCCCGATGGCCACGCTCACCATGGGTCCTGGTCCAGCCGCGTCGCCCGTACGAGCCACTCCTTGCCCCGCCGCAGCGGGATCGAGTCGGGCGGATCCTCCGCCGCGTCGATCCGGAACGCCCGTTCGAGCAGCGCGCGGACCTCGCCCCGCGTCGAGGCGAAGGGCGGCCCCTCGCTGCGCGGGGCCTCCTCCACCGGGAAGAAGAGGGCGAGCAGGCGACCGCCCGGCGCGAGGATCCGCCGCAGTACCTCGACGTACTCGGCGCGGCGCGCCGGGTCGATGGCCGGGAAGCATGTGTACTCCCAGACCGCGTCGAAGGCCCCGTCGTAGGCGCCGGGCAGGGTGAAGACGTCGCGCGACTCGAAGACGAGCGGCGCGGGGCCTGGCCCCGAGGCCGCGAACGCGGCGCCGGCGAGCCGCCGCGCCTCGGCCACCGCGCTGGGGGCGAAGTCGAAGCCCCATGTCGGGTATCCCAGGTCGGCGAGCAGGCGAGCGTCGTACCCGCGGCCGCACCCCGGCACGGCCACGCGGGCGCCGGGGGGAAGCGCCCCCTCGCCGATCACCCGCTCGAGGATCGGCGTCGGGCCGCCGAGGTCCCAGCCGTCGCGGCCGCTCGCGTAGAGGGCCTCCCAGAACGCCGGGTCATCCACGGCCGGACGGACGGACGGGGGTCGCATGGCCCGAAGTATAGCGGGCGCCGCGTGGGCCTTCGCGCTCAGGCGAAGCCCCGCCAGAGCCCGCGGGCCTTGCCGAGCGCGTAGGCGGCTCGCCTGAAGCCCTCGATGCAGCCGAAGGCGGCGCCCTCGAGGCGATCGGCCCGACTGGCCGCGTACCGGGCGGCGTAGAGGGGCGTCATCAGGAGAAAACCCGCGGCGGAGAGGGCCTTGACCGGCGCGTGCAGCCGCAGCGGCCGGCGCCGCGCCTTGCAGTTGAGCAGCCCCGACCCGTGTCCGTACCAGTAGACCTGGGCGAGCAGCGGACGCAGCCCCTGCCGGTGGTGGTGACGCACGACCAGGCGCGTGTCGGCGACCAGGCGGCCCCCGGCGGCCAGGAGGCGCTGGCACACGTCCACGTCCTCGCCCCCCGGGAATCGGAAGCGCTCGTCGAACCCGCCGATGGCGTCGAGGGACGCCTTGCGGAAGAGCGCGTTGGCGGTGACGACCGCGACCACCCGATCCCCGATGATCGACGGACCGGCCAGGACGCGGCGCGCGCGGGTGTACCGGCTCACCAGACCGTCGGCCGAGATCGGTTCGACGAGACCGCCGACGGCGGCCGCATCGGGGTTCGCGGCAATGGCCGCCAGCGCCGTCCGGAGCCAGTCGGGCGGGACGACGCAGTCGTCGTCCAGGCAGGCCACCCACTCGCCTCGCGCCTTCGCGTGCCCGAGGTTCCGGGCGCTCCCGCACCCTCCGTTGGGCTTCGTGAGCACCCGAAGGCGGAAGGGGGGCGGCGGGTAGCTCCGCAGCCGATCGAGCGTATCGTCCGTCGACCCGTCGTCGACGACGATGACCTCGGCCTCGTCCCAGCCGCCCGCCTGCCGGGCCAGCGCGTCGAGGCACTGGACGATCCGCCAGCCCCGGTTGTAGGTCGGGATGACAACCGACAGCTTGATCGGCCGGGCCATCGACTGCCGACTTTATTACACTTCGCAGGCGTTCGGAAAGCACTTTCCCGCGCCCGGCTGTCGGCCTGGTTGACAGCGGCCCCCCCTCTCACTACCCTCCGGCCGTCCGGAGGATACGCCCGATGAGCCGCGCCGTCACCCGTACCTCGTCGCCGTTCGCCAGCGAACCGGCCATCTGGCAGGAGGCCTCGCTCGGCACCGACCGTGCGGCGATCGAGCGCTCGTTCATCCGCTACCTCAAGTGCGCGCTCGGCAAGCGGTGGAGCGAGTCGACCAACCTCGACCGGCTCGTGAGCCTCTCGCTCACCGTGCGCGACCGCCTCGTCGAGCGGATGCTGCGCACCGAGCAGGAGACCCGGGCCGCCGATCGCAAGCAGGTCTACTACCTGTCGATGGAGTTCCTGGTCGGCCGCCTGCTCGGCAACAACCTCATCAACCTCGGCATCCGCGACACGGCGCGCGAGATCCTCGCCGACCTCGGCGTCGACCTCGACGACGTGCTGGAGGAGGAGCTGGACGCGGGGCTCGGCAACGGAGGCCTCGGCCGCCTCGCCGCCTGCTTCCTCGACTCGCTCGCCACGCTCGGGCTGCCGGGGCACGGCTACGGCCTCCGGTACGAGTACGGGATGTTCGAGCAGCGGATCGTCGACGGGTTCCAGGTGGAGGACCCGGACCACTGGCTGCGGTACGGCAACCCGTGGGAGGTCGTGCGCCCCGACGACACGGTCACCGTCAGGTTCTTCGGGCGGCTCGAGGACGACGTCGACGCCCGGGGCCGCTACCGCCCCCGATGGGTGGGGGGCGAGACGATCCTCGGCGTCCCGTACGACATGCCGATCGTCGGCTACGGCGGCAAGACCGTCAACCGCCTGCGGCTCTGGGCCGCCAAGGCCTCGAACGAGCTCGACCTCGTCAAGTTCAACCGGGGCGACTACGTGGGCGCCGTCGAGGACAAGGCGCTCTCCGAGACGATCTCGAAGATCCTCTACCCGTCCGACTCCGTGCGCAGCGGCCAGGAGCTGCGCCTCAAGCAGGAGTACTTCTTCGTCGCGTGCGCCGTCCAGGACATCGTCCGCCGCTACAAGCGCGAGCGGCCCGGCGACCCGTACCTGCTCGAGTTCGCCGACAAGGTGGCGATCCAGTTGAACGACACCCACCCCGCGCTGGCGATCCCGGAGCTGATGCGCGTCCTCCTCGACGAGGAAGGGCTCGACTGGGACGAGGCCTGGCAGCTCACGACGCGGACGTTCGGCTACACGAACCACACGCTCATGCCCGAGGCGCTCGAGAGCTGGCCGATCGAGATGGTCTCGCGCTTCCTCCCCCGCCACCTCCAGATCATCTACGACATCAACGAGTGGCTCCTCGCCGAGGTGCGGCGCCGCTGGCCGAACGACCCGGCGAGGCTGCGCCGCATGTCGCTCATCGAGGAGGGGAACGAGAAGCGCGCCCGCATGGCCAACCTCGCCATCGCGGGGAGCCACGCGGTGAACGGCGTGTCGGCGCTCCACTCGCGCCTCGTCGCGACCCAGCTCGTCCCCGACTTCGCGGAGCTCTGGCCCGAGCGCTTCAGCAACAAGACCAACGGCGTGACGCCGCGCCGGTGGCTCCTCGCGGCGAACCCCGAGCTGTCCGCGCTCATCACGAGCCGCATCGGCGACCGCTGGGTGACCGACCTCGAGCAGCTCGCGCGCCTCGAGCCCTACGCCGACGACTTCGACACCCGGAGCGAGTTCCTCGCGGTCAAGCGGCGCAAGAAGGAGCAGCTCGCCGCGATCATCCGGCAGGAGTGCAGGGTCGCCGTCGAGCCCGACTCGCTCTTCGACGTCCAGGTGAAGCGGCTCCACGAGTACAAGCGACAGCTCCTCAACGCGCTGCACATCCTCGTGCTCTACCAGCGCATCAAGGCCAGGCCGCGCGACTACGTGCAGCCGCAGACGTTCGTGTTCGCGGCGAAGGCCGCGCCGGGCTACCACATGGCCAAGCTCGTCATCCGGCTCCTCACGCGGCTCGGCGAGGTGATCAACGCCGACCCCGACTGCCGCGGCCGGCTCTCGGTCGTGTTCGTCCCGAACTACCGCGTGTCGCTCGCCGAGAAGATCATTCCGGCCGCCGACCTGTCCGAGCAGATCTCCACCGCCGGCCACGAGGCCTCCGGCACCGGGAACATGAAGTTCCAGATGAACGGGGCGCTGACGATCGGCACGCTCGACGGCGCGAACGTCGAGATCCTCGAGCGCGTGGGCCCCGAGCACATCTTCATCTTCGGCCTCAGGACCGAGGAGGTGGCCGCGATGCGGTCGGCCGGCAGCTACCGTCCGGCCGAGGTGGCGAGCCGCCATCCCGAGGTCGCCCAGGCGGTGGAGGCGCTCCGGAGCCGCTGGCTGAACGGCGGCGACCCCTCGCTCTTCGCCCCCATTCACGACGCGCTCATGGTCCACGGCGACCGCTACTTCGTCCTGGCCGACCTGCCGGCCTACGCGGCGGCGCAGTCGCAGGCCGTGCAGCGCTACGCCGACCGGCACGGCTGGGCCCGCTCCGCCCTCGTCAACATCGCGCGCGCCGGCTTCTTCTCGAGCGACCGGACGATCCTCGAGTACGCCAGGGGGATCTGGGGGATCGCGTAGGTGCTGGCATCGGTCGCGGCGTGCACGCCCCTACCTGCAACGCCGGCGTGCGGTCGAGCGTGCTGCCGCCTCGACCGGACGAGACGCTGGCGCAAGCCGTCCTCCGCCTCGGCGACGCGGAGGAGATTCGCATCACCCAGCAGCCCGCGAACTGCCGATACTTCACGCGGCGCCTGGCGAGCATCGAGGAGCCCGTGACGATCTCCACGTGCTGGTATACGACCGCGACGAAGAACCGGCCGGTGGGATACCTGGTCAACTTCGGTCTGAGGCGCGCCGACGGCAGGCGGCCGGAGGTGCGCGCCGAGATCGACGGCCTCGTTCGCCGCCTCGAGGAAGTCCTGTCGAACGACTACGCCCTGACAGTCGAGCGCTACGAGCACCGCTGAGCGCACGACGCCGGGGACGTTCGGAGACAGGGCCTGCCGCTTGCGGCCGGTGCGCGGGGACGAGCGCAGTGACCGCCGGGGGCGCACGCCTGCTCGGCACGCGGCTCGCGCGACGGCCGGGGCGAGGAGCTCCCTGTGGTGAGAGGCCCCATCCGACCCGGATACCGAGGCGCCGGCGCGGCGCTACCGGTGCGTCGGCGCGGCGGCGGGCGCGCGGGCGGCGACCTCGGGGACCCGCCCCTCGAGGATGTCGCGGGCGCGGGCGAGCGCCGCGTCGATGTCGGCGGCGAGGTTCTCGCGGCCGATCCGCTCGACGTTGCCCGACTTCTCGAGCGCGACGAGCGGCTGGGCGTGGATGCCCGACAGGATGAGCGTCGTGCCCTGGCGCACGCACTTGGCGTGGAGGTCCATGAGGGCGTTCATCCCGGTCGCGTCCATGGCCGGCACGTTGCGCATGCGCAGGATGAAGACCCGCGGCGGCGTGCCGATGACCGACAGGATGTCCTTCACCCGGTCGGCCACGCCGAAGAAGAAGGGCCCGTTCACCTCGTAGACCTCGACCTCCTTCGGTACCGTCCGCTTCTCGATCGACATCGGGTCGGCGCCGTTCAGGTCGTCGGCCTCGCGGAACTCCTTGGTGATCGCGTGGATGTCCGTCACGTCCGCCATCCGCTTCATGAAGAGGAAGGCCGCGAGGACCATGCCGACCGCCACGGCGACCGTGAGGTCCACGAGGACCGTGAGGCCGAAGGTGGCCAGGAGGACCGCGACGTCGCTCCTCGGCCCGCGCAGGAGCGCCCGGAACGAGCGCCACTCGCTCATGTTGTACGACACCACGACGAGGATGGCGGCGAGCGCGGCGAGCGGCACGTACTTCGCGAGCCCGCCGAAGGCGACGAGGATGAGCAGGAGCGTCAGCGCGTGCACGATTCCGGCCACCGGCGTCCGCGCCCCGTTCTTCACGTTGGTGGCGGTGCGGGCGATGGCCCCCGTGGCGGGGATGCCGCCGAAGATCGGCGACGCGATGTTGGCCACGCCCTGGGCCACCAGCTCCATGTTCGACTTGTGGCGGCCGCCGATCATGCCGTCGGCCACGACGGCCGAGAGGAGCGACTCGATCGCGGCCAGCATGGCGATGGTGAGCGCCGGCCCGACGAGGTCGAGGACCTCGGTCACCCCGATGGCGGGCACCTCGGGCTCGGGGAGCCCGTGCGGGATCTGCCCGAATCGCGAGCCGATCGTCTCCACCGGCAGCCCGAGGGCCGCCGACGCGGCGGTCGCGACCACGAGCACGACCACCGCGCCCGGTATCCGCCGGGTGACCCTCGGCCACAGCAGGATCAGGGCGAGGCACCCGGCCGAGAGCGCCGCGGTCGGCCAGGAAACGGTCGCGAGGTTCGCCCAGTAGGCCTCCCACTTCTCGACGAACTCGAGCGGGACCTCGGCCATCCGGAGCCCGAGGAGGTCCTTGATCTGCGAGGAGAAGATGATGACGGCGATCCCGGAGGTGAAGCCGGTCGTCACGGGGAAGGGGATGAACTTGATGGTGCCGCCGAGCCGCGCGATGCCCATGCCGATCAGCACCAGGCCGGCCATGAACGTGGCGACGGCGAGCCCCGTGTAGCCGTACTGGTGGACGATGGCGCCGACGATCACGACGAAGGCGCCGGTCGGCCCGCCGATCTGCACCCGGCTGCCGCCGAGCGCCGAGATGAGGAACCCCGCCACGATGGCCGTGTAGAGGCCGCGCTCGGGCGGCACGCCGGAGGCGATGGCGAACGCCATCGCGAGCGGCAGCGCGACGATGCCGACGATGACCCCGGCGACGACGTCGGACGTGAACTGGGCGCGGGTGTACCCCTCCCGCAAGGTGACCACGAGCTTGGGGATGAACATGAGGGGCCTTCCTGCGGCGAGCGCGGTCCCGGTGCCTGACTTTGCGATACGAATGACTGACGACGCGGTCGAGCGACCTGACTCCGCGAGTGACCGAATGGCGGCGGGAGCGTACAGCGCCCCGGTGATGGTGTCAATGCTCGACGAGCCCGGGCAGACGCCGGAGCGGGATCGAGGCCAGGTGCCCGAGGGGAACGCCGGGTACGACATGAACCGGCACGGCAGCAACCGGCACGGCAGCCGCGAGAGGTTCGCGCCGGCGAGGACGACGCAGGCCGCCCGGACGACCGTCGACGGGAGGGCCGCCGGCGCCCGGAGCCCCCGGCAACCACCGCGCCGGCCGGGGCGGGCCCTCCGGCCCGATGGTCACGACGGTCGGGCGCCCGACTCCGCCGGCCGCGGGCGTGGCGGCGCTTGCCGTCGGGACGGACGGCCCTGTCAAGGGCGCGGCCATGTGCAAGCATCACGACCGATGGGAGACGCGTCGTGATCGGGCGCAGGACCGCCCTGGCCGCCGTCGGCGCCGCCCTCCTGGGCGCGCTCGTGCTCGCCCTCGGCCACGCGGTCGGGGCGCACGTCGAGTGGGTCCTCGGCTGGGTGGACCGCCTCGGCAGCGCCGCGCCGGCCGCCTTCGTGGTCGGCTACGCGCTCGCGACGGTCGCCTTCGTGCCCGGCTCGGTCCTCACCCTGGCGGCCGGGGCGCTCTTCGGCCTCGCGGGGATCCTCTACGTCGCCATCGGCGCCACCGCGGGCGCCTGCGCCGCGTTCCTGATCGCGCGATACGCGGCCCGCGGGGCCGTGGAGCGGCGGCTCGCGGGCGACGACCGGCTCGCCGCCATCGATCGGGCGATCGGGCGAAACGGACGGACGATCGTGCTGCTCCTGCGCCTGTCGCCGGTCTTTCCCTTCACCGTCCTGAACTACGCCCTCGGCCTCACGCGCGTCCGCTTCGTCGACTACCTCGTCGCCTCGGTCGGTATGCTTCCGGGCATGGTCCTCTACGTGTACTACGGCACGGTGGCCGGCGACCTGGCGCGGCTGGCGTCCGGCACGGCGATGCCGCGAGGCGTGGGATACTACGCGGTGCTGGCGCTGGGACTCGTCGCGACGCTCGCCGCGACGATGCTCGTCACGCGCATCGCCCGGCGAGCGCTCCAGGAGGCGACCGATGCCGCCGCGGGACGGTAGTCCGCCCGGCCTCGTCCACCCGCTCGACGAGGCGAACCGCCGACACCTCGCCAACGTCCACCCGGACGGCTACGTCAACCCCGACCCGAAGTCGCGCTACCACCTGGTCGTCATCGGCGCGGGGCCGGGCGGGCTCGTCACCGCGGCGGCGGCCGCCGCCCTCGGGGCTCGCGTGGCGCTCGTCGAGCGCCGTCTCATGGGCGGCGACTGCCTCAACGTGGGCTGCGTCCCCTCGAAGGCCCTGATTCGCGCGGCGCGCGCGTGGCACGAGACCCGCCGCGGCGCCGAGGCCTTCGGCGCACCGGCGGTCTCGGGCCCGGGCGACTTCGGCGCGGCGATGCGCCGCATGCGCCGGCTGCGCGCCGACCTCTCGAAGACCGACAGCGTCCGTCGCTACCGCGACCTCGGCGTGGACGTGTTCCTCGGCGAGGGGCGTTTCGCCGGCCCGGACGCCGTCGAGGTGAACGGCGCGCGGCTCGTCTTCCGGCGCTGCGTCATCGCCACCGGCGCGCGCCCCACGATTCCGCCCGTCCCCGGCCTCGCCGAAGCCGCCCCCCTCACCAACGAGACCGTCTTCTCGCTCGAGTCCCTGCCCGAACGCCTCGCGGTGATCGGCGCGGGCGCCGCCGGCTGCGAGCTGGCGCAGGCGTTCGCCCGGTTCGGCAGCCGGGTGACGTTGCTCGAGGCCGCGCCCCGGATCCTGCCCCGGGAGGACCCCGACGCCGCGCGCCTGGTCGAGGCCTCGATGACGCGCGACGGCGTCGTCGTGCAGGCGGGGGTCGCGCTCGAGCGGGTGGAGCGGCGCGGCGCCGGGGCGGCGATCCACGTCCGACAGGGCGGCCGGCTGGAGACCGTCGTCGCGGACGCGATCCTCGTCGCGACCGGCCGCACGCCCAATGTCGAGTCGCTCGACCTCGCCCGGGCGGGCGTCGCCTGCGGCCCGGGCGGCGTGACGGTGGACGACCGGCTCCGCACGACGAACCCGAGGGTCTACGCCATCGGCGACGTCTGCTCGCGCCTCCAGTTCACCCACGTGGCCGACGCCCAGGCGCGCCTCGTCGTGGCCAACGCCCTCTTCTTCGGCCGCGGCAAGGCCTCGCGCCTCGTGGTGCCCCGGTGCACCTACACGAGCCCGGAGGTCGCTCACGTCGGGATGTCCGCAGCGGATGCGGCGCGGGCCGGCATCCCGGCGGAGACCATCACCGTGCCGCTCGAGGAGGTCGACCGCGCCGTGCTCGACGGCGCGACGGAGGGGTTCCTGCGCGTGCACGTCGAGGCCGGCGGCGATCGGATCCTCGGCGCCACGATCGTGGCCGAGCACGCGGGGGACATCGTCGGCGAACTCGCGCTCGCCTGCACGGCCGGCATCGGCCTCGGCGCCATCGCCCGGACGATCCACCCCTACCCCACCCAGGCCGAGGTCGTGAGGAAGGCCGCGGACGCGTGGCGTCGGAGGAAGCTCACGCCGGGCGTGAAGCGGCTCCTCAGCGCCCTCTTCCGCGTGCGCCGATGACCCCCCGGCGGCTCTGCCAGGCCGGGGCGAAGAGGCGCCGGAAGTCGATCTCCCGGCTGGCCGGACGCGAGTAGTCGAGATCGGCGACCAGCCGGTCGAGGTGCTCGCGCATGACGGCGCGGGCGCGAGCCTCGTCGCGCGCCTCGAGCGCGGCGAGGAGCGCCTCGTGCCCCTCCGTCCGGCCGATCTCCTCGAACCGTTGCCCGTAGAGGGCGATGATGACGTAGGTGAGGTCGACCAGCTCCGTGAGGCTGCGCACGAGCAGGCTGTTGCCGGTGAACCTGGCGAGCGTCAGGTGGAAGTCGACGGCGATGCGCACCGAGGCCGGGAAGTCGCCCCGGGCCGCGGCCGCGGCGTCGGCCGCGTCGATCTCCCTGAGCCTCGCGAGATCGTCCGGGCCGAGCCGCGAGGCGATCCGCTGCACGACCGCGTCCTCGAGGATCCGGCGCATCTCGAAGACCTCGCGGGCGTCCTGGGGGGACGGCGAGCAGACCGACGCGCCCCGGTTGCGCTCGATCACGACGAGCCGCTCGTAGGAGAGCCGGCGCAGGACGTTGCGCATCGGCGTCCGGCTCACGCCGAAGGCCTCGGCCAGCGACTCCTCCGCGAGCCGCGTCCCGGGAGGCAGACGATGGCCGACGATCGCGGCCTTGAGCTGCCGGTAGATGTCGTCCTCGTGCATCTCTCTCCCTTCTCGGCGGACCGCCGGCTACAATCGTGGCCTCGACGAGGGATCGCCGTGCCACGACCCGTACGACCGTCGCCCCCGCTCTCCGCGGAAGGTGCCGCAGTGCTCGTCATCGACATGCAACGCGACTTCCTCGACCCCGGCGCGCCGGCGGAGACGCTGGACGGCCTCGCCCTCGTCCCCCGGATCAACCGCCTCACCGCCGCCGCCCGGTCGGCCGGCGTGCCGGTGATTTTCACGCACGAACGCCACCGGCCGGACCTCTCGGACTTCGGCATCGAGCTCGAGTACGAGGCGATCCACTGCATCGAAGGCACGCCCGGCGCCGACCTCGTTGCCGGCCTCGCGGTCGCGCCCGGGGACTACCACATCACGAGCAAGCGCCGGTACGACGCCTTCGAGGGGACCGACCTCGACGGCCTGCTGCGCATGCTCGGCGTCCGCCAGCTCGTCGTCGCCGGCGTCTGCACCGACGTCTGCGTGAGCGCGACCGTCCAGCGCGCCCGGAACCTCGACTACCGCGTCTTCCTCGTCGAGGACGGCGTGGCCGCCACGAGTCTCGAGCGCCACCGCGCCGCGCTCCTCTGCCTCTCGCACGTCTTCTGCCGCCTCACGACGGTGGCCGATGCCGAACGCGCCTTCGGCAACGCGGCCGCCGGCCGCCCCTAGCGAGGCCCCCCGGCCCGGGTCGCCACCCAGGTCTCGACGAGGTCCACGACCCGCATGAAGCGGACACCCGGCCGGCTCCTGGCGTGCCGGATGATCCGCTCGAGCACCGTCAGTCGCGACGCCCGCCCCGTGATCTCGGGGTGCATGACGACCATGAACATGCGGCCGAACCGGTAGAGCCCGTCGAACTCCGCCGAGAAGGCCGCGAAGGCGTGGTCCGGCGTGGCGGGCGGAGCGCCCGCCCCCACCCACGGCTGGTAGAAGAAGTAGCTGTAGTCGTCGAGCATCCAGTGGATCGGCACCTCGACGATCTCCGGCTGCCGCTCGCTCGCCGGATAGGGAACGTCGTTCCCCATCTGGCTGCTCGAGTAGAGGAAGCCGTGCTCGGCGAGGAGGTCGATCGAGTGGGGGCTCATCTCCCCGCCTGGCGCGCGCCAGCCGCGCGGGGTCTGGCCGGTCACGTCCTGCAAGGCCTTGAGGCCGCGCAGGAACACCTCCCGCTCCGCCTCGGGCGAGAGCTTCCAGACGTGCTCGTGCTTGTAGCCGTGGTGGGCGACCTCGTGCCCGCGGGCAAGGATGTCCCGCACGAGCGCCGGGTGGTGCTCCGCCTCGAAGCCGGGCACGAAGAAGGTGGCCTTCACCCCCTCGGCGTCGAGCAGGTCGAGGATCCGCGGGACGCCCACGTTCGGGCCGTACTCCCCCATGGAGCAGATGGACGGCAGTCGGGCGAACTCGGGCCCCCGGTTGAGCCAGACCGACATGCCGTCCACGTCCACCGTGAGCGTGACCGGGCAGCGGGTGCCCGAGGGCCAGAGGTTCTCCGTCATGAGCCGCCTCCGAAGACGTATTTTCATGTATCCTAACAACCACCGGGAGAGGAGGGTTGCATGACGAGACTGCTCGCGCCCTGGACGACGGCGGCGGCCCTCGCGCTGGCGGCGGCCCTCTCCGCCGCCCCCGCCACGGCCGGCATCCTCGACGAGATCAAGGCCAGGAAGGAGATCGTCGTCGGGACGGAGGCCGGCTACGCGCCGTTCGAGTTCGTGAAGGACGGCAAGATCATCGGCTACCACGCCGATCTCTTCGCGCTGGTGATGAAGGACCTCACCGAGCAGGGGGTGAAGATCACCCAGCTCGACGTCCCCTTCCAGTCCCTCCTCGCAGGGCTCCAGGGGAAGAAGTTCGACGCCGTGGTGACCGCGCTCTTCGCCACCGAGGAGCGGGCGCGCCGCTTCGCGTTCACCGTTCCCACGGCGGTCGGCACGGCCACGATCATCACCAGGGCGGACAACGCAGCGGTGACGAAGCCCGAGGACCTGTCGGGCAAGGTGGTCGGCGCGCCGCAGGGCACGCGCTACCTCGCCGCCGCCAGGGCGCTCAGCGAGGACCTGGCGCGCAAGGGGCGGGCGCCGATCAAGGAGTTGCGCGAGTACGTCGGTTTCGCCGAGATCTACACCGACGTGGAGAACGGCCGGCTCGACGCCACGCTGAACGGCCTGCCGAACGCGCTCTACCTGATCAAGCAGCAGCCGGGCAAGTACAAGACGGCCGGGCAGCTCGGCGAGCAGACCTTCTTCTCGTGGGCGACCCGCAAGGAGGACCAGGAGCTGGCCGACTGGTTCAGCCAGCGCATCCTCGCCCTCAAGAAGGACGGCACGCTGCGAGAGCTGCAGATCAAGTGGTTCGGCGGGCCCATGGACGTACCCGACCAGGTGGTCTACGCCAAGTAGGCGGTGGCCGGCTTTGCGGACGTTCTGCCCGGGTTCGACCCGGGCGTCGTCGTCGAGAGCCTCCCGGTCCTCGTCCGGGGGGCTCTCGTCACCCTTCAGATCTCGGCGCTCGGGATCCTGCTGGCGGGCGTCCTCGCGGTCCCGGTCGCCTTCGCGCGGCTGTCGGCCTCGCGTGCCGTCCGGGCACTTGCGTTCCTCTACGTCGACGCCGTCCGGGGCACGCCGCTCCTCATCCAGCTCTACGCCATCTTCTACCTGCCCCCGCTCGTCGGGATCGACCTCACCCCGCTCCAGTCGGCGGTGCTCGCCCTCGGCCTGAACGGCGGCGCGTACACGGCCGAGATCCTGCGGGGCGGGATCGTGGCCCTCCCGAAGGGCCAGGTGGAGAGCGCGCGCTCGCTCGGCATGACGCAGTGGCAGGCGGTCCGTCGCATCGTGCTCCCCCAGGTGGTCGGCAACGTCCTGCCGGCCCTCACGAACGAGGCGGCGAGCCTCCTCAAGGGCTCCTCCCTGATCTCGGTGCTGGCCATCATCGAGCTGACGCGCGCCGGCCACCAGCTCGTCGGCCGCCTCCTGCGCCCGCTCGAGATCTACTTCGCGGTGGCGCTCCTCTACCTGCTCGTCAACGCGGCCATCTTCTGGGCGTCGCACGCGCTCGAGCGGCGCCTCGTGGCGCACCGCTGATGGTCCTCGACCAGGCGCTCCTCGCCGAGATCTGGCCCCTGTTCGTGCGCGCCTCCGTGACGACGGTGTGGATCTCCGTCCTCTCCATGGCGATCGGCCTGGCCCTCGGCCTCCTCACGGCGGTCGCGCGCCTCTCGCCGTGGCGGCCGCTTCGGCTCGTCGCCCGCGGCTACGTCGAGCTGATCCGGGGGACGCCGCTCCTCGTCCAGGTCTACTTCCTGTACGCGGCGGCCCCCTACTATCACCTCACCCTGCCCCCGGTCGTGTCCGGCGTGACGTCCCTGTCCCTCTACGTCGGCGCGTACACGTCGGAGATCTTCCGGGCGGGGATCACGGCGGTGCACAAGGGGCAGATCGAGGCGGCACGGTCGCTCGGCATGAGCTACTGGCAGACGCTGCGCCGCGTCACGGTGCCGATCATGGCCGCCCTCGTGACGCCCGCCCTGACGAACGAGTTCACCGGCGTCCTCAAGTGGTCCTCGATCCTGTCGGTCATCACCGTGCCGGAGCTGACCTACCGCGCCTACCAGGTCATCGCCGAGAGCTACGCCCCCTTCGAGGCCCTGATCCTCTCGGGGCTCATGTACTGGGCGCTCACGGACGTCGTCGCGTGGGGCGGCCGGGTCCTCGAGCGCCGCGTGACGAGGCATCTCCGCTGATGACTGCCGACGTCCCCGCCGTGAAGATCGTCGGCCTCCACAAGTCCTTCGGCAGCTTCGAGGTGCTGAGGGGAATCGACCTCGAGATCGGGCGGGGCGAGGTCCTCTGCCTGATCGGCCCTTCGGGCTCCGGCAAGAGCACGCTGCTGCGCTGCATCAACTTCCTCGAGGAGCCGACCCGGGGGATGGTGTACATCAACGGCGAGCCGATCGGCCTGCGCGAGGGCCCGGCCGGCGGCTGGGTGCGCGACTCGGCGGCTCGCCTCAACGCCATGCGCCAGCGGATCGGCATCGTCTTCCAGGCCTACAACCTCTGGCCGCACAGGACCGCCCTCGGCAACGTCATCGAGGCGCTGCTCGTCGTCCGCAAGCTCCCCCGGGAGCAGGCGCTCGAGATCGGCCGGCGGTAGCTCGCCCGGGTCGGCCTCGCCGAGAAGGCGGACCAGTACCCCTCGCGCCTCTCGGGCGGGCAGCAGCAGCGGGTGGCCATCGCGCGTGCGCTGGCGATGGAGCCCGAGATCATGCTCTTCGACGAGGTCACCTCCGCGCTCGACCCGGAACTCGTCGGCGAGGTGCTCAAGGTGATGCGCGGGCTCGCCGCCGACGGCATGACGATGGTGGTCGTGACGCACGAGATGGGCTTCGCCCGCGAGGTGGCCGACCGGGTCGTGTTCATGGACGGGGGCGTGATCGTCGAGGAGGGGCCGCCCGACGAGGTGCTCGGCAACCCGCGCCACGACCGGACGCGGCGCTTCCTCGCACGCGTGCTGGCGAAGGGGGACGGGGCCTAGGTCCGGGGACCAGGTCAGGTCCTCGACCGGCGCGGGGGCCCGTCGCAGGCGCCGCGTGCGTTGGCCGCCCGGCCCGCCGGCGCCACCCTGCACCCAGGAGACCCGGGCGCCCGGAGACGTCCGAGCCGGGGGGCAGGTCACGGAGGCCGCGCGCGACACGCGCGCGAGATCGGGGCGAACGGATGCGATCGCTCGAGGGAAAGGTGGCGCTCGTCGCCGGCGCGACGCGGGGCGCGGAATCGCGATCGAGCTCGGCGCGGCAGGCGCCACGGTCTACGTGACCGGCCGCACCACCCGAAGCCAGATGTCGGAGTACGGCCGTCCCGAGACCATCGAGGAGACCGCGGCGTTGGTCACCGGGGCCGGCGGCGAGGGCATCGCGGTTCGCGTCGACCATCTCGTCCCGAGCGAGGTCGAAGCGCTGGTCGCGCGAATCCGGACGGAACGGGACGGCTCGACGTCCTGGTGAACGACATCTGGGGCGGCGAACGCCTGTTCGAATCGCGAACCCCGGCGGCCTCATGGTCGAGGTGACCGGCGGCACGGCGGAGTACAACGCGGACCACTACCGCCTGTCGGTCTTCTACGACCTCGCCAAGGTCGCCGCCATACGGATGGCCTGGGCGCACGCCAGGGACCTCGCGCGCCACGGCGCCACGGCGGTGTCGATCACGCCGGGGTGGATGCGCTCCGAGATGATGCTCGACACCTACGGCGTCACCGAGGAGAACTGGCGCGACGCCACGGCCAGGTCGCCCCACTTCGTGATCTCCGAGTCCCCGCGCTTCGTCGGACGCGCCGTCGCCGCGCTCGCCGCCGACCCGCAGAAGGCCCGCTGGACGGGACAGTCGCTCTCGAGCGGCGGGCTCGCGAAGGTCTACGGCTTCACCGACCTCGACGGATCGCAACCGGACTGCTGGCGCTACATCCGGGAGGTTCAGGAGGCCGGCAGACCGGCGGACGCGACCGGCTACCGGTAGGTCGAACAGCGGCACGCCACGAGCCAATCCGTGCGACGGGGGCCCTCGTCGGGGTACCCGCGGACGGGCCACGCCGCGCGTCTCGCGGCATCGACCGACCAGCCTGGATCGGTGGGCGCGGTAACGATCGGGTGCTCGACCGAGAAGAGCAGATGGCCGCCGGGCGCAAGCGCCGCGTGGACCCTGCCCAGAAGGCCCTCCAGGTCGGCCCTGATATACGAGATCGCCGCGTCCCGGGTCTCCGCCTTCGCACGCGCCAGCATCCGCTCGGACACGTCCACTCCCAGGGCGCTGGCCGCGCCGACCTCCGCCGGATGATATGATCCGGATCATATGCGAGCCGGACGGCCCGCGGCAGAGTGGCCGGCGGACCCGCACCGGGAGGATACCCCATGCGCGCTCGGCTCACTCGCCGCACGCTCCTCGCCGTGGCCGCCGGCAGCCTCGCGGCGCCGCCCCGCCTCGCCCGCGCCGCCGACGACCTGCCCTTCGACATCCGCGTCTACGGCCACTTCGAGCGGATGATGCGCGACGGCGCCGTCGCCGGGCGGGTGAGGCTCGCCGATGCGGTCGCCGCGCCCGGCGTCTACGCCGTCGGCGCCCTGGCGGGCCTCGAGGGCGAGGTGACCGCGGAGGGGAGCCGCCTCTTCGTGAGCTACGGTCGGCGAGCCGACGGCAGGATCGTGCCGGCGCCTCGCGACGCCGAGGCGGCCCTCCTCGTGACCGCCCGGGTGGACCGCTGGACGGCGGAGCCGGTCGAGGCCGACCTCGCCTCCATGCCCGCGCTCGAGGCGGCGGTCGCCGCGACGGCGGGGCGCCGCGGCATCGACGTTTCCCGCCCCTTCCCCTTCCTCGTGCGGGGCGTCGTCACCGGCTACGCCTGGCACGTGCTGGCCGGTCCCGGCGAGCCGCCGGGCGGCGGGCACGGCGGCCGAGGTGGGCACGGCGGTCGCGGCAGGCACGCCGCCGCGGCCCGGGTCGTCCGGCGGGGCGATCGGATGGCGGCCGACCTGGTGGGCTTCCATTCCGGCGCGGCGCTCGAGGGGGTCATCAGCCACCCGGGCGAGCGGATCCACGTCCACCTGCTCGACCCCGGGCGGACGGTGACCGGTCACCTCGACGCCTTCGGCGTGGCCCGCGGCGCCGTCCTGTCCCTGCCGGCCGCATGACGGCGGCCGACCCCTTCGCCGCGCTCCTCGACTCCGCGCGGCGGCGCGACCTCGCGGCCGGAGAAGCCCTCTTCCGACAGGGGTACGCGACGACCGCGATCTTCGTGGTCGAGGCGGGGCGGGTGCTGCTCGTCCGGCACACGAGCGAGGGGGTCGGCGTGACGGTGCACGTGGCTCGCCCGGGCGAGACGTTCGCCGAGGCGGCGCTCTTCTCCGACCGCTACCACTGCGACGCCGTGGCCGAGGTCCCCTCGCGCGTCGCGGTGCTGCCCCGGGCGGCCGTGAGGCGCGCCCTGCGCGCGGACCCGGAGGTCGCCGAAGGCTTCATGCGGCAGATGGCGGCGCAGATCCAGGTGCTCCGTGCGCGCCTCGAGCTGCGCAACGTCCGATCGGCGCGGGCGCGCGTCCTCCAGTACCTCGCCCTGGCCCCGCGCGGCGCGATCGGCGGCGATCGTCCGCTCAAGCAGGTCGCGGCCGAGATCGGCCTCACGCACGAAGCGCTCTACCGGACCCTCGCCGCGCTCGAGGCCGAGGGGCGGATCGCACGAGAAGGGCGGGCCGTGCGGCTCCTCCAGGCCGGGTAGCGGCCGCGCCTGGACGAGCCTCGGCAAGCTGGCATTCACGGGACCGTGTTCGGCGACGATCTCGGGATCCAGTTCGGAGAGGGACACGGGCGCTTCTCCGATGCTCCACGCGCGCCAGCGATCGCACACGAGCCCCCAGAAGCGGGCACGAAAGGCGTCTCGCAGGCCATACGGTCACTCCGATCGTCCCATGTGGACCTTCGCGAGGCTCCAATGTACAGCGCTTCCGCCCCTGATCGACGCAGGCTCCGATTCGGAGGGCCGAGGCTCTGTTGCATGTGGAGCGGGCGTCGTTCCGTTTCGCAATGCCGTGCCGCAGCGGGAAGTCCGCGATCCTCACAGGAGTGTCACGTAAGCGGCCGTCTCTCTTCGATTTCTTGCGTGACTGCCCGCCCCGGCACGAAGCATGCTCCCCGGGCGGGCGTACCTCCCCGAGGACCGCCGCCATGAAGACCCCGTTCGTCGCGCTTGCCGTCGCGCTCGCGGCCATCGCCGCCACGCCTGCCGCCGCCAGGCCCATCGAGGAGATCGCCCGGGACCGGCGCATGGTAATCGAGACCGCCGCCCCCTCGCCCCTGGCCATGCCGGCCGGCAAGACGGTGAACGGCGAGAGCGACGGCTCCGGCGCCCCGTCCCGCGCGGAACGCAAGCGCGTGGCGACGTACCCGAGCGACCTGCGCCCGGCGACCGATCGCGACCGGTAAATCCCTCGGGGGGCTCTCCACCCGCACGACGACGGGCGCCGGGTCGCGGAGATCGGTGATCTCGGGCCGCGTGACTGACGGGCCATCATCCGGAGATCGGAGCGCCGACGCCCGGAAGCGACGGGCCTGCATCGCACGGAACGCCTCGCCGACGAGGACGAGGCGAGCGCGCCCCCCGGAGTCAGGACCTCCCCGACGCCCTCAGGTCCCGCTCGAGCCGCGCGAGCTCGGCCTTGAGCCGCTCGACCTGCTCGATGAGCGCGCCCTGCGGGCTCTTGCGGTCGGCTTCCGCCTGCTCCTCGTCCTTCGCCCGCTCGAGGTTGTTGAGGACGACCGCGATGAACAGGTTGATCACGACGAAGACCGCGACCACGACGAAGCTCGCGTAGTAGATCCAGGCGAGCGGCACCGCCTCCATGCTGGTCGCCTGGATCTCCACCCACCCCTCGAGCGTGAGCATCTGGAAGAGAGTGAGGAAGGCCTGCGAGAGCGAACCCCAGTGGGACGGGTCGTGACGGCCGAAGAGGTAGAAGCCGACGACGGCGTAGATGTACAGGAGGAGCGACAGGAGCGCGATCACGTGCCCCATGGAGGGGATCGAGCGGAGCATCGTGCCGATGATGAGCCGCAGCTCCGGCACCACCGACAGCAGGCGCGCGACGCGCAGCACCCGCGCGAGCCTGACCACGGTCGAGAACGGGCCGGCCTGCGGCGCGAGCGAGATCGCGACGACGAGGAAGTCGAAGACGTTCCAGCCGTCGGTGAAGAAGCGGCCGAGCCGCGGCCAGTAGGCGACGAGGCGAACGAGGATCTCCACGACGAAGAGCGCCTGGATCGCCGTGCCGAGCCCGAGCAGGAACCCGCCCCACCGGGCCATGACCGCGGGCGACGTCTCGAAGCCGATCACGACGGCGTTGACGAGGATGACCACCAGGATCACGTGCTGGAACGCCGGATGTTCGGCGATGCGGCGACAGAGTTCGACCATGGTCCTCCTCCTCGGGCGCGCGGTGGCGGAGTCTAGCAGGCCGAACCCGCGCTAGGCTAGCCGCATGGTCGATCGAGACGCCATCGACGCGGCCGCGCATCGCATCGCCGGCCGCGTGCGCGAGACCCCCGTGATCGCGCTGGAGGGAGGGGCCCTGGGCGCGGCCGCGCCGCTCGTCCTCAAGCTCGAGTCGCTCCAGCACACCGGCTCCTTCAAGCCGCGCGGCGCCCTGAACCGGATCCTCTCGGCCGAGGTGCCGGCGGCCGGCGTCATCGCCGCCTCCGGCGGAAACCACGGCGCGGCCGTGGCCTGGGCGGCCCGCGTGCTCGGCCACCGGGCGGAGATCTTCGTCCCGGAGGTCGCCTCGCCCGTGAAGGTCGAGCGGCTCCGGCGCTACGGCGCGGCCGTGACGGTCACCGGCGCGACCTACGCCGACGCCAAGGCCGCCTCCGACCGGCGGGCCGCGGAGAGCGGCGCCCTGGTGGTCCACGCCTACGACCAGCCGGAGGTCGTGGCCGGCCAGGGGACCCTGTTCCGAGAACTCGACCGGCAGGCCGGCGGGCTCGACACGGTGGTCGTCGCCGTCGGGGGCGGCGGCCTCGTCGCGGGCGCCGCCGCCTGGTTCGCCGGCCGGGTGCGCGTGATCGGGGTCGAGCCGGTCCGGGCCCCAACCCTGCACGCGGCGCTGGCGGTGGGCAGGCCGGTGGACGTGGAGGTGGGCGGGATCGCGGCCGACAGCCTCGGCGCCAGGCGCGTTGGTGACCTCGCGTTCGCGCTGGCCCGGGCGCACGTCGAGCGGGTGGTGCTCGTCGACGACGAGGCGATCCGCGCCGCCCAGCGCGCCCTCTGGGAGGCGCTCCGGGTGGTGGCGGAGCCGGGCGGCGCCGCGGCGCTGGCCGCCGTGACGTCGGGGGCCTACCGGCCGGGCGCCGGCGAGCGGGTGGCCGTCCTCGTCTGCGGCGGCAACACCGACCCGGCGAGCGTCGCGTGAGCCCCGCCTGGTGCTAGAATTCCGGCGTTTTCCCCGCAGCCACCATTTCTCACGACGGGAGGTGTGACCGTGGCCTTCGACGCCCGGCACAAGAGCCGTGTCCTGCTCGACGGCGCGGACCGCGCGGCCGCCCGAGCCATGTTCAAGGCGATCGGCTTCACCGACGACGACCTCCGCAAGCCCCTGGTGGGGGTCGCGCACTGCTGGATCGAGATCGCCCCCTGCAACTTCAACCACCGGGCGGTGGCCGAGAAGGTGAAGGACGGCATCCGCGCGAACGGCGGCACGCCGATCGAGTTCAACACGATCTCGGTGAACGACGCCATCTCCATGGGTACCCAGGCGATGAAGGCGTCCCTCGTCAGCCGGGAGCTGGTCGCCGACTCCGTGGAGCTGGTGGTGCGTGGTCACGGGCTCGACGGGTTCGTCGGCATCGCCGGCTGCGACAAGACCATCCCGGGCATGGCCATGGCCATGGCGCGCCTGAACATCCCGTCGGTCCTGCTCTACGGCGGCTCGATCATGTACGGGGAGTACAAGGACCGGCGGCTCACGATCCAGGACGTCTTCGAGGCGATCGGGTCGTACAACGCGAAGCGGATCGACGCCTGCGAACTCGGCGAGATCGAGAGCCGGGCCTGCCCCGGCGCCGGGGCGTGCGGCGGCCAGTTCACGGCCAACACGATGGCGACCGCGTTCGAGATGCTCGGCGTGTCGCCCATGGGCGCCAACGGCGTCCCCGCGCTCCACAAGGACAAGGGCGGCGCGGCGTTCGAGACCGGTCGGATCATGATGGAGGTGCTGAGGAGCGGCCTGCTCCCGCGGCAGATCATCACCCGCAAGGCGCTCTTCAACGCGATCGCCGGCGTGATGGCGACCGGCGGCTCCACGAACGCCGTCCTGCACCTCCTCGCCGTCGCGCGCGAAGCGGGCGTCAGGCTCTCCATCGACGACTTCGACCGCATCGCCCGCAAGGTGCCGGTCCTCGCCGACATGAAGCCGTGGGGCCGCTACACCGCGCCGGAGATGTACGAGGCGGGCGGCATGGCGGTCGTGGCGAAGCGCCTGCTCGAGGCGGGCCTCCTCCACCCCGACGAGAAGACGGTCACGGGCCGGACGATCGGCGAGGAGGCGCGCGCGGCGCGCGAGCCCGAGGGGCAGACGGTCATCCGCCCCGTCGACCAGCCGCTCAAGAGCTACGGCGGCCTCGTCATCCTCAGGGGCAACCTCGCCCCCGACGGGTGCGTGGCGAAGGTCTCGGGCCAGAGCCGCGACGCCCACCGCGGCCCCGCCCGCGTCTTCGAGCGCGAGGAGGACGCCTTCGCGGCGGTGAAGGCGGGCAAGATCAAGCCGGGTGACGTGGTCGTCATCCGGTGGGAGGGGCCGAAGGGAGGCCCCGGCATGCGCGAGATGCTGCACGTGACCGCCGCCCTGCAGGGGGCCGGCCTCGGCGGCTCGGTCGCCCTCATCACCGACGGACGCTTCTCCGGGGCCACGCACGGCTTCATGATCGCCCACGTGGCGCCCGAGGCGGCCGACGGGGGACCGATCGCCGCGATCAGGAACGGCGACGTCATCGCGATCGACATCAAGAAGCGGCGGCTCGACGTGGAGCTCTCCGCCGCCGAGCTCAAGCGCCGCCTCAAGGCGGTGAAGCCGCCGAAGCCGATGTACACGACCGGCGTGCTCGCGAAGTACGCGAAGCTCGTGTCGTCCGCGTCCGAAGGGGCGGTGACCGGCTAGTGTCCGGTCCGACCGGGGGCGCGCCCCCCCCGGAGGCCCCCTTCCCGGTCGGCTGGTTCCTCGCGAGCCTCGCCGCCCTGGCCGCGGCCATCGTCCTCGGCGAGCAGGTGCTCTACCCGCTCGGAGCCGGTGCGGCGGCGATCCTCGCGCCGCGCCTGCTGGTCGTCCTCGCCTTCGGCATCCGCCTGCGCACGTTCCGGGAGGTCCTCGGCTTCGGCTGGGGCGCCTCCCTGGTCCTCGTCGCGTTCCGCTTCGTGCCGGCGATGCTCGACCCGGGGAGCGCCGCCGCGCGCGTCCCCGAGGACGCGGGCGCCACGTTCTGGATCGGGGGGCTCGTCTTCTGGTGGAGCGCCTCGAGCCTCCTCTACGCGCTCGGCATGCTCGCCGGCCACCTCGCCCGCCGGTACGCCGCGCGGTAGCGGCTCGCCGTCGGCGATCCGGATCGGGCTCCCCTGATCCGATCTGGAGCACTCGCGTTGCAGCGTGAAGCACGCCGCCGGCCGCGGCGCGGTCGCCGCGGCCGGGCCGCACCGGCGACATCTCCGCAACTCCTCGTCCGCACGTCCCTTTTCGACCGTCTCCCGCCCCGCGCACCGGGACCGGCACGGCTCCTGCTCTCGCTCCCGCGCAGGAGATCACGCGGCGCGGTCGTGCAGGCCGCGCCCCCGATACGAGGAAGGAGCCCCGCCATGAAGCCCCTGCTCTTTGCCGCCGCCGCGCTCGTCACCCTCTCGGCCACCCCGGCGTTCGCCGGCGCGATGGACGAGGTCGCCATGGAGAAGGACGCCCCGGTGCAGGTCGTGAGCGCGCCCGCGCCGCTGCCGGGCGCCGGCCGCATCGTCAACGGCGAGATCGACTCGGCCCAGGCGCCGGCCCGGCTCGACGCGGTCCGGCTGGTCTCGCGCCCCGCCCCCTACGACCTCGACCACGGCGGCGGGCGCTAGCGTCCGGTCGTCACGGGCCACGGCACGTCGCGCCGCCGACGCGGCGCGACCTCGCCATTCCGCCACTCGCTCGGGCCGGAGCGGAGCGGCGCTCGGGTGCGAACGGATCACTTCCCGTCGTGGAAGATGATGCCGAGGGTGAAGCGGACGCCGCGGCGGATCGTGCTGACGCCGTGGCGCACGCTCACCCGGTAGGCGCCCCGGGCTCCCTGGGCCGGGCGGTAGCGCGTCGTGAAGACGATCCCCTCTCCCTGGTCGACCGCGATCGCCTCGCCGCGGGACTGGGCCCGCGGCCGCTGCTCGACGAGCAGGAACTCCCCGCCCTCGTAGTCCACGTCCCGTCGCGAGAGGACGATGGCGATCTGCAGCGGGAACGCCACGTCGCCGTAGAGGTCCTGGTGCAGGCAGTTGTAGCCGCCCGCCTCGTAGCGCAGCAGGAGCGGCGTCGGCTGCCGCTGGCCCCTGGCGCGACAGCGGGCCAGGAAGGTCTCGAGGTCGCCGGGAAAGCGCTCCCGGCCGCCGAGGGCCGCCATCCAGCGGTTCGCCACCGCCGAGAGGGGCGTGTAGGCGTGCGTGCGGAGCGCCTGGACGATCGGCGGCAGCGGCTGGGCGAAGTACCCGTACTCGCCGACGCCGAAGCGGTAGCGAGCCATGTCGATGCGGCTGCGGAAGCGGCCGGCATCGCCGTGCAGGGCGGCGACGCCGGCGCATTCGTCGGGCGTGAGCAGGCCGGGAAGGCGGGCGTAGCCCCGCTCGGCGAGGCTCCGCTCGACGGCGGCCCAGTCGTACGCGGCAAGTCGGTCCTCGATCCTCATGCGACGATCATACGCGGCGCGCCGGGCGGCGTCCGCGCGGTTTCGCGCGTCTCATCCGGCGGGGGCCTACGTCACCCGGACGACCGTCTTCGACATCGAGACGTAGAGCGCGATCGTCTTGCGCGCCACGAGCGGCGCGTCGACGAACCTGACGCCCACCCCGCGCGGGACGTGGGAGACGGCGGCGGTCCGGCCGTCGTTGGTCCAGGTGACGACGCCGTCGATCTGCACGACGTTCGTGAAGGCCGGCAGCGACAGCGCCACCCGCACGCGCGTCCCCACGGCCGGCGGCGCCTCGCACTCGAGGTAGAGGCCGCCCCTGGACACGTTCACGATCCGCCCCCGCCGCTCCCGATTCCCCACCCGGAAGGCCGCCTCGGCGCCGACCGGCACGCGGACGTCGAGGGCCATGGCCGGCCCGGCGGCGCGAACGAGATCGTAGATCTGCTGCACGCGCACCGGCTTGACGAGGAGCGCGTTGGCGCCGGCGCCGAGCAGCAGCTCCTGCAACGACTCGCGCCACTTCGCCGTGGTCACGATGATCGGGACGGATCGCAGGACCGGCACGCGGCGCAGGGTGCGCACGAGGTCGTCGATCCGGCTCCGGTAGAGGTCGGCGTCCACGGCGACGAGCTGCGGTCGCTCGCTCCTCGCCGCGGAGAGCAGCTCGGCCCGACCGCGCGCCGACACGATGCGCGCGTTCGGCTGATTGCGGAAGAGACGGGCCCGCGCCACCGTCTCGGCCAGGTCCGGGTCGGCGAGGAGAAGGCGGAGCACGAGCCGTCACGCGCCGCGCACGACCGGCGGCACGGCGCCGGCCCACGGCGCCGCCCGCTCGAAGGCGGCGGCGGCCCGCAGCACGGCCGCGTCCTGCATGCGACGGCCGACGATCTGCAGGCCGACCGGCAGCCCCCCCCGCGTGAAGCCGCACGGCACCGATATGGCCGGCAGGCCGACGACCGAGACCGCGTAGGTCGGGTAGATCCACTGGACGTAGGTCTCGAGCCGGCGGCCGGCGACCTCGGTCGGGTACGGCTGCTCCACCGGGAAAGGGGGCAGCGAGGTGGTCGGCAGGAGCAGGAGGTCTCGCTCCGCCATGAAGGCCCGCACGCGATGCCAGAGCGCCGTCCGCAGCCGCTCGGCCCGACCGATGGTCGACGGGTCGAGCGAGAGACCCTGCTCGATGTTCCGCACGAGCCCGGCCTGCATCTCGTCGCGCCAGCGCGGCAGCTTCTCCGCGTGCCGGGCCACCATGGACAGGCCGCGGGTGGCGAGCACGATCTCGTGGAGGCCGTCGAAGTCCGGCGCCCCCCTCTCGACGCGGGCGCCGAGCGAGCGGAAGACGGCGATCGCGCCCTCGGCCACGCTCGCCACCTCCGGGTCCATCGGGACGAGCCCGTTCAGGTCGGCGCTGAACGCCACCCGCCAGCCGCGCACGGACGGCGAGCGCACGGCCCGGAGGAACTCGCGCGGGTCCACCGGATAGGAGATCGGGGCGCGGTCGTCCGGCCCGGCGATGACGGCCAGGAGGCGCGCGGCGTCGTCGACGGTACGCGCCATGGGCCCCTGCACGCTCAACGTGTCCCACGCGAGGACCGTCGGGTAGACGGGCACGAGGCCCGGCGTGGGCCGGAAGCCGACGACGCCGCAGAAGGCCGCCGGGATGCGGAGCGAGCCGCCGAGGTCGCTGCCGAGCGCGAGCGGCCCCATGCCGGTCGCGAGCGCGACGGCGGCCCCACCGCTCGAGCCGCCGCAGGTGAGCCGGAGATCCCACGGGTTCCGCGTGGCGCCGAAGACGGCGTTGAACGTGTTGGCGCCCGCGGCGAACTCCGGCGTGTTGGTCTTGCCGATCACGATGGCGCCGGCCGCCCTGAGCCGCTCGACGACGAGCGCGTCCTCGTCGGGGACGTGGCGCTCGTAGATCCTGGAGCCCCAGGTCGTGCGCATGCCCCTGGTCGGGATCACGTCCTTGACGGTGACCGGCACGCCGTGCAGCGGCGGCAGCGCACGGCCTCGCCCGAGCGCCGCCGTGGCTCGCCGGGCCGCGGCGAGCGCCCCCTCCCGGTCCACGGTCACCATCGCGCAGAGTCGGGGGTTCAGGGCGTCGATCCGGGCGAGGACCGCCTGCACGACCTCCGTCGGCGACAGGCGCCTGGCGCGAAAGCGGCGCACGAGGTCGCCGGCGGAAAGGAAACAGACGTCGGGGTCTCGAGCCAGCGGCATGTCGTCCTCCAGGTGCTCGCTCGGCTCGAGTGTGGCACGCTCGGCCGCGGCGTGCACGCCGGCCGGGCCGCCGGGCCGGACGGCCGGTTGCCGGCCTCTCTCCCGCCTGCCATCCTGAGCCGCGTATGGATCCGCTGACCCAGATGGCCCTCGGCGCAACCGTGGGACAGGCCGGCTTCCGCCGGCGCCTCGGCCGCCGCGCGGCGCTCGTCGGCGCCGTCGCCGCCCTGCTGCCGGACCTCGACGTCGTGCCGGTCGCCTTCATGGGCCCGCTTGCCGAGTGGCGGTACCACCGCGGCATCACCCACGCGCTCTGGTTCGGCCTGGTGCTCGGTCCGGTGCTCGGCGCCGCGATCGCCCGCTGGGAGACGCGCCGCGCCCCGGGCCCCGCCCCCGGCGCGGACCCGGGGCGGGTGCGGGCGTGGATCGCGCTCCTCGTCCTCGCGCTCGTCACGCACCCGCTCCTCGACGTCCTCACGGTCTACGGCACGCAACTCCTGGCGCCCTTCTCGACCCGGCGCTTCGCGCTCTCGGCCGTGCCGATCATCGACCCGGTCTACACGGGGATCCTGGTCGCCGCCCTGGCGGTCGGGTTGCTGCGCCCCGCGCGCGCGCGGCTCGCCGCCGCGGCCGCCTGCGCGGCGCTCATTGTGGGGACCGGCTACCTCTTCCTCGGTCTCGCCCAGAACGCGCGCGCCGAAGCCGAGGCCCGGCGGCAGCTCGCCGCCGAAGGGGTGCGCTACGACCGCGTTCGCGTCTACACGACGATCTTCCAGATCTGGCTGCGCCGGGTCGTCGTGCGGAGGCCGGACGAGGTGTGGGTCGGCTTCGTCTCCACCTGGTCGCCGCGGCCGATTCGCTGGACCCGCTACCCGGTCCCGGAGAGCCCGCTCGTCGACCGCGTGCGCGCCACGGAGGCCGGCCGGACGTTCGAATGGTTCACGAGCGGCGAGACGCTCGCCGTGGTGCGGCCGGCGGAGCGGGGAGGCGCCGTGGTCGAACTCACCGACCTGCGGTACGGGCTGCCCGGCGGCAACGAGCGGGGCTTCTGGGGCGTTCGCGGCGTGTTCGACGCCGCGGGCCGGCTCGTCGCGGAGCCGACGCGCTTCTCGATACCCAGGCAGGTGGACCGGGGCGCGCTCGGCGCCCTCGTGCGCGCCGCGTTCGGGCGGCCGAACGACCGCTACTGACGGCCGGCCGCCGGCGACGGGCGATCGTCGCTCGGCCGATGGCGTAGGCGGTCCCTCGCGGAAGCGGCGAACGCATCGCTCGAGACGACGCGCGGCGCCGCGCAACCGTTGACGTCGTCGCGGCGCCGCATGTTAGGATCGACGGCGTGCGCCCCCTCGTCGCCAAGTTCTATGTGATCAAGCGCATCATCGAGGCGCGGCTCGAGCGCGAGTACACCCCCGGCGACCGGCTGCCGTCCGAGACGGACCTCTGCGCGGAGTTCGACGTCAGCCGCATCACCATCCAGCAGGCGCTGCGCGTGCTCGAGCGTGACGGGACGATCCGGCGCGAGCAGGGGCGCGGGACGTTCTACATCGGCGCGCCGAGGGACCGCATCGAGACGCCGCCGGGCGGGCTCGTCGAGTTGATGCGCGGCGAGGGCGACGCCCTGCGCGTGGTCGACCATCGGACCGTGCGCGCGACGCCGCGCATCGCCGAGCGGCTCGCGCTCGCGCCGGAAGCCCCGGTCGTCGCGATCGACCGCGTCGCGTATCTCGCCCGGGCGCCCATCGCCTTCGTCGTCGCCTACCTGCCTCACGCCCTCGGCCTGAAGGTGCTCGACGCGCAGGCCGAACTGGCGCGCACGCGGATCGTCGCCCTCCTGTCGCGGCGCTTCGGCGTGGCGGTCGCGTCGGTGCACCAGACGATCTCCGCGGGGCTTGCCGACCCGGCCTTCGCGCCCGCGCTCGGCATCGAGGTCGGCGCGCCGGTCCTCGAGGCCGAGCGCCGGTACCTCGACGCCGACGGTCGGCCGGTGTTCTTCAGCCAGGTCTTTTCCAGGGCCGACCGTCACCGCATGGTCCTCGCCCTGCCGCCTCCGCGCTGATGCTCGCCGGGATCGATCACGTCGTGGTCCTCGTCGGCGACCTCGCGGAGGCCGAGGACCGGTACGCGCGGCTCGGCTTCACCGTCGTGCCCGGCGGACGCCATGCGCGCGGCACGAACAACGCGCTCGTCCCCTTCGAGGACGGCTCCTACCTCGAGCTCGTCGCCTTCTTCGAGCCGGCCCCCGAGCACCGCTGGTGGCCCGCCGGCCAGCGGGGCGGCGGGCTCGTGGACGTCTGTCTGCGGACGACCGACTTCGCGGCGGACCTGGCCGCCTTCGACCGCGCGGGCCTGCGCTACACCGACCCGGCCCCCTGGACGCGGGTCAGGCCGGACGGCTACACGCTGCGGTGGCGGCTCGCCTTCCCGCCGCCGGCCGATCTCGGCGTCGCGCCCTTCCTGATCGAGGACGACACGCCCCGCGAGGCGCGCGTGCCGGCCGCCGCCCCGCACGCCAACGGCGTCACCGGGCTCGTCGCGGTCACCATCGGCGCCCGGGACCCCGCCCGCATCGCCGCCGTCGTCGCCGCGGCCGCGGGCCTCGACCCGACGCGGTCGGGCCTCGAGGTGACGCTCGGCCCGCACCGGCTCGAGTACGTGGCCGCGGTCGGCGCGGCCGGGCCGCTCGCCGTCACGCTCGCGGCGCGAGCGGGCGCGCCGCGCGGCCCGCTCGACCCCGGCCTCACCGCCGGCGTCCGTCTCGCGGTGGCGTAGCGGGCGCACCCACGCCCCGGCCGATGCCGTGCACGTGCAGCGGCGAGTAGGTGGCGCCCCCGAGGAGCACCGCCCGCCGCCGCCCCGGGTTGGCGAACCGGTGGGGCAGCGTGGACGAGTAGTAGGCCGTCTCGCCCCGCCCGAGCCGGTGGCGGCGGCGTCCGACCGTCAGCGTCACCTCCCCCTCGATTACGTACACGAACTCCTCCCCCTCGTGCCTGAGCGGCGCGCCGAGCCCCGCCCCCGGGTCGATCACGATCAACACCGGCTCGAGCCGGCGCTCGGCTGCCGGCGCCAGGAGGAGGAGCCGCACGCCCCGGTCGGCGAGCGGCACCGACACGTAGCCGGAGCGGCGGATCACGCGCGCCTCCCGGCGCCCGGCAGGGGTCGCGCTGTCGGCGAACAGGTCGTGGATGGTCACCCCGTACGCGGTCACCAGCGAGAGGAGCCGCGCGAGCGAGATGTCGGTCTTTCCCGTCTCGACCATGCTCACGAACGACGGGGACAGGCGTGTGGCCCGGGCGACCTCGGCAAGCGTCAGACCGCTCGCGTGCCGCAGCTCGCGCAGGCGGCGGGCCATGGTGGCGTCCATCGGCGGAATCGATCCCCTCCGGCAGGAGTTCAATATTTTGAAGTCGACCTTGACCCACGAGCCAGAACGGGGTTACATCTACCCTATCCGGGAGTCGCCGGCAAGCGGCGAGCAGGCAAGGAGGCGCCCGATGGCCACGTGGACGGTTTCTCGACGGACGGTGCTCGCCGCGGCGGCGGCCGGACTCGCGGGCGCCTCGCCGCTGCGGGCATTCGCGGCGGCGGCGGACCCGATCCCGGTCGGCGTCCTCACCCCCCTCACCGGCGCGGGCGGCCCCTTCGGGGCCGAGATGCAGAAGGCCATCACGGGCGCCGTCGAGCGGATCAACGCGGCCGGCGGCCCCCTCGGCCGGCGGATCCGGCTCTTCGTCGAGGACTCGCAAACCAACCCCGAGGCGGCCGTTCGCGGCGTGAAGAAGCTCATCGACGTGAACAGGGTCGTCGCCGTGATCGGGAGCTGGGCGAGCGGCGAGACGCTCGCCGTCGCGCCCATCTGCATCGAGAACAAGGTCGTGCAGATGAGCACGTCGGGCGCGAGCCGCATCACGGAGATCCAGAAGCGCGGCTTCGTCTACCGCACCGAGCCCGACGACGCCTTCTTCGGCCGGGCGTTCGCCCAGTACGCGCTCGGCAGCGGCGCGCGGCGCACGGCCGCGCTCGAGCTGCAGGTCCCCTACGCGGACAGCATGGTGGCCGCCTTCCGCGCGGGCATCGAGGCCGGCGGCGGGCAGTTCGCCGAGCGGGTGACCTACGCCGAGAACCAGCCGAACTATCGCGCCGAGGTCGACCGCGTGGTGCGGTCGCGCGCGGAGGTCGTCCTCGTCGCCGGGTACGAGCCGGACACGGCGCAGATCCTGAAGGACGCGTACCAGGCAGGCTTCAAGGGGCAGTTCCTCGCCCCCGGCTTCTCCGTCACGGCCGACCTCCTCGCGAACGTCGGCCGAGGCCCGGCCGAGGGGCTCGTCATGCTCAACGAGGGCGTGGCGGGCGGCAGCAGGGCCCACGAGGCCTTCCTCGCGCTCATGGGCGAGCGCAAGCCGTACCCCTTCGCCTCCCAGGCGTACGACCAGATCCAGCTCGTGGCGCTCGCCATCGAGGCGGCCGGGACGGCTTCCGGCGAGGCGATCAACCGGACGATGCGCCAGGTGTCCGGTCCGGACGGCGTCGCGGTCGTCGGGTTCGAGGAGGGCGCGAAGCGGCTCCGGGAGGGCCAGCGGATCAACTACGAAGGGGCGAGCGGCCCCATCGACTTCGACGAGCACGGCAACATCAGCCGCGGGAACTTCAGCGTCGCGAAGGTCGAGCAGGGCCGCATCGTCGAGACCGGCAAGACGATCACCGTCTCCCTGCGGTAGCGGCTCCCGGGCGGCGGGCGGACGGCATGCCGTCCGCCCGCGCGTCCACTCCTCCGGCGCGGCCCATGGACCTCCTCGCCCAGTACGCCCTCTACGGCCTCGTCTCGGCCAGCATCCTCGCGCTGCCGGCCTCGGCGCTGACGCTCGTCTACGGCCTGCTCCACTACCCCAACTTCGCCATTGCGGAGCTGGTCATGGTCGGCGCGTACGTCGCCGTCGCGCTCCAGGTCGTCGGCGTTCCGCTGCCGCTCGCCGTGGGCGGCGCCGGCCTGCTCGTCGGCGCGCTCGCCACGGGGCTCGACCAGGGCCTCTTCCGGCGCGTGCGCCGCTACGGCCCGCTCCCGCCCCTGCTCATGTCGATCGGGGTCATGTTCATCCTGCAGAACGCGGTGCGGTTCGTCGCGGGCAATCGGATGCGGGCGTTCGACCTGCCGGTGCTCCGGCCGCTCGAGGTCCTCGGGCTCAGGATCGGGCCCTATCAGCTCGTGATGGTCGGCGTCTCCGTCGTCCTGCTCGTCGTCGGCCACCTGCTGCTCGCGCGCACGCGGATCGGCAAGGCGATCCGGGCCACGGCCGACAACCCGGAAGTGGCGCTGGCCTCCGGCATCGACGCCGAGCGGGTGGCCCGGATCGTCTGGTTCGCCACGGGGATCCTGGCCGGCGTCGCGGGCGGGCTCCTGGCGCTGGAGACCGTCGTGTCGCCGCTCATGGGGTGGAACCTCCTGCTGCCGGTCTTCGCCGTCGCCGTCCTCGGCGGCCTCGGCAGCCTGAGCGGCGCCCTCGTCGGCGCCCTGATCGTCGGGCTCGCGCAGGAGTGGAGCACGCTCCTCTTGCCCGCCACGTACAAGAACCTCGTGGCGTTCGTCATCCTCGCGGCCATCCTCCTCTGGCGCCCGTCTGGCCTCCTCGGCCGCGCCAGACCGTCGGGGCGGTAGGCGATGCTCGAGTACGCCATCGCCATCGTCACCTTCACCGCCATCTACGCCGTCGTCGCCCTCGGCCTCAACCTCCAGTGGGGCGAGACCGGGCTCGTCAACCTGGGTCAGGTCGGCTTCATGGCGATCGGCGCCTACACCTCGGCGCTTCTCGCGCTGGCCGGGTGGCCGTTCTGGTTCGCGATCCCCGCGGCGGCGGCCGCCGCCGGGGCATCGAGCGTCCTCCTGGTCGCCGTGACCCCCAGGCTTCGCGAGGACTACCTGGCCATCGTCACGCTCGGCTTCAGCGAGGCGATCCGCCTGGTCCTGCTCAACGAGGCCTGGATCGGGGGCGGCGCCCGCGGCCTCGTGGACCTCCCCCAGCCCTTGCGGGGGGTCGTGCCCGACGGCGCGTACACCGCCGCGTACGCCGCGCTCACCGTCGCCGCCCTCGCCGTCACCGGCTGGGTCTTCAGCCGGATCACCCGCGCGCCGATCGGCCGGCTGCTACGAGCCGTCCGGGAGGACGAGGTCGTTCCGCAGGCGGTCGGCAAGTCGGTGCTTCGCCTGAAGGCCCAGGCGTTCGTGCTCGGCGCCGCGGCCGCGGGCCTCGGGGGGAGCCTCTACGTCCACTACCTGCGCTACATCGCGCCCGAGATGTTCACCGCGCAGGTGAGCGTCTTCGTCCTCGTGGCCGTCCTGGCGGCCGGCGGCGGCAGCCACGCCCGCACCGTCCTCGGCGCCGTCGTCGTGGCGGTCATCCTCGAGGGCACCCGCTTCCTCAAGGACTACCTGCCGGGGATCGACGGGGTCCAGCTCGCCGCGCTCCGGCTGATGGTCATCGGCGCCGCGCTCGTGGCGCTCTGCCTCTGGCGCCCCGAGGCGATGGCGCGCCGGGAGGCGCCGTGAGCCCGTCCGGCCTCCTCTCGACTCGCGGGCTCACGCGGCGCTTCGGCGGCATCAGGGCTGTGGACGGTCTCGACCTCGACGTCGAGGCCGGCAGCATCACCGGTCTCATCGGACCCAACGGCGCGGGCAAGAGCACCGCCTTCCACCTCGTCGCGGGGCTCTTGCGGCCCGACGCGGGCGAGATCTGGTTCGACGGCCGGCGGATCGACGGCCTCCCCGCGCACGAACGGGCCCGCCGGGGGCTCGTGCGCAGCTTCCAGGTCCCGCGGGAGCTGGCCGCGCTCTCGGTCCTCGACAACCTCCTCGTGGCCGCCCCCGCCCGCCGGGGCGAGCGGCTCCTCCCGGCGATCGTCTCGCTCGGCCGGGTCCTCGCGGAGGAGGCGCCGCACCGGCGGCGCGCCGAAGCGATCCTCGAGCTGACGGGCCTCGCCTCCCACGCCGACGCCCCGGCGGGCCGCCTCTCGGGGGGCCAGAAGAAGCTCCTCGAGCTGGCCCGCACGCTGATGGCGGGGCCCAGGCTGGCCCTGCTCGACGAGCCGGGCGCCGGCGTGAACCCGGCCCTCATGGCCCGCATCGTCGAGACGATCCGCGCGCGCAACCAGGAGGGGACGACCTTCCTCGTCATCGAGCACGACATGGACCTCGTCATGTCGCTCTGCCACCGGGTGATCGTGATGGCCGAGGGGCGCGTCATCGCCGCCGGCACCCCCGACGAGGTCCAGCGCGACCCGCTCGTGCTCGACGCCTACCTCGGGGGCCCGGCGTGACGGCCCGCGCGCGCCTCGTGGTGGAGGGGCTCCGGGCCGGATACGGCGCCATCGAGATCGTCCGGGGCGCCTCCCTCGAGGCCGGTCCGGGCGAGCTGGTCGTCCTCGTCGGCCCCAACGGCGCCGGCAAGTCGACGCTCGTCCGGGCGGTGTTCGGGCTCGTGTCGACGACGGGCGGCCGCATCCGCCTGGGCGAGACGGACCTGACCGGCCTGCCGACGACCGAGCGCGTGCGGCGCGGCGTCGGCTTCGTGCCGCAGACGCACAACACGTTCGCGACGCTGACGGTGGAGGAGAACCTCGAGATGGGCGCGTTCCTGCGCCCGTCCGCGCTGCGGCACGGCCTCGAGCGGGTCTACGCCCTCCTGCCGGCGCTCGCCGGCCGGCGGCGGCAGCTCGCCGGCACGATGAGCGGCGGCGAGCAGCAGATGGTGGCGCTCGGCCGGGCGCTCATGCTCGAGCCCGCCGTGCTCCTCCTCGACGAGCCGTCCGCGGGGCTCGCGCCGCGAGCGGTCGCGCACATCCTCGAGCGCGTCCGCGAGATCGCGCGGCACGGCACCGCGGTCGTCATGGTGGAGCAGAACGCCCGCGCGGCGCTCGGGATCGCCGATCGCGGGTACGTCCTCGTCAACGGCGAGGTGCGGCACCACGGGCCCGCCCGGTCGATCCTCGACGACCCGGTGCTCGGGGACCTCTACCTCGGGCGCGGGCGCCGCGCCGTCACCGATTCCCTGGACCAAGGAGAGCACGGATGAGCATCTTCAGCACGGCGGAGATGAAGGGCCGCGTGGCGCGCCTCCGGGAGGCGATGGGGGCCGCGCGCGTGGACGCGGTCGTCTGCCACACGGCCGACAACGCCTTCTACCTGAGCGGCCTGCCGCTCCTCTCGGCCTGGGGGCGGCCGGCCGTCGTCGCCGTCGCGTCCGACGGCGAGGGGACCATCGCCTGCGCGATGATCGAGAAGGAGAACGCCGAGCGCGACACCTGGCTCGGCGACGTCCGCGCGTACGCCGACGAGGAGAACGTCTGGGTCGCCGCCATCCGCCTGATCGCGGACTTCGTGAAGCGGAAGGGGCACGGCCGGGGTCGCGTCGGCGTCGAGATGGACTACCTCTCCCGGGGCACCGAGCGGCTCCTGCGCGAGGCGCTCCCCGACGCCGAGCTGGTCGACGTCACGCCCGCGATCATGGGGCTGCGGATCATCAAGTCGGCCGAGGAGCAGCGGCTCCTCAAGCTCGGGGGCGAGATCGCCCAGGTGGGGGCGAAGGCGTTCCTCGAGGCGCTGCGGGACGGGACGACGGAGCTCGAGGTCGCCTCGCACGCCGTGCACGCCATGAACGTCGAGCTGGCGAAGCGCTACCCGGAGGGCGGGTCGAGCACGTACGCCTACTGCCAGACCGGTCTCAACACGCTCACGCCCCACCTCCACCCGACCGGCAAGCGGATCCGCAAAGGGGAGCTGATCGCCCTCAACGTGTTCCCGGTCATCTGGGGCTACTGCATGGAGCTCGAACGGACCTTCGTCTTCGGCGACCCGACCCGCGAGCAGCAGCGCGCGCTCGACGCCGTGAACGCCGCCTTCGACATGGGCAAGGCCGCGGTGAAACCGGGCGTGCGCTTCGCCGACGTGGACCGGCTGACGCGGGACTACCTGCGCGAGCAGGGCTACTTCGACTACATCCGTCACGGGACCGGGCACGCGCACGGCATCATGATCGGCGCCGCGAGCCGGGAGGAGCTGGGAGAGATCCGCGTCTACAATGGTGGACGGTTCGCGCCCGGCATGGTCAACTCGGTCGAGCCGGGCATCTACGTGCCGGGCCTCGGCGGCTTCCGTCACTCCGACGTCGTGGTCGTCACCGACACCGGCACCGAACTCTGGACGCCCTTCCCACGAGACGTCCGGGTGTGACGCGAGCCTCCCGGGCGCCGGCGGGGCGCGAGGCGGCCGCAAGGGACGGCGTGCAGACCCGAGCGCTCCTCCGCATCCGGTATCTCGCCGCCCGGGCGGCCGGCATGGCCGTGTTGCTCGTCGGCGTGTCGGTGCTCCTCTTCGCGATCATGCACGCGGCGCCGGGCGGGCCCGAGGCCATGCTCGTCGGCGAGACGTTCGATCCGGCCGTCGCGGAGAGCCTTCGGAGGCAGTACGGTCTCGACGACCCGGTTCCGGTGCAGTACGTCCGATGGGCGGCCGGGGCGCTGAGGGGGGACTTCGGGCGCTCGTTCCGCGACGGCCAACCGGTCATGCTCCACATCCGCGAGCGCCTCGGCCCCACGCTGCAGCTCACGGCCGGGGGGCTTCTCCTCGCGGTGCTCGCGGCGGTGCCGCTCGGCGTGGCGGCGGCCGCGCGGCGGGGGCGCGCGACCGACCACCTCGCGTCGGCGGCGATGATCATCGGGGTCTCCTTCCCGAGCTTCTGGCTCGGGATCCTCCTCATCCTCGGCTTCTCGAGCCTTCTCGGGTGGCTGCCGGCCGCCGGGATTGCGCCGTACGGGCTCGAGGGCGATCTCCTGGAGCGGGTCCGGTACGCCGTCCTGCCGACCGTCACGCTGGCCGTCACGCAGTTCGCGGCGCTCGCCCGCTTCACCCGCTCCTCCATGCTCGACGCCCTCGGGCGCGACTACGTCCGCACGGCGGAGGCCAAGGGAGCCGGTCGCGGCGCTGTCCTCTACCGGCACGCCCTGCGCAACGGCCTCATCCCGGTCGTCACCGCCGTCGGCCTCTCGCTGCCGGCCCTGCTCGGCGGCGCCGTCCTCACGGAGACGGTCTTCTCCTGGCCCGGTCTCGGTCGCCTCGCCGTCGACGCGATCCTGGAACGCGACTACCCGGTCATCATGGCGATCGAGCTGATCGTCGCCGCGGCCGTCGTCCTCGCCAACTTCCTCACCGACGTCGTCTACACGCTCGTCGATCCGAGGATTACCCTGGAATGAGGGTCGGCCTGGCCGTGATGGGCGCCAGGGGATGGAGCGGGGCCCTGCTCGTGGGGCTGCTCGTGCTGGCGGCCGCCGCCGGACCGGCACTGGCGCCGCAGGACTACGCGGAGCAGGACCTCACGCGGCGGCTCGAGCCCCCGTCGGCGGCGCACTGGCTCGGGACGGACGGCCTCGGACGCGATATCCTGTCGCGTTTGCTCTGGGGCGCGCGGCTCTCGCTGGCCATCGGGGTCGGCGCGACGGCACTTGCCGTGGCGGTCGGGATCGGCGCCGGCGCGGTCGCGGGGTACTTCCGGGGGCGCGCCGACCGGATGCTCATGCGGGCAACCGACGTCTTCATGTGCATCCCGGCGCTGTTCCTCGTCCTCATCGTGGTGGCGGTCTTCGGCGCGAGCGTGCGGAACACCGTCCTCGTGATCGGGCTGGCCTACTGGCCGCCCACGGCCCGCTTCGTGCGGGGCGAGGTGCTGGCCCTCCGAGGGCAGCCCTTCGTCGAGGCGGCCCGGGCGCTCGGCGCGGCCGACCTGCACATCCTCGGGGGCCACGTGCTCCGCAACGCCATGCCGCTCGTGCTCACGCAGGCGAGCCTCTTCGTCGCCAACGCGGTCCTGATCGAGTCGGCCCTCTCGTTCCTCGGCCTCGGCGTGCCGCCGCCGCTCCCCTCGTGGGGCGCGATGCTCGCCGACGGGCGACGGTTCCTGCTCCAGGGCTGGTGGATCGCCACGTTCCCGGGGCTCGCCATCTTCCTGGTGGTCCTCGGCTTCAACCTCCTCGGCGACGGCCTCCGCGAGGCCCTCGACCCGAGGCTCGCCGCCCCGCGACGGCGTCGCGGCGTCGCGGCGTAGGGAGGACTGGTCATGACACGACTCGTCGGCGTCGTCCTGGCCCTCGCGCTCCCGGCGCTCGGCTTCCCGGCTCCCTGCGCCGCAGAGGCGCCCCGGCAGATCGTCATGGGGATCGAGACCGATCCCCGCTCGCTGAACCCCGTCCTCTTCCGGGGCGGCACGGAGTTCGACCTCCTCTGGCAGATCTACGACAGCCTCTTCGAGCTGGGGCACGACCTCGTGCCGCGACCGGTCCTCGCCGAGTCGGTGCAGGTCTCGCGCGACGGCCTGACGTACACGATCCGGCTCAAGTCCGGCGTCACCTGGCACGACGGCAAGCCGTTCACGGCCGAGGACGTCGCCTTCACGATCCGCGAGCACCTCAACCCGGCGAACGCCTCGTCGTGGCGGAGCAACTTCCACGCCTTCGTCGGCTTTCCCGAGCTGACGGCGAAGGAGAACCCGGTCCCGTACGAGTCGCTGCCCAGGAAGCCGGTCGAGGTCCTGGACCGCCACACGGTTCGCCTGAACCTGCGCTATCCGTACGCGCCCCTGCTGACGGTGCTCGTGAGCCCCCAGGGCGCCATCCTGCCCAGGCACCTCCTCGAGGGGCAGAGCCTCAACACCGCCGAGTTCAACCGCAAGCCGATCGGCACCGGCCCATTCCGCCTCGTCGAGTGGCGGCGCGGCGAGCGCCTGGTCCTCGAGGCCAACCCGGACTATCACCGCGGCCGGCCCGCGCTCGACCGGGTCATCATGCAGATCATCCCCGAGATGACAGTCCGACTCGCCCAGCTCGAGTCGGGCGGCATCCAGTTCCTCCGGTCGCCGGCGCCCGACGCCATCCCGGCGATCCGCAGGAACCCGAGGCTCACGACCCTCTTCGGCGAGGACGTGAACTTCCGGGGCATCGTCTTCCAGCTCGAGCACCCGGCGCTCGCGGACAGGCGGGTGCGCCAGGCGATCGCCTTCGCCATCGACACGAAGACCATCCGGCAGACGCTCGGCCGCGGCTACATGACCGAGGCGAACGGCCCCATCCCGCCCAGTAGCTGGGCCTACACCACGAAGGTCAAGCCGACGCCGTACGACCCCGAGCGGGCGCGGCGGCTGCTCGCCGAGGCCGGCTACTCCGCCGGCCGGGACGGCGTGCTCGTGAAGGACGGCCGGCGGCTCTCGCTCGGCCTCGTCGTCGAGGTCTACGAGAACCTCGTGGACGTGGCGGCCGCCATCCAGCAGCAGCTCAAGACGGTCGGGGTGGAGGTCTCCGTCGAGCCGCTCGAGTTCGGCGCGTGGTCCGACCGCTTCATGAAGGGCGCGTACGACCTCCTCCTCCTCGCCTCGGCCGGCTCCGTGGACCCCGACCCGATCAGCTACAGCCTCTTCCGCACCGGGCAGCCGCGCAACACCAACGGCTACAGCAACCCCAGGGTCGACGAGCTGCTCGACAGGGCCCGATCGGCACGGACGCAGACCGAGCGCAAGGCGCTCTACGCCGAGTTCGTCGAGATCCTCGACGAGGAGAAGCCGATCCACGTGCTGTACCATCAACAGCGCTGGTACGCGTTCGATCGGCGCTACAAGGGGTTCGAGCACCTCGGCGTGTCGGCGGGCGTCCTGCAGTCGCTGCGGCGCGTCCGGTTCCAGCCGTGACGTTCGACCTCGTCATCGAGGGGGGGACGGTCGTCGACGGCACGGGCGCCCCCGCCCGCCGGGCCGACGTGGGCCTCGCGGGCGACATGGTGGCCGCCCTGGGCGACCTCGCGGGCGCCCCGCGCCGGGAGACGCTCCCCGCCGCCGGGCTCGTCGTGGCGCCCGGCTTCGTCGACGCCCACTCGCACTCCGACGTGTCCTGCCTGCTGAACCCCCAGGGCACGAGCAGCCTCCTGCAGGGCATCACGACCGAGGTGGTCGGCAACTGCGGCTACTCGCTCGCCCCCTTCTCGGCGCCGGCGCGAGCCGCCCTGTTCGACCGCTTCCTCGACCGCTGTCTCGGCCTCGGCAGCGGCGACCGGGTCGACTGGGACTACCGCACCTTCGGCGAGTTCATGGCGGCGATCGAGCGCCGGGGGACCGGCACGAACAAGGCGTTCCTCGTCGGCCAGGGGACGCTGCGGGCCTGCGTCATGGGGTCGCGGCAGGGGCCGGCCGCGCCCGACGAGCGCGCCGCCATGCGGCGGCTGCTCGTGGAGGCGCTCGAGGCGGGCGCCGTGGGGCTCTCCACCGGCCGGGAGTACCGGCCCGGTTGCTACGCCGACACCGACGAGGTGATCGACCTCGCCCGGACGCTCGGCGACTACGGCGGGCTCTACGTGTCGCACGTCCGCAACGAGAGCGACGAGGTGGAGGCCGCCGTCCACGAGCTGATCGAGATCGGCCGGCGGAGCGGGCAGCCGGTGCAGCTCTCCCACCACAACGTCGTCGGCCGGCGCAACCGCGGCCGGCTCCGCTCGACCATCGCCGCCATCGAGCGCGCGCGCGACGAGGGGCTCGACGTGGCGATCGACTTCCTGCACTTCCACCCCTTCTACCACCCGCACCGGCTCGACGAGCTGTTCCCGCCCGAGGTGAGCGGGCTGCCGTTCGATCGGATGCAACGGGCCGTGAGGGCGGCCGGGTTCCGGGAGCGGATGCACGCCGCCTTCCGCGACGGCTGGGTCTCGCACCTCGAGCTGACGTATCCGGGCGCCGACTGGGACTACAACGTCCTCGACGCGCCGGGCCTCGACCTGCCCGAGCACGCGAGCATCGCGGAGATGGCCGGCGCGAAGGGGGCCCACCCGCTCGATCTCGCGATCGACCTCGTCCTCGCCGCCCGCGGCCCGATCATCGTGAGCCGCGTGATCGCGCAGGAGGACGTGGACCGCGTCCTTCGCCATCCGCTCACCATGATGGGGACCGACACGTACGCCATAGACGGCCGGCTCGACCGGGCCATGGCGCTGCATCCCCGCAACCACGGCGCCTTCCCGCGCTTCCTCGCCCGCTACGTGCGCGAGCGGGGCGTCATGTCGCTCCCCGAGGCGATCCGGCGCCTCACCGGCTATCCGGCAGAGCGCTTTCGCCTCTCCGGCCGCGGTCGGCTGGCCCCCGGCTACGCGGCCGACGTGGTCGTCTTCGATCCGGACCGCATCGCCGATCGGGCCACGCTGGCCGACCCGTACGGCGCTCCCGAGGGGATCGCGCGCGTGTTCGTGAACGGCGTCGAGGTGGTGCGCGACGGCGCGGCGCGAGCCGCGCGCCCGGGGCGGATCGTCAGGCGGGCGTAGGACGAGGGGCCCGGCATCGGCCGCGCCTCACGGGAGCAACGGTTCGGCCATGCGGGGATCGACGGGCCGAAAGGTCTCCTCGAACTCCGCCTCCGTCATCTCCTCCCACCCGCTTGCCGTGCGGCCCGACACGTGGACGCGGTAGGCCTGCTCCCCGCGGCCCGGCCGACGATCGGCGGGCGCGGTCAGGAAGGGACGCCACGTCCGGTGCGGCAGCGGGTCGGCAGGCGACAGGAGGGACGCGCCCCTGACCCCCTCCGGCACGCCGCCGACGACCTCGGCCACCGTCGGGTAGACGTCGAGGAGCGTCACCGGTTCGCGTCGGACCGCGCCGGTGCGCTGGCCCGGCGCCTTGACGAGCAGCGGGACCCGCGCCAGGACGTCGAGGCTCTCGGGCACGGCCGAGATGAGCGCGGTGGTCGACCGCGGGACGCCGGCCGGGAGGTCGATGCCGAGGTCCGGAAACGGGTACCGGACGCCATGGTCGGAGTGGACGATGATCAGGCTCTCGTCGTACCGGCCGCCGGCCCGGAGGGCGGAGACGAACGCCCCGAAGAGCCGGTCCGTATACCGGATCTGCTCGACGTAGTCGGCGAGCCGCGGGTCCTTGCGCTGGACGCGCCTCCCGTCGGCCGCGTAGACGAACGGAAAGTGCGGCAGGAGGACGTGGACGTAGTAGTAGACCCCCCGGTCCGGCAGCATCGCCCCCCTCCGGGTCGCGAGCGCCATGAGATCGGCGGCGCCGATGGCGAACCCGTCGTCCGTCGCGTTCTCCAGGCCCGAGACGCGATAGACGGCCCGGATCAAGGGCTCTCCGAAGAGACGGCTCAGGTAGGCGTAGCTGGCGTGGGCCAGGGGCACGTCGCTCTCGCGGCCGCTCGTCCTGTCCGCCAGGACGCCCAGGAGCTTGCGGTAGGGGATGTGCTGCCCGAACACCTCGACCCGATACCCCCGCTCCTTCAGGTACCGGAACAGGCTCCGTCCCTGCACCGCATGGCCGAAGGCCAGGTAGCTGTCTCCGGACCAGTCGGGCCGGATCAGCTGCGAGCGGAAGACGCTCGCCAGGGAGTAGACGGTGTCCGGGTAGTGGCTGGTCGCCTCGGGGAAGAACGTCGCCTCGCGAGCGAATGCCGCGAGGTTCGGCACGATGCGTTCGTCGAGCCGCCCCTCCGGGTCGAGGATCGGCAGGAGGGAGAACTCGTCGAAGACGAGGTGGAACACGTTCGGCCCCTTCGCCCCCTCCCGGGCGAGCACGGGGCTCGCCACCGGACGGCCCTGGATCTGTCGCAGGACTCGATACGAGGTGTACGCCTCGAGGAGGACGAGCGGGGCGAGGACGACGAGCGCCGTGACCAGCGTCGACCGCCGCACGCGCCACACCACGGCGACGAGCAGGCAGGCCACACCGCCCGGGACGGCCAGCGCCGGCCCGGACGGCACGAGCGGCGCGAGGTCGAAGCGTGCCTGCATCACGGCGAGCACGACCACCAGGGCCGTGACGGCCCGCAGGAGCCACCCGCGCGCCTCCGGTCCCCCGAGAGACCAGGCGAACAGCGGTCGCAGGACGACGACGAGGAGGCCCCAGGCGGCCCAGGCGAAGACGAGCAGCCGCCACTCGTACTGCAGGAACCGGATGTTGTGGTCGAGGACGACGTTCGCGGGGGAGAGGATCAGGAGCGTGGCAACGCTCAGGGCCGCGAGCAGCGGCTTCGCGGTCGTCGCAGCATCGGGTCGCGACAATCCGTCCTCTCTCCAGGTGCGGCAGCCAGGGCCCGAGCCGGCGCGGAGATCGGCCCCGGCGAGCCCGGGCGTGCGGGTGCTCGATGCGGGCCGCTATACGGAGATCGGCGCAGGTTGTCAAGCACCGGCGTGGCCCCCGAGCCCGGCCCC
>DASVDK010000176.1:0-2811 GCA_036381125.1 Thermodesulfobacteriota bacterium | reverse complement strand
TGGCGCGGCTTGCGAGCGACATCAAGGCGTGGGGGCGCGCGCTCGGCTTCGAGGCGGTCGGGATCGCGCGCGCCGCGCTCGGCCGCGAGGAGGAGCGCCGCCTCGCCCGATGGCTCGCCGGCGGCCGGCACGGCGAGATGCGGTACATGGCGCGCCTGGCCACGGCCCGCGCCCGACCGGCCAAGCTCGTGCCGGGGACGCTCACCGTCGTCAGCGTCCGGCTGGCCTGCCGGCCTGCCGAGGGCAGGGATCCCCGCGACCTCCTCGATCACCCCGAGGTCGGCTACGTCGCCCGCTATGCGCTCGGTCGGGACTACCACCGGGTGCTCCGTCGGCGGCTCCAGAAGCTCGCCGACCGGATCGAGGCGGCGGTCGGGCCGTTCGGGTACCGCGCGTTCGTCGACAGCGCGCCGGTCATGGAGAAGCCGCTCGCCCGGAACGCCGGCCTCGGCTTCATCGGCAAGCACACGAACCTCGTTGCCGAGGGTGGCGGCTCCTGGTTCGTGCTCGGGGAGCTCTACACCGACCTGCCGCTGCCGGTCGACCCGGGGCCGCCGCCCGGCCGGTGCGGCCGGTGCCGCGCCTGCCTGGACGTCTGCCCGACCGGCGCCATCGTGGCCCCGTACCAGCTCGACGCGCGCCGCTGCATCTCCTACCTCACCATCGAGCTGCACGGCCCGATCCCGGTCGAGTTCCGCCGCGCCGTCGGCAACCGGATCTTCGGCTGCGACGACTGTCAGCTCGTCTGCCCGTGGAACCGGTTCGCGCGCACGGCAGCGCTGCCGGACTTCTCGCCGCGCCACGGGCTCGACGCCCCGCGGCTGGTCGACCTCTTCGCCTGGACGGAGGCGGAGTACCTGTCGCGCACCGAGGGGAGCGCGCTCAGGCGGCTCGGCTACGAGCGGTGGCTGCGGAACGTCGCCGTCGCCCTCGGCAACGCCGCGACGTCGCCCGAAGTGCGAGCCGCGCTCGAGAGGCGGCGCGAGGACCCGTCGCCGATCGTGCGAGAGCACGTGGCGTGGGCCCTGGCCGAGCACGAGGCGCGCGATCGCTCCTGATCCCGGGGGCGCGACGCCCGGCCGCCTGGCCAAGGGCGCGGTGGGAATTGCCGCGGCCGGGTCACGGCGCCGCGGGGAGCACCAGCGCGACACGGCAGCCGCGCTCGCCGTCGGTCGTCGCCGGCCCGATGACGAGGCGGCCGCCGTGGACCTCGGCCACGCGCCGCGCGAGCGTGAGGCCGAGGCCGGCGCCGGCGGGGGCCGACCCGGTCGCGGTCGGCGTCCGGGCCGCATCGCCCCGGTAGAAGGGCTCGACGACCCGTTCGCGTTCGGCCGGCGCGATCCCCGGACCCTCATCGGCCACCGCGAGCGTGACCGTCGAGTCCTCGCGTACGGCCGAGAGCGTGATGGGCGGCGCGCCGTACTTGGCGGCGTTCTCAACGAGGTTCCAGAGGGCGCGCCGCAGCAGCGCTTCGTCGGCCAGGAGCGAGACCTCGGGGCCAGGGGCCAGGCGCACCTCGCGCCCGCTCGTCAGGGGATCGACCGCCGCCCGATCGGCCAGCCCGGCGAGGAGCCGGCGCGCCTCCACCGGCGCGAGCGTGGCCGGCAGGCCCGTGCCCTCGAGCCTCGCGGCGGCGAGCGCGTCCTCCACGAGCCGGTCGAGGTCGGCGAGGTCGCGCTCGAGGTCACGGATGCGCCGCTCCGCCTCCCCCTCGCGCGGGAGCAGCTCCAGCGCCACGCGGATGCGGGCGAGAGGCGAGCGCAGCTCGTGCGAGACGTTGGCGAGGAGCACCTTCTGGCCCCGTACGAGCCGCTCGACCCGATCGGCCATCTCGTTGAACGTGCGCGTCAGCGTGACCAGCTCGTCGGCCGGCCGGCGGCGCCCCCCGCGCTCCGGCGGCACGCGGGCCGTGAGGTCGCCGTCGCCGAGCCGCCGCGCCGCGTCGGTCAGCCTCTCCACGGGCCGCGAGATCCGGCGGGCCAGCGGCCACGTGGCGACCGCCGCGACGAGGAGCACGACCACCAGCCACAGGGTCGGGCGCGCCAGGTGCCCAGGCGAGCCGTGCGGCCGCGCCGCTCCGGCGAGTGTGCCGACGACCGGCCCCCGTTCGCCGGCGCGGACCGCGACGATGACCCGGAAACCCGGGCCCCTGCGGCTGACGACCTCCCCCCGGGCCGCGGACGCCGCCTCCCGCCCGGTCGGCGGCGGCAGCTCCGGGCCGACGCTCGCGAGGACGCGGCCGCGGAGGTCGCGCACCGTCAGGTCGACGCCGAGGTCCCGGTGGAGGCGCTCGAGCACGCGTGCGAGGGCGGCCGGGTCGCCCACGGCGTCGCCCACGAGCCCGGCCGCGTGGCGCGCGAGCCGCCCGGCGAGGTCGGACACGAGCGGGCCGCGGGCGCCGAGGGCGAAGACGAGGCCGCCCGCCACCCCCACGACCAGGAGGACGCCCAGGAAGTGCAGGTAGATGCGGGTGTAGAGCCGGCGCACGTCAGGCGCCGTCGCGGACGAGGACGTAGCCGACGCCGCGGACCGTCTTGATGTAGCGGGGGGCCCGGGGGTCGGCCTCGAGCTTTGCCCGCAGCTTCGAGATGTGGACGTCGATCGAGCGGTCGAAGCTCTCGTAGGTCTCGCCCTTGAGGGCGTCGAGGATCTGCTCGCGCGAGAGGACCCGGCCGGCCGATCGGGCGAGGAGGGTGAGCAGCTCGAACTCGTAGTGCGTGAGCACCGGCCGGCGGCCGTCGACCGTGACCTCGCGCGCGTCGAGGTCGATCTCGAGGCCGCCCGACCGGTACCGGCGCGGCGCGGCCGGTC
>DASVDK010000175.1:0-7601 GCA_036381125.1 Thermodesulfobacteriota bacterium | reverse complement strand
GCTCGCCCGCCTGGCCCGCCGCACCCCGCCGCACCTCGTCGCCGACCGACCGCTTGCCGGCACCGACGGCGCGCGGATCCGCCTGCCGCCCGACCTCGACCCGCAGGCGTACCGCCTCCTCGTCCTCGAGCAGGCGGCGCGCGCCGCCCGCGGTACGCCGCTGCGGCTGCCGCCGGCGGGGCCGCTGCGGGACCTCTACCTCCTCGCCGAGGGGGTGGCGATCGATCGCTGGCTCGCGATCGGCGTGCCGGGCCTCCTGCCGGATCTCGTCGCCGCGCGGCGCGAGGCGCTGGCCGCCCGTCCACCCACCGAGCGGCTGACGCCAGCCGAGCGGGCGGTCGAGCGGCTCGTCCGGGCGGCGCTCGGCGCCGATCCGGCGAGCCCCCCGCCGCCCTTCGACCCGGCCGCGACGCCGGAGGCGTCGCTCCGGTGGGCGGCGGCCGTCTGGCGCGACCTCCCGTCGGCGGGCGGCTACCGCGGCGTGGCGGTGGTCGAGCCCTGGGGGGTGACGACCCGCGCCGCCGACCCCGGCGCCGCGAGCGGCGCGCGGCCGGACGGGAGCGACGAGGCGAGGCCGGGGCGGCAGCGGGCCGCGCGGCTGCGCCGGCGGCCGCGGCCGCGCACACCGGCCGAGGACGAGCCGGACGACCGGCCCGGCATGTGGGTGCTCCCCTGGGACGACCCGAGCGAGAGCGTCGAGGACCCCCGGGGGCTCCAGCGCCCGCTCGACCGGGACGAGGGGGCCGATCCCGAGGGGCTCGCCGACTCGCTGGCGGAACTCGAGGAGGCGCCGGTGGTCCGGACGCCCGACCGTCCGAACGAGGTCCTCCTCGCGGAGGAACCGCCGTCCCGGCGGACCGCTCCCGGCGGACGGCCGCTCGCGGCCGGGATCGTCTACCCGGAGTGGGACCACCATGCCGGCGCGTACCGGAACCCGGGGGCCGTCGTCCGCGACGTCGCGGCGCCGGAGGGGGACCTCGCCTGGGCCGAGGGAGTCCTCGCCCGGCAGGCGCCGCTCGTCGAGCGGGTGCGGCGCCGGTTCGAGCGGCTCCGGGCGCGGCGCGTCTGCCTCGGCCGGCAGCCCGACGGTCCCGAGATCGACGTCGATGCCTGCGTCGCGGCGTTCGCCGATCGCGCCGCCGGCCGCGCGCTCGACGAGCGCCTCTACGCCGCCGCCCGGCCGGCGCGCCGCGACATCTCGATCGTCGTGCTGGTCGACGTGAGCGCGTCGACCGACGCCTGGGTGTCCGGGACGCGGCGGGTGATCGACGTCGAGAAGGAGGCGCTCCTCGTGACCGCCGAAGCGCTCGACGCGCTCGGCGACCGCTACGCGATCCTGAGCTTCTCGGGCGAGGGGCCGGGGCGCGTCACGCTCGCCACGGCGAAGGACTTCGACGAGCCCTACGGCGCCGCGGTCCGTCGGCGGATCGCGGGGCTCGAGCCGGACCGCTGCACCCGCGTCGGCGCCGCCATCCGGCACGCGACGGCGCTGCTCGGCCGCGAGCGCGCCCGACACCGCCTGCTGCTCCTCCTCTCGGACGGCAGGCCGAACGACGTCGACCGCTACGAAGGGCGCTACGGCGTGGAGGACACCCGGCAGGCGGTGGTCGAGGCGCAGCTCCAGGGGCTCAGGCCGTTCTGCCTGACGATCGACCGCGAGGCGCCCGCGTACCTGCCGCGGGTCTTCGGCCGGGCGTCGTACGCGCGCCTGTTGCGTCCCGAGCGGCTCCCGGACGTCCTGGTGGAGCTGGTCCGCCGACTCCTCGAGCGCTGACGCGCCGGGCTCAGGGGAGCCCCCGCACGAGCACGACGCCGAGCGCCGTCGCCACGAGGGCGAGGACGAAGGTCGTCCGCCCGAGGCGGCTCGCCTGGCGCCTGAGCTGCTCGCGCGCCTCGGGCGGCGTGCCGGCGAGGAAGGCCTTGGTGGCCCGCGGGCCGACGACGAAGTCGTGCACCGTCGAGAGGACCAGGATCGCCCCCACGACGGCGAGCTTGAGCGCCAGCGCGTGCCCGAGCGGCCCGGCGAAGAGCCGCCCGGTCCAGAGGTCCTCCCAACCGTGGCCCCGGTAGCCGAGCTGAATGGTCCCGGTCACCAGGAGCGTGATCAGGCAGGCCCACCCGACGGGGCGGAACCGCGTCCCGAGGAGGTGGAAGAGCGCCGGCGCCTGCGTCCGGTACTCGGGCTTGCGGAGGATCGGGACGAAGACGAGGACGAGGAACGCCATCCCGCCGAGCCAGACGACGACGGCGAGGATGTGGAGCCAGACGGCGAGCAGGTAGACGGTACGCATCGGGCCTACTGTAGCCGGCGCGGTCCGCGCGCGTCTTGACACAGGTCAAGGCGGGCGCGGGCGTCAGTCGATCTCCGGAACGGGCCACCGCAGGAGGCGGAGCGCCCGTCCGGGCAGCCGCTCCACCGCCCCGGCCGCCTCGAGCGCCTCGAAGGTGCGCGAGAGCGCCTCGGCGGTGATCCCCATCAGCTCCGCCAGCTCGTGCTTGGTGACCGGGAGCGTGACCGTGACCGGCAGGGGCGGCGGCGCGCCGCGCTGCCCGGAGCGGGCGAGGGTCTCCAGGAAGCGGTGGAGCCGGCGCTGCGCGTCGGTGAGCGTGAACTCGAAGATCGACTGCCGGAAGCGGTGCAGCTTGCGGGCGAGGTTCTCGACGATCTCGCGGCCGACGAGCGGGTCGCGCAGCGCGGCCTCGAGGTCGGCGGGAGGCAGGCGCACGATCCGCGAGGGCTCGACGCAGTGCGCGGTGACGGCGTAGGTCCGCTCGCCGGTCAGGTGGGGCGCCTCGGCGAAGAGGTGGCCGGCCGACTCGATCGCGAGGATCAGCGCCCGGCCGCGAGCGGACGCCTTGCGGAGCGTGACCGTCCCCTCGACGAGGAAGATCGCCCCCCGGTACGGGTCCCCGTCGCGGAAGAGCACGGTCCCCTTCGCGCGCTGGTCCTCCCGGCGTCCCGCGAGCCATGCGGCCAGCCGTGGATAGGCGACCGCCGCGGCCTCGGGCGGGCGCGGCTCCGGATCTCGTGGCATGGGTGGAGGGGGCGGCTCCGCAGTGCCTACAGGTCGTACTGTCCCGCCGCCTCCGGCTGGAAGTGCACCTTGAGGAGCCGGATCCGCCGCGCCCGGCCGTCGGACGTGTGCCAGGCGATCTCCTGGCCCTCGGACAGACCGAGGAGCGCCGCGCCGACCGGGCTCAGCACGGAGACCCGCTCCGCGCCGCCGGCCTGGTCGGGGAAGGCGATGGTGACGCAGCGCCGCTGCCCCGTGGTCGCGTCCTCGTACTCGACCCGGGAGTTCATGGTCGCCACCGTCGGCTCGATCGCCTCGGGGGGGACGACCTCCGCGCGGGCCAGCTCCGCGTCGAGGAAATCGGCCATCTCCGCGAACGGCGGCCGGTCCATCCACGCCTCCACGACGTGGACGAGCCGCTCCTTGTCGCGGTCGGTGATCACGATGTCGGGGGTCGCGGTCATGCTGTCCCTCCTCGCGGGGTCCGAGCCCCTCGCGCATTGTATCAGGCGGCGGCACCCGGCGGCCTTGACAGCCGCGCGTGGAGGCCCTCAGTATCTCCGCCGACCCGCGGCGGCGGGGAGGCGCGGGGCGGTCCCCGGCGGGCAGGCGCCGTCGGGCCACGGTCGATCGGGGAGGGCGAGGCATGATACGGGCGATGCATGCGCTGGCCCTCCTGGCGGCCCTGGCGGTGCTCGGGTGCAGCACGTCGGGCCGCGAGGTGAGGTCGGCCGCCGCGCCCGCCACCGCGGCGCCCTTCGACATCGTCCGCACGGTCGTGATGCTCCAGGGCGAGGACGTGATCTTTCGCATGGAGGTGCGCGACGGCGCCGGTGGGGAGACGCCCCGAGCGACCGGCGCCCTGGAGGGGAGCCGGGTCTACGCCTACGTCTGGCCGACCACGCTCGACACCTCGGCGGTCGGGTTCGAGGCCGGTCAGGGGATTCTCGCCCTCGCCGTCACGTTCCACCCCGACTTCGACGACGCCGCCGACGGCCGGCGCAATCGGGACGTCTGGCACACCCACTGGTTCGTGCTCGTCCCGGACGAGGCGTGCGGCCCGAAGGCCCTGAAGGTTCGCGACATCCCGCAGGGCGCCACTCCGCGCGTGCCGCGGACCTGGCCGGGCGTGGCGCTCCTCGTCGACAGCCCGGACCTGCCGCCGACGTTCGTCGGGCCGGCGGTCGAGGTGCGCGTCCCGCGCGACGCGCTCGACGGCGTCGCCGGCATGCGCTTCGACGGCATCACCGCGGGGTTCCGCGTGAGCGCCGACCTCGGCGCGCCGCTCCTCTGCATGACCGACGTCTTCGACGTGGCGTCGGGCGATCTGAGCTTCGCGGGACGGGTCACCAGATAGCGCCGCTACCTGGCCCCGACCCGCCCTACGCCGGGCAGCTTGAGGGCCGGCCCCCAGAGGTCGATCCCGAAGGTGAGGCCGAGGACGTTCACCTCGACCCCCTCCTCGGCGGCCAGCATCACCCCGAGGAGGCCGAAGAGCGACACCTGGACCCCGGTGCCGCTGGGGCTCAGGGCCGCCACGCTGCCGTTCGGCAGGTAGTCCTTGCCGATCGCCGTGGGCGGCAGGTCGAGCCGCAGGCCCGCCTCGCGCGCCACGTGGGCGACGAACGTGTTGCTGTTGGGGCCGGGCCACATCGTGTAGGTGTCGGCGTAGGGATAGCTCCGGGCGGCCGCCTCGATGCGCGCGATGAGGTCGTCCACCCCCTCGCCTCGCCGGTCGAAGAGGAGCTCCGGCTCGCTGCCGGCCCAGTAGCCGTCCGGGATGCCGCTGCGGATGCGGACGGCCGGGCGGCCGCGCCGGACCCCCCAGCCGGTGACGTCGTACGTGGTCCAGGCAGGGGCGTCGCTCGGCTTGACGGCGATCCAGGTGTGGACGCCCAGGGCCCCGCGCCACCCCCAGACCCGGGCCGCGTAGACCTGCACCACGGCCTCGGGTATCGTGGCCGGGTCGGGGGCGATGCCGGCCGAATCCCACCGGGCCTGGCTCCAGTGCCCCGCGGAGGCGCGGGCGCAGGCCTGCACCGCGACGGCGAGGACCAGGACGAGCGCGAGGAGGGCGGCAAGCCGCCCGATCGTCACCGGCGGCCGCACGATCCGGGTGCCGCGGATGCGCATGGCGACACGTGGGACGGGCGACGGCCGCTCGACATTCGGCGTCAGGGCGAAAGGCGCGTCACGGTCCAGCCGCTGCCGGACGGCGTGTAGCGGAAGCGGTCGTGCAGCCGGCTCGGCCGCCCGATCCAGAACTCGAAGGCGTCGGGGAGCACCCGGTAGCCGCCCCACCAGGGCGGGCAGGGGACCTCGGTGCCGTCCGGGTACTGCCGCTCGAGCTCGGCCACGCGCGCCTCGAGCGGTTCGCGCCCCGGGATGACGGCGCTCTGGCGGGACGCCCAGGCGCCGAGCTGGCTGCCGCGAGGCCGGGTGCGGAAATAGGCCTCGGACTCCTCGCGCGTCACCTTCTCGACGCGGCCCTCGACGCGCACCTGGCGCTCGAGCGGCGCCCAGAAGAAGCAGAGCGCCGCGCGGGGATTGGCCGCCAGCTCGACCCCCTTGCGGCTCTCGTAGTTCGTGAAGAAGACCAGGCCGCGGTCATCGATCTCCTTGAGCAGGACGACGCGGGCGGCGGGCGCGCCGTCCGGCGTCGCCGTGGCGAGCGTCATGGCGTTCGGGTCCTTGATCCTCGCCTCGACGGCGTCGGCGAACCACCGCCGGAACTGGACGAACGGGTTCGGGTCGAGCGGCATGGACGCATTGTAAGCCGCCGGCCGGCGCCTCGGCAACGCGCCGCCGCCGCCCGCGGCCCGGGTTGCTACCATGCGGCTCGGCGCCCCGGGCGCCCGGTACACCGGACGACACGACGACCCTTTCGAGGAGCGGAGCAGACGTGGCGACCACCACCGACTACCGCCTGCCGCGGCACGTCCTGCCGCGCGACTACGCCATCGACATCGACGTCTCGCCGGCGCGCAAGCGCTTCGAGGGCCGGCTCACGATCACCGCGCGCGTGGCGGCCGAGACGGACACCGTGGAGCTCAACGCCCGCAACCTGTCGGTGTCCGAGCCGGTCGCCCTCGTGAAGGGCCGGCGGGTCAGGGGGACGGTCCGCACGTACCGGGCGCGCGAGACGGTCGCGCTCGTGTTCCCCAGGCCGCTGCCGCGGGGGCGCGTCGTGGTCACGCTCGCCTTCGCCGGCCGGCTCGACCCCGGCATGCACGGCCTCTACCTCGCGCGGGACGGCGCGGAGCGCGCCATCGTCTCGCAGTGCGAGGCGACCGACGCCCGGGCGATCTTCCCCTGCTTCGACGAGCCCGACGTGAAGGCGACGCTCCAGTGGACGGTGACCGCCCCGATCGGCCTCACCGTCATCACCAACGGCGCGGCCGCGAAGACCACCGTTCGCAAGAGCCGGGGGACGCAGACGGTCGTCTTCCGCAAGACGAAGCCGATCTCCACCTACCTGGCGGCCCTCACCGTGGGCCGCTACGAGGGGACGAAGGCGCGGCGCGTGGGCAGGACCCCCTGCCGGGTCTGGGCGACGCCCGGGACGCTGCACCAGGCGGCCTTCGCCGAGGCGGTGACGGCGTTCGCCCTCGCCTGGTTCGAGGAGTACTTCGGTCAGACGTACCACTACGGGAAGCTGGACCAGGTGGCCGTGCCCGGCTTCGACGCGGGGGCCATGGAGAACGCCGGCGCGATCTTCTACCGGAGGAACCTCCTCCTCATGGACCCGGCCTCGGCCTCCTGGCGCCAGCAGAAGGCGGTCGCCGAGACCATCGCCCACGAGCTGTCGCACCAGTGGTTCGGCAACCGCGTGACGATGAAGTGGTGGGACGACCTCTGGCTCAACGAGGCCTTCGCCACCTGGATCGCCACCAAGGCGATCGACGTGTGGAAGCCGGAGTGGCGGCTCTGGGACGAGTTCCAGGCCGACCGGACGCGCGCCATGGCGACCGACGCCCTCGTGAGCACCCGCGCGATCTGGAGCCCGGTGAAGAGCCCGGCCGAGGCGGTGGAGCAGTTCGACGTCATCACCTACGAGAAGGGCGGCGCGGTCCTGCGGATGCTCGAGCGGTACCTCGGCGAGGCGACCTTCCGGCAGGGGATGCGCGCCTACCTCGAGGCCTACAAGGACGCCAACGCGAGCGGCGACGACCTCTGGGAGAAGCTCGGCGAGGCCTCGGGCGAGCCGGTGGCGCCGATGATGCGCACCTGGGTGGCGCAGCCCGGCTTCCCGGTGGTGTCCGTGGAGGCGGTGCAGGCGGGAGAGCGGACCACGCTCCGCTTCGGCCAGCGGCGGTTCTTCGCGAACCCGAGGGAGGCCGCCGCGGGGAGCGACGCACGCTGGCACGTGCCGATCGTCGTGCGCTACGGCGCGGACGGCGAGGTCAGGGAGCAGCGGGCGCTCCTCACCGACGCCTCGGCCGACGTGACGCTCGAGGGGCGGGCCGACTGGGTGCACGCCAACGCCGACCAGGTCGGGTTCTACCGGCTCGCGCCCGAGCGCGGCCTCCTCGAGGCGCTCCTCGCGAAGGGGCTGCGGCACCTCGCCCCGGCCGAGCGGGTCGGCCT
>DASVDK010000174.1:0-12189 GCA_036381125.1 Thermodesulfobacteriota bacterium | reverse complement strand
GCTGACGGCGGCAGACCTGGTCGCGGCCACCGAGCGGGGGTCGAAGCGGCAGGCGGCGCCGGAGGACGACGGCCCCGCGTCCCGCCGCGAACGGGAGCGCATCATGGACGCGCTCAAGCGGAACGGCTACAACCTCACCCTCACCTACCAGCAGCTCGGCATGAGCCGGACCACCCTCTGGCGCAAGCTCAAGCGCTACGGCATCACCCTCACGCGCGCCATCGACGCGCCCGCCATGGAGGTCGGCGAGGAGGCCCGCTAGCCCCGTCTCGGCGTTTCGTGTAGAGTCGAAGGATGTCGAGCCTCGTCATCCGCGGCGGCCGCATCCTCGACCCGGCGGCGTGCCGCGCCGATCCGGCAGACCTCCTCGTGACCGGTGACACCATCGTCGAGGTCGGTCCCCCGGGGCTCCCCGCCCCGGCCGACGCGCGGCCGGTCGACGCGACCGACCGTCTCCTCCTGCCCGGCCTCGTGAACGCCCACACGCACGCGCACGGCACGCTCTCGCGCGGGGTCGGGGACCGCTGGACGCTCGAGCTCTTGCTCAACGCGGGGCCCTGGGTCAACGGCCGGCGGACGGCCGAGGACCGGCACCTTGCGACCCTCGTCGGCGCGGTGGAGATGGTCACCCACGGCTGCACGGCCGCGTACGACCTGACGCTGGAGCTGCCGGCGCCGACGCTCGAGGGGCTCGAGGCCGTGGCCGAGGCGTACGCGGCGGTCGGCATGCGGGCCGTCGTCGCCCCCATGCTCGCCGACCGCACGGTCTACGAGGCGGTGCCCGGCCTGCGGGAGGCGCTCCCACCGGGGTCGGCCGCCGACGTGGACCGGCTCCGCCCCCGGCCGCCGGCCGAGACCATGGCCGGCATGGTCGACGCGTTGCGGCGCTGGCGCTTCGGCGCCCGCGGCGTCGGCCTCGCGATCGCGCCGACGATCCCGACGCACTGCAGCGACGAGCTCTGGACCCGCGCGCGCGACGCCGCGGCCGAGTTCGGCGTCGGCCTCCACACCCACCTCGCCGAGTCGAAGGTGCAGGTGCTGGCCGGGCTCGCGCGCTACGGGACCAGCCTCACCGCGCACCTCGCCGGCCTCGGCGTGCTCGGACCCCGCTTCGTGGCCGCGCACGCCATCTGGCTCGACGACGACGACATCGCGCGCCTGGCCGATGCCGGCGCCTCGGTCTCCCACAACGCCGGCAGCAACCTGCGGCTCGGCACCGGCGTCGCGCCGGCGCGCCGGATGCTCGACCGCGGCGTGAACCTCGCGATCGGCACCGACGGCGCCTCCTCCTCCGATCACCTCAACATGTTCGAGGCGGTGCGGATGGCGGCCCTCGTCTCCCGCATCGCCTCGCCCGACCCCGACCGCTGGCTCTCCGCGCCCGACGTGCTCCGCGCGGCGACCGAAGGGAGCGCCCGCGCCCTCGGCCTCGCCGGGCAGATCGGTCGGCTCGCCGCCGGCTACAAGGCCGACGTCGTCTTCCTCGACCTGCGGCACGTCCGGTACGCGCCGCTCAACGACCCTGCGACGCAGGTCGTCTTCGCGGAGAACGGCTCCGCGGTGGACCGCGTGATGATCGGCGGCCGGATGGTCGTCGAGGGGGGCCGGGTGACGACCGTGGACGTCTCGCGCCTCAGGGCCCGGGCCGAGGCGGCCGTGGAGCGCCTGCGCGCCGAGACCGCCGACGCACGCGCCCTGGCCGCCCGCCTCGAGCCGGCCGTCACGAGCCACTGCGGCGGCCTCCAGGCTCGCCCCTACCCGGTCCACCGGCGGCTGCCCGACTGAGAGTCGCGTCGTCGGCGCCGGCGGCCGACCCGTGGACCGCCGCCGGCTTCCGCGTGGAGACGTGCGACGACGTCGCGCCGATGATCCGGCAGAAGAGGTCCAACTTCCAGCCTATAATGCCGGCATGAGCACCGACCTTCGCACGCTCCCCCGGACCGCCCAGGCGATCGGCGACGAGTTCTACGGGATCGTCTGGGCCGACGGACACGAGAGCGTCTATCCGCTCCAGCACCTGCGCGAGCGCTGCCCCTGCGCCTCCTGCCACGAGCGGCGGGCGAAGGGGCCGGCCGGCTCGCCCTCGGCGGGCGTGAGCCTGCCGATCGCGGGCCAGCCCGGCTCCGGCGCGCCGCTCGCGCTCGAGCGGGTGGAGCCGATCGGCCGCTACGCGCTCCGCTTCTACTGGAGCGACCGCCACGACACGGGGATCTTCTCGTTCGAGCTCCTGCGGGACCTCTGCCCCTGCGAGAGCTGCCAGGGGGCTGGGCAATGACCGACGCCGCCCTCGAGGCGAGGGCCAGGCTGGCCGAGCGGGCCGCGGCGCTCGAGCGGCGGGCGATGCAGGCGTACCGGGCGCTCGCCTCGCGCTTCGGCGGGCGCGAGTCGGGCCGCCGCTTCGCCGAGATGGCCGAAGGGGAGGCGCAGCACTTCGCCGTGCTGAACCTCTCGGGCGACTTCGTGCGCATGGCGACCGATGCGCCGCCGGTCGCCCTGGAGCGCGAGGCCGACCTCGACGCGGCCGAGCCGCTCGTGGCGGCCCTCGAGGCGGCGGCGACGGCCGACCCGGACACGGGCCTCCCCGCGGCCGTGGAGGCGGCGGTGCGGTTCGAGCAGCAGGAGCTCCCCCGGGTGGCAGCCGTCGTCGGGGCTCTGCCGGAGCCGGCGCGGGGCAAGGCGCGGGCCGGCATCGGCCGCACCCTGCCGGGACACTACGCCGCCCTCGAGGCGCTCGCCCGCGCGGCCGGCCGCGACGACCTCGCAGCCGAGGCGCGCGCCCTGGCCGCTTCCGCCGCCCGCCTGCGAGCCGAGCTTCCCTGAGGCTGGATCGAGCCGGCCACCTGCGGCGGACCGGGCGCTGACGCTCACGGCTTCTCGCGCTTCACGGCCGCCTCGGCGGCCTTGAAGCCGATCTTGCTGTGCGTCCCGTCGCAGAACGGCTTGGTCGTCGACCCGCCGCAGCGGCACAGCGCGATGGTCGCCCCCGGCGCCACCTCGACCTTCTGTCCCGTCGGATCGTACAGCTCGACGTCGCCCTGAACGAGGTAGGGCCCGTTGGGTCGCGCGGTGATCTTGACCGTCATGTCGTACCTCCCGTGGAAAGCGGCCGGCTAACCCTCGACCTCGATCGCCTCGGCGCGCGCGCCACGCCGGGTCTGCCAGATGGCGATCGCCACCGAGGCGAGCGTCAGCAGTAGCATGATGCCCGAGAGGGGCCGCGTAAGGAAGAGCCAGGGATCGGCGTCGGTCATCAGCGCGCGGATGAAGTTGAGTTCGATCTGGTTGCCGAGGATGACGCCGAGGATGATGGGGGCGAGCGGGAAGCCGTACCGGACCATGAGGACGCCGAGGATCCCGAAGAAGAAGAGCGTCCAGACGTCGGCCCAGAGGTTGTTGAGGGCGTAGGCGCCGATCACGCAGAGGACGAGGATGACCGGGAAGAGGACGTCGCGCGGCACGTTGATCAGGCGCAGGAAGACGCGCAGGATGGCCGCCTCCACGGCCACCGTCGCGACGCACGCCACGAAGTACGCCAGGAACATCGCGTAGGCGACGTCGAGGTTGTTCGTCATGAAGAGGGGGCCCGGCGCGATGCCGTGCACGAGGAGCGCCCCCAGCATGACGGCCGTGACGGCGTCGCCCGGGATGCCGAACGCCATGATGGTCACGAGGGAGCCCGCGACGTTCGCGTTGTTGGCCGATTCCGACGCGACGATCCCCTCGGGGCTCCCGTGGCCGAACCGCTCCGGGCGCCGCGACCACTTGCGCGCCTGGTCGTAGGCCAGGATGTTGGCGGCGCTGCCGCCGACGGCCGGCAGCACGCCGATCCAGAGCCCGATCAGCGTCGAGCGGATCAGGTTCCCCCATCCCCGGAGCACCTCGCCGATCACGGCGAGGTGCCTCACGGCGAGCCGCGCCTGGTCGACGCGGGCCTTGAGCCGCGCGTCCCCCTCGCGCAGGCGCTGCACGTCGGCGACGATCTGCGTGACCCCATAGATGCCGATCAGGATCGGCAGGAACGGGAACCCGCTCTTGAGGAGGTCGGTGCCGAACGTGAAGCGCTCGACGCTCATGATCGGGTCGGTGCCGACCGTCGTCGCGAGGAGGCCGACCGTCCCGGAGACGAGCCCCTTCAGCATCGACCCTTCCGAGAGGCTCGCCACGATGGAGAGGGTGAGGATGAAGAGGGAGAAGTACTCCCACGGCCCGAACTGGAGGGCGAGCCGGCCGAGCCAGATCGTGCCGTAGACGAGGAAGACCCCCGCGATGAGCCCGCCGAAGAGGCTGGACCAGATGCCGAGCCAGACGGCCCGCCCGGGCTCGCCCTGCCGCGCCATCGGGAAGCCGTCGAAGGTGGTCGCGATCGCCGACGGCGTGCCGGGCATCCCGAGCAGGCACGCCGTGACGAGGCCGCCCGACTCGCCCCCGACGTACACGCCGATCATCGTCGCGATCCCGTTCACCGTGTCCATGCCGAACGTGAACGGCAGGACGAGGATGGTCGTCATCGTGATCGTGATGCCGGGGATCGCGCCGCCGACGAGTCCGACCAGGACGCCCGCGAGGAGCGAGACGAGCGCCCCCGGGTCGAAGACGGCCGCCGCGGCCGAGGCGAGCGCGCCGACGGCGATCATCCGATGAGCCCGCCCGGGAAGAGGACCCGCAGGTAGCGCTCGAAGACGAGATAGCAGACAACCGTCGTCCCGGCGGCGACGGCGACGGCGCGCCCGAGCGCCGCGGCGCGCCGTTCGCCGAGGAGGATCCCCTCGGCCAGGACGAAGAAGAAGGTCGCGCTGAAGAAGCCGAGGACCGGGACGAGGAGCAGGTAGGCCCCGAGCGGGCCGAAGACGAGGAGCGCCGGGAGGACCGGCGCCGAGGGGCTCCGGCGGCGACGCGCGCGGAGCCCCTGCACGAGCAGGATCAGGGCGAGGATCGCCAGGACGCCCGCGAGCACCTTCGGGAAGAAGGCGGCCGAGAGCGGGACGAACGGCGGAGACGCGATGTCCCGCGCACGCCAGAAGACGAGCCCGGCGAGCGCCAGGAGGACGAGGGCGATGACGGCGTCGGCACGCCTTCCTCCGGCCCCGTTCATGGCGCCCCGTCTACTTCTTCTTGTACCCGAGCGCCGCGGCGATCTCGGCGTTCTCGACGTCGTTCCTGGCGAGGAACTCGCCGTACGCCTTGCGCCCGAGGAACCGCACCTGCGTCCCCTGTTTGGCCATCTCGGCCTCGAAGGCCGGGTCCGTCGCCACCTTCTCGAACGCGGCCTCGAGCTTCGCGAGGGCCTCCTCCGGCGTCCCCTTCGGGGCGAGGAAGCCGCGGTTGACCGCGTAGAAGACCGGGATGCCGAGCTCCTTGAGGGTCGGGACGTCGGGGATCTCGGGGAGCCGCTCCTCCGAGGCGACGGCGAGGAAGCGGAGCTGCCCCCCCTTCGCCTTCTCGAGCTGCGTGAGGTTGCTCTCGGCCAGGTCGATGTGCCCGCCGAGGAGCGCGGTCATGCGCGGCGCCGTGCCGTCGTAGCTCACGTACTTCCACTTCACGCCGGCGGCCTTCTCGATCATCGCCGGGAAGAAGTGGGAGGTGGAGCCGAGCGACGCGCCCATCGTGATCTGCCCCGGGCGCTGCTTGGCGTCGGCGATGAGCTCCTGCATCGTCTTCCACTTGGCCCCGCCGTGCGTCGTGATGATGGAGTACGTGGAGGTCAGGAGGGCGATCGGCTCGAAGTCCTGGTAGGAGACGTTGCCCATGCCGACGTGGAACGTCGTGTGGATGGAGTCGTGCACGGAGTAGATCGTGTAGCCGTCGGGCGGCGCCGCCTTCGCCTCCCGGGCGCCGGTGGTGCCCGACGCGCCCGCGATGTTGGCGACGACGAGCGGCTGCCCGAGGTGCTTCTCCGCCATGCTCGCCGCGAGGCGCACGATGATGTCCGTGTCGCCGCCCGCGGCCCACGGGACGATGACCCTGATGGGCTTCTCGGGGTAGCCGGCCGCGACGCCGTCGCGCAGGCCGAAGGCGCCGAGGACGCCCGCGCCGAGCACGAGCGCCACGAGGGCGGCCGGAACGAGGGAACCATTCGATGCGCGCATCCGCTGCATAGTGGACCTCCTCCACCGATCTGCCGATTGGGTCACTCTATCGAAGGAACGCTGTTATAGTCAAACGTCGACTTTGCGCTAGAGTGACCGGCGCCTCGACCTGGGAGTGTCCTCGCCCCGATGCCCGAATTCGTCGCCGAACCGAAGACCATGACCTTCCTCGACCCGGCGACCGGCGAGCCGACGACGCGCGGCGCCGAGGTGCGCGTCGACCCGCTGACGGGCGACACCGTGCGGGTCTTCGACTTCCCCTTCCGCGTGCCGCCGCGCCCCGACCTCGCCGCCCTCGACCTCGCCACCCGCGAGCGCTGTCCCTTCTGCCCGGAGCGGATCGACACGGCGACCCCCCGGTTCCCCGAGACCCTGATCCCGGGCGGCCGGATGCGCGACGGCGACATGGTCGTCGTGCCGAACCTCTTGCCGTACGACCTCGTCTGCGCGGTGGTGGTCCTCGGCCGGACGCACCTGCTGCGACTCGCCGACATGGAGCCGGGGCGGCTCGCCGCGGCGTTCGCGCTGTCGCAGCGCTTCCTGGCCACCGTCGCCGCGCGCCTCCCCGAGGCACGCCACCGCAGCCTCAACTGGAACTTCATGCCGCCGTCGGGCGGCTCGGTCGTCCACCCCCACATGCAGCTCGTGGCAGGCGATCGCCCCTACCGCTACTGGGTCAGCCTCACCGAGGCGGCGGAGCGCTACCGCGCGCGCACCGGGCGCGACTTCTGGCCGGACTACCTCGCCGACGAGCAGCGGCGCGGCGAGCGGGTCGTGGGGATGACAGGTCCGTGGACCTGGCTCACCGCCTTCGCCCCGCGCAGTCGGTTCTTCGAGGTCCTGGCCGTGCACGAGCGGGCCGCGTCGTTCGAGCGTCTCGACCCGGCCGACCTCCTCCCGCTGGCCGACGGGCTCGTCCGGGTCCTCGGCTTTCTCGACGCCCTCGGCTTCTGGGCCTTCAACCTCGTCGTCTTCGCCGTGGAGGAGCCGCAGCACCGCGGCTTCCGGCTGCAGCTCCGCCTCACGCCCCGGCTCGTCGTCCTGCCGGCCGGGATGAACGACATGTCGTTCGTCGTGTACCAGGGCGAGTTCCTGGCCTTCTACCGGCCCGAGGCGATCGCCGGCGCGCTCCGGCCGAGGTTCGCACCGGGAGGCGCGGCATGAGCCGCGCCCCCGAGACGGGCGCGCCGCCGGCGGCGCAACGGCCCGGGACACGCCGGGGCGCGGAGCCCGGGTTCACCCCGGCGGGCGGCCGCGTAGCGGCCGCCGGCCGCGAGCCGTTGGAGGCAAACTGGCGCGACGCGCTCTGCGCCGGCTGCGGGCCGTGCTGCTTCGGGACGCAGAACCGCGTGCCGGTGCTGGACGACGAGGTGGGCCGCTACTGGTCGGCCTACGGGGAGCCCGGGTCGTTCGCCGAGTTCAAGGCCGCGGTCACGCTCGAGGACTGGAACGGCGAGCAGATCCTCGACTTCGGCGGGGGCCGGTGCCCCTTCCTCGAGCGGCGCGCGGGGGCGTGGCGCTGCCAGGTCTTCGCCGTGGGCCGGCCGCTCACCTGCGTCCTCTTCGAGTGCGGCGCGATGCAGGCGGCGGCGGCCGGCCGCCTTCCCCTCGCCGAGGCGCGAGCCGGGCTCGCGCGACAGGAGGCGGCGGAGATGGACGAGGCCGACCGCGACCCTCGCCTCGTGCGGGGGGCCCTCCGGCGCTTCGCCGCCGAGCGGGACGCGCCGAGCCTGGTCGAGACCGCCTTCCCGGAGGCCAGGCGACCGTGATCGACGAGGCCGCGCTCCTGGCCGACGTGCGTGCGCTCGCCGCACTCGGCCCGCGTCACCCGGGCGTGTCGGGGCTCGCGGCGGCGGCCGACCTCCTCGCCGCACGCCTCGGCTCGGCCGGCCTCCCGGTGCGGCGCCTCCAGGTCTCCGGGCGGCTGCCGGCGCGAGATCCCGCCCACGAGCGCCCGCTCGACCCGCCCGGCGGCCGCTTCCCGGCCGATCTGAAGGCCGCGACCTGCGAGAACGTCGAGGCGGTCCTCGACGGGGACGACCCCGAGGCGCCGGTGGCGGTCCTCGGCGCCCACTACGACACGGTCCCCGGAAGCCCCGGCGCCGACGACAACGCCTCCGGTGTGGCGGTGCTCCTCGCCGTGGCCGCGGCCCTGGCCGCGCGGCGCCGGGCCGGCTGGCGGCCGCGGCGCGGCGTGCGGCTCGTCGCCTTCACGCTCGAGGAGCCGGGGCTCCTGGGATCGACGGGCTACGTGCAGGCGCTCCGGGAGGCCGGGGTCGCGGTGGCGGGTGCGCTCGTCGTCGAGTCGGTCGGCTTCACGAGCGCGACGCAGCGCAGCCCCGCCTTCATCAGGCTGCCCGATCGGGGCGACTTCCTCGCCCTGGTCGCCAACGAGGCCTCGCGCCCCCTCCTCGATCGGCTCCTCGCGGCAGCCCGCCGCGTCGCCCCGTCCCTCCGCACGGTGCCGCCGGACCCGTACTTCGTGGCCCCCGGCGTGGCGCGCGGACCGTTCGCGGACATGCGCCGCAGCGACCACGCGCCGTTCTGGGACGCGGGGTGGCCGGCCGTCATGCTGACCGACACCACCGAGTTCCGCAGCCCCCACTATCATCGGGCGAGCGACACGCCCGAGACGCTCGACCCTGCGTTCCTCGCGCAGGTCGCCGCGGTCGTCCTCGAGGCGGTCGTCGACCTGGCGAGCACGTAGCGCGGCTCGGTGCCGTTCTGGCGAGGGCCGCTCGACAGGCCTCCCCGCGGTCCGGGACGGTCAACGGTTGGTGGAGCGTCGGCCCGATGCAGGTCGTGAAGGTCGGATGGTCGTGCGCGCGGTTGCGATCGATGGGGAAGCCGGCCTGGTCGAGCAGGTAGTGGGCGAACGCCTGCTCGAACGCCGCCGGAGGCGCACGGTCGTCGCGGGCCTCTGCCCTCGCCCATGCCAGGAGCCGAGCGCCGATTCCTGTCACCGGACTTCGGTCCGGGCGAGCTAGCTTGCGGTCGTCTCCTCCTCGTCGGCGTGCTCGACGTCCGTCGTCGCCGTCGGCATCGCCCTCAGGCGAGCTTCCGGGATCGGCCCTCCGCAGACCTTGCACAGGCCGTACGTGCCGTCGGCGATCCGTTGCAGCGCCGCGTTGATGGCGAGCAGCTCGTCGCGGCTCCGCTCGTCGAGCGACAGGAGATCGTCCGCGATCAGGTCCTCCTGGGCCCACTCCTCCGACTCGATCTCGGCCGACTCGCGGGCCTCGACGAGGTCCTCTTCCGCGCGGCCGATCCGGCTCAGCACCTCGCGGCGGCGATCGAGGAGTATCCGCCGGAACTCTTCGGTGTCCATGGCCGCTCCAGCCGTGCAAGGCCGACGCCAAGCGCCGCCGCCCAGTGCCGCCCGGCTCATCGTTCGGAACGAGGTTGCGATGCGGGGACGCACGGCAGGGGCATTGCAAGCGTACCCGTGATACCAGCTGGAGGAGAGTCACCCATGCGGTACGAGTCACGCCCACCGAACCCGGACAAACCGATGGGCGAGCTGATCCGCGAACTCTATCAGGACGTCTCGATCCTCGTCGACCGGCAGATCGCGCTGGCCAAGCAGGAGGCGCGCGCCACGGCCCGCTCGGCCGGACGCGCGGCCGCCGTGCTCGCCGCCGGAGGGCTGATCGGCCTCGTCGGGTTCATCTACCTGATGCTCGCCTGCGTCTACGCGCTCGCCCTGGCCATGCCGGCCTGGGCCGCCGCGCTGATCGTCGGCGTCGTCCTGGCCGTGATCGGCGGGATCGCGACGTCGGTCGGAATCAAGCGCCTGCAGGCCGTGACCGAAGCGATGCCCGAGAGCCGCGAGACGCTGCGCGAGGACAGGGACTGGGCGCGCGACGAGATCCGCGACCTGAAGCGCGAGGTGCGGGGCTAGGTGGCGCGACGCGACGAGCACCTGAAGCGGCAGGAGCGCGAGCGGGTCGCCTCGCAGGACGAGCTCGAGCGGCTGCCGCCCGGTGCCGCGTCGGGCCCCGACCCGGCGGCCGGCGGCGGGCCGCACGCGAGCGTTCCCCGCGGAGACCACCCGACCTGGCGGCCCCAGAACGAGCGGGCCGAGCGCCGCGGGTTCCTCCGGGCCGCCCTGATCGTCCTGGGCGTCATCGCGGCGGTCTGGCTCATCGGCTACGCGTTCAACCTCTGGGTGAGCGCCGAACGCGACGAGCCGATGCCGGGGGCCACGCGCGGCGGCGGGGCCGGATACACCGAGCCGCAGCCGGGCCGGGTCACCCCGGGCGGCCCCGCGTCGGCCAACCCCGACCCCCGCAACCCCGTGCAGCCCAACCCGAACACGATGGACCGCGGCCAGCAGACCGGTGCCGCGCCGCCGGCGCCGGGCACGCCGCGCTAGCTCACGACGACTCGCGGCGGCGCACGCGCGGCCGCAACGCGGCCGGCCGCCGCCGCACGTCCTCGGCGCCTCCCGGCTCGCCCGGCCGGCGCTCGGCACGGGCCGCCGGCGGCGCGTGCGGCGCCCCGGTCAGGTATGCGGCCCGCCCGAGGACGTGCGACGCGACGGGCGCGGTCAGGAGCAGGAAGGCGAGGACGAGGACCTCCTTGAGACGCGGCCCGGACTCGCTGACCGAGGCGTGCAGCGCCGTACCCAGGACGACGCCGCCGATGCCGACCGTCGTGCCCACGGCGGAGGCATGCAGACGCATGTAGACGCTGGGCAGCCGCAGGATCCCCAACGCCGCGAGCGCCAGGAACGTCACGCCCGCCACGATCAGGAGCGCCGCAAGGGCCTCGAGCGCGAGCACCTACCGCTCCGCGTCGTCGGGGTGCGGGCGGACCGCGTAGCGTGCCACGGCCGCCGTCGCGAGGAACGCGATGACGGCCACCACGAGCGCGACGTCCAGGTAGACGCGCGACTCGAACGCGGCCGTCTCGAAGCCGACGCCGAAGAGCGCCACGAACGCGATGATGTTCACGGTGATCGCGTCGATCGCCACGAGCCGGTCGAGGACCGTGGGCCCCCGGACCACGCGGTAGAGGAGCGCGAGCGCGGCGAGGCCGACGACGACCAACCCGCCCGTCGCGGCCGCGTCGACGAGGGAGCGGCCGTCAGGCACGGCGGCCCCCCGGCGTCGTGGTGCGGGCGATCGCCGCGACGGCCTCGGCGGTCCCCGCGGCGACCTCGCGGCGGATCGCCTCGGGGTCGCGCGCGTCGATCGCGTGGACGTACAGGCTCCGGCCGTCCTCGGACACGTCGAGCACCACGGTCCCGGGGGAGAGCGTCGTCAGCACCGTCACGGCCGCGAGGCCGGCGCCGGGCAGCGGCTTGCCGAGCGGGACGACGACGAGGCCCGGGCGGAAGCGGCGGGCGGGGCCGAGGATCACCCGCGCCACGCCGACGCTCGAGCGAACCGTCCGGACGAGCACCGTTGCGCCGAGCGCCAGGCTCGAGCCGAGCCCCGCCGCCGTGATGCGCCCGCGGGGCGGGCCGAGGACGGCCACCACGAGACCGCCGACCACCAGGCCGGCGGCCAGGCTGCCGACGCTCGGCCTGTCGGCGACGAGCACCCAGACGACGGCGAGCCACGCGACGAGCAGCAGCGCGAGCGGCACGGCGCGCCCCTTCCTAGCCGCCCAGGACCGCGGCCACGTAGGCCGAGGGGTCCACGAGCCCGCCGGCCGCCGCCGAGGCGAGGGCGAGCACCGGCCCGGCGGCGAGGCCGAGGGCGAGCGACAGGGCGACGAGGCTCGTCAACGGCCAGGCCGTGGCCGGGTCCATCGGCCTCGGCTCCGCGGCCGGGCGGTCCTGGCCGCCCCAGAAGAGCCCCACGAAGAGCCGGATCATCGCGGCGAGCGTCAGCAGGCTCGCCACGAGGACCACCGGGACGAGGTCCCCCCGCCCGGCGGCGAAGAGCGCGTCGAGGAGGGCGAGCTTGCCGAAGAAGCCGCTCCAGGGCGGCGCCCCGGCGAGCGAGGCGCCGGCCGCGAGGAAGAGCGCGGCGAGCCCCGGGTGGGGGCCGAGGAGGCCGCCCGGCGCCCCGCGACCGTAGCGCCGATCCACGAAGGCCACCGCCAGGAAGAGCGCCGGCAGCACGACGACGTCGTGCAGCAAGAGATAGACCGC
>DASVDK010000173.1:0-4471 GCA_036381125.1 Thermodesulfobacteriota bacterium | reverse complement strand
GACGGCGAGACGCCGCTGCTCGGCGACGAGCTGCTCCCGCGCGAGGCGCGTCGCCTCCCGGGTGGCCTCGACCCGCTGCGCGTTGGCGTTGACCGCCCGAACGGCCGAGCGCACCTCCTCGGTCACCTGCAGCTCGAGCGTCCGCACCTGGATCTGCGCCTGGCGCAGCGCCAGCTCGGCGCTCGTGAGGCGGCTGCGCGCGACGCGGTTGCCGAGCGGGTAGGTGAAGACGAGCCCGGCGGACCACTGGTACTGGTTGTCCGCCTCGCTCACCACGTCGCTGTTCGCGCCCGGCCAGTCGTCGTCGAGGCCGTTGAGCCCCAGCGAGCCGACGACGTTCAGCTCGGGCAGCACCTGGTTCCTCGCGAGCCGCAGGTTCGCCTCCTGGGCCCGGACCGCGATCCGCGCCGCCTCCAGCTCGGGCCGGAACCGGAGCGCGGCCTCGAGGTTCGGCGCGAGCTGGATCTCCACGGGGATGAACTCGGGCCTGTCGGTCGGCACGATCGTGTAATCGAAGGCGTTCGCCGGGTCAAGCAGGATCTGCCGCTTGAGCCGGTCCTCGGCGTCCCGCAGGTTGGCCTCGGCCACGATGACCCCTTCCTCGCGCGAGGCCACGCCCGCCTCGGCCTGGGTGACCTCGATCGGCGCCATCGTGCCGACCTGGACCTGGACCCGGTTCTGCTGCAGGAGCTGCTGGGCGAGCCTCAGCGACTCGCGCGCCACCTCGAGGGCGTCCTGCGCCTGGACCAGGTTCCAGTAGGTCTGCACCGTGGCGAAGAGCGCGTTCTGCACCGCGCCCCGGAACGTGGCCTGGGCCGCCTCCCGGTTGCGCTGCGCGATGATGATCCCGGCGCGGTTCACGTCGACGCCGAAGTTGCGCAGGAGCGGCTGCGTGACCTGGAGCAGGACTTCGGCGGAGTACGAGGGGTTGAGCGTCTCGAAGATGGAGTTGTTCTTGAGGCGGTCGGTGTTGTAGCTGAGCTCGTAGGTGGTGCCCAGGGGGAGTCGCTGGCTCACGGTGACCTGTCCGGCGGCGATGCGCGTGTCGTTGCCGGCGGCGATCGACCCGGTCGGCGACCGGTCGCGGCTGTACTGCGCCTGCGCCCCGAGGATCGGGTCGAAGGCCCCCTGCTGCTCGCCGATCTCGGCCGCCCGGATCTCCGGCGTGATGGCCTCGATCTGGAGGTCGAGGTTGTTGGCGAACGTGAGGCCGATGGCCTCGCGCAGCGAGACCCCGACCGTCTTGCCCGCGGTGACCGGCGCGGCCGGCGGCTGCGGCTCGGCGGCCGGAGCGGGGGAGGGGGCTGCGCCGGGCGCGGCGGGACCGGGCTGCGCCGGCTGGGCCTGCGGCGTCGCCTGGTCCTGCGTCGCCTGCGCGCCGACCCGTTCGGGCCTGGCGAGATGGCCCGCGACGAGGGCCAGGGTGAGGACCAGCGAGGCGACCACGCGGCCGAGCGTCGTCATGGGTTCACGTCTCCTTGCACGGTGGGCGGATCGATGCACGCGGATTCCGGAGCCCGCGGGTCGAGAGGACGGCGAGCGCGCCGGCCGGCTGACCAGCGCCATGCTACGGGCGTGGACCGGCAGCGTCAAGTGACCGGAATCCCGAAGTCAATCGAGCCTCTTGCGGAAGCGCGACGCCGACAGGCCGATCAGGACGGCGCCGAAGACGATGAGCGCGGCGGCCTGGGGCCAGAGCTCGGCGACCCCCGCGCCGCGGAGGATCACCCCGCGCAGCACCTCGATGAAGTAGGTCACCGGGATCAGGTAGGACGTCCAGGCGAGGAACGGCGGGATCGAGTCGCGCGGGAAGACGTAGCCCGACAGCAGGATCGAGGGGAGGATCACGAGGAACGCGAGCTGGATGGCCTGCGCCTGGTTGTCCGAGACGTTCGAGATGAGCAGCCCGAGGCCGAGCGCGCAGACCAGGAAGATCCACGAGACGACGAGCAGCAGGACCAGGCTCCCCACGATCGGCACGCCGAAGACCCCTCGCATGACGGCGAGGACCGCAAGCGTCTCGGCGAAGCCGAGGACGGCGTAGGGGAGGAGCTTGCCGAGCATGAGGGCCAGCGGCCGCACCGGCGTCACCAGGACCTGCTCGAGCGTCCCGCGCTCGCGCTCCCGCACGATGGCGAGGGCGGTGAGCAGGACCGTCGTGTTCTGGAGGATGATGCCGACGAGCCCCGGCACGATGAAGTGGGTGCTCCGGGCGTCGGGGTTGAAGAGCAGCCGGGGGCGGATCTCGAAGGGGGGCGCCTCGGCGCCGGCCGCGGCCTGCGACCGGCGGAGCGCCTCCTGGAGGCCGAGCGACATGGAGACGTTCAGAGCCTGGTTGGCGACGGTCGAGTCCGACCCGTCGATCAGCACCTGCACCTGGACCGGCCGGCCGGCGGCGAGCGACGCCGAGAAGTCGGGCGGGATGCGCAGCCCCACGCGCGCCCGGCCGCTCACGAGCGCCCGCGTGAGGGCCGCCTCGCTGTCGACCTCGCCCACCACCCGGAAGTACGACGTGTTCTCGAACATCCGTACCAGGTCGCGCGACTCGCGGCGCTGGTCGAGGTCGTAGACCACGGTCGGCACGTCCTCGACGTTCATGTCCACGGCGTAGCCGAAGAGGAACATCTGCATGAGCGGGATCAGCAGCGCGATCCGGAGCGTGGCCGGGTCTCGCCGCAGGTGGATGAACTCCTTGTAGAGGACGGCCCGGAGGCCGGCCAGCCACTCCCGCCATCCGCCGCGCGTCGTCATCGCGCCTCCCGACGCGTGAGCGCCACGAACACGTCCTCGAGCGAGGGGGCGACCGGCTCGAGACGGGCGGCCGGCGCGCCGAGGTCGGTCACCGCCCGCTCGATCGCCGCGAGCCGGGTCCCCGGCTGCGCGACGAGGTGAACGGAGGTGCCGAAGAGGGTGGCCTCCGAGACCCCCGGCACCGCCTCCACCGCGAGGAGGGCGCGGGCGGGCAGCGCCGGGTCGGTCGCGCCGGGCAACCGGAGCTCGTAGCGCGTGGCGCCCGCCGGCGTCACCTCGGGCCGCGCCTTCAGCTCGGCCGGCGTCCCGAGGGCGATCAGACGCGACAGGTAGATGTAGCCGATCGTGCTGCAGCGCTCCGCCTCGTCCATGTAGTGGGTCGTCACGAAGAGCGTGATCCCCTCGCCGGAGAGCCGGAAGAGGAGGTCCCACAGCTCGCGGCGCGCGACCGGGTCGATGCCGGCGGTCGGCTCGTCGAGGAAGACCACGGCCGGCTCGTGGACGAGGGCGCAGGCGAGGGCGAGGCGCTGCTTCCAGCCGCCGGAGAGGGTGCCGGCGGGGCGGCCGACGTACGGCTCGAGGCGGCAGAGGGCGATCATGTCGCGGCGGCGCCGGTCGAGGCGGCCGCCGGCGAGGCCGTAGACCTGTCCGTAGAACGTGAGGTTCTCGAAGACCGTCAGGTCCTCGTAGAGGGAGAAGCGCTGCGACATGTAGCCGATGCGCCGCCGGATCGCCTCGGCCTCGGTGCGCACGTCGAGGCCGGCCACCCACGCGTCGCCCGCCGTCGGGACGAGGAGGCCGCAGAGCATGCGGATGACGGTCGACTTGCCGGACCCGTTCGGCCCGAGGAAGCCGAAGATCGTCCCGGGGCTCACCTCGAACGAGACGCGGTCGACGGCCGTGACGTCGCCGAAGCGCTTGGTGAGGCCCGCAAGGGCGATGGCCGGCGTCACGGCCGCCGCTCCGGGAAGGTCACGTCCGCCGCCATCCCGGCGCGCAGCGTGCGGCTCACCTCCTCGTCGAGGCGGACCTTGACGGCGAAGACCTGATAGACGCGGTCCTCCGGGGTCTGGATCGTGCGCGGCGTGAACTCCGCCTGCGCGGCGATCCGGGTGACGACGCCGCCCACGACGCGGCCCGCCGAGGGGACCGACACGCTCACCGGCATGCCGACCGCCACCTCCCCGAGCCTCGGCTCCGGGACGAACACCCGCACCTCGAGCGCCGGCTCGACGAGCGTCGCCACCGGCTCGCCCACCCGGACGAGCTGGCCGGGCCGCATGTCGAACACCTCGAGGATGGTCGGGCCGTCGGCGGGCGCGCGCACCGTCAGCTCGCGAACCGCCACCTCCTCGGCCTCGAGCCGGGCGCGGGCGGCTGCCACGTCGGCCTGCGCCTGGGCGATCGCCTCGGGGCGAGTCCCCCGCTCGAGCCGTGCGAGGCGCGCCCGCGCCTCGGCGAGCCGCGCCTCGGCCGCCTCGATCTCCTGAGGCCGGGTGCCCGCCTCCCTGAGCCGCAGCCGCTCGCGCGCGGCGGCCGCCTGCTCGGCCGCCTGCCGCGCGCGGCTCTGCGCGTCGTCCACCTGCTGGCGGGAGACGACCCCGTCCTCGAAGAGCGACGCCAGGCGCGCGGCGGTCCTGGCCATGTTCTGCGCCTCCGCCTCGGCCGCCTCCGCCGACGCCCGCGCCTCGGCGATCTCCTCCTCGCGCGACCCGGCCCT
>DASVDK010000172.1:0-9912 GCA_036381125.1 Thermodesulfobacteriota bacterium | reverse complement strand
CACCTCGTCGAGGCCCTTCAGGGCGGCCATCACCTTCTCGCCGATCCGCGACGAGGGGATCTCCCGCTCGCCCGAATCGGTCAGCTCGGCCTCGATGCGTCGGACCACCTCCTCGACGGCGTCTGCCGAGACGGGGCGCTTCTCGCAGGCGCGCTGGATGCCGGCCACGATCTTCTGCCGGTCGAACGCCTCGCGCCGGCCGTCCTTCTTGACGACCTGCGGCATGACCTCCTCGACCCGCTCGTACGTCGTGAAGCGCTTCTCGCACTTGAGGCACTCGCGGCGGCGGCGGATCACGTCGCCGTCGCGAGCGAGGCGGGAATCGATGACCTTGTCGTCGAGGTGCTGGCAGAACGGGCACCGCATGTCGCTACCCCGCGCGGCCCGCCCGCACCACGGTCACGCCCCGCGCGCCACCCGGGCGGGGTACAGGGGAAACCTGGCGCAGAGCGCCTCCACGTCGCGCCGCACGCGCGCGAGGCGGGCCTCGTCGTCCACGGCCTGGAGCGCCTCGTGGATGAAGCCGGCGATGGCGACCATCTCCGCCTCGCCCATCCCGCGGGTCGTCACGGCCGGCGTCCCGATCCGGATGCCGCTGGTGACGAAGGGGCTGCGGGTCTCGAAGGGGACCGTGTTCTTGTTCACCGTGATCCCGGCCCGATCGAGCGCCGCCTCGGCCTGCTTGCCGGTGATGTCGGTCGTCCGGAGGTCGACGAGCAAAAGGTGCGTGTCGGTGCCGCCCGAGACGAGCTTCCACCCCTTCGCCGACAGCTCGGCGGCCAGCCGCGCGGCGTTCTTGACGACCTGCGCGATGTAGCTCGCGAACGCCGGCTCGAGCGCCTCCTTGAAGGCCACGGCCTTGGCGGCGATCACGTGCATGAGCGGCCCGCCCTGGATGCCCGGGAAGATCGCCTTGTTGACGGCGGCGATCCGCTCGGCCGAGCCGAGCACCATCCCTCCCCGCGGGCCGCGGAGCGTCTTGTGCGTCGTCGTCGTGACATAGTCGCACACGCCGACGGGGTTCGGGTGGAAGCCGGTCGCCACCAGGCCGGCCGGATGCGCGATATCGGCCATCAGGACGGCGCCGACCTCGTCGGCGATCTCGCGGAACGGGCGGTAGTCGATGGCGCGCGGGTAGGCCGACGCGCCGGCGATGATCATCTTCGGGCGGTGCCGGCGGGCCAAGTCGGCCACCTGCTCCATGTCGATCCGGTGGTCGGACTCGCGCACCCCGTACGGGACGATCTTGTAGAGGATGCCGGAGAAGTTCACCGGGCTGCCGTGCGTGAGGTGGCCGCCCATCGAGAGGTTCATGCCGAGCACCGTGTCGCCCGGCTTCAGCGCGGCAAGGTAGACGGCCATGTTCGCCTGCGCGCCCGAGTGCGGCTGCACGTTGGCCGCCTCGGCGCCGAAGAGGCGGCAGGCGCGCTGGATGGCGAGCGTCTCCGCCTCGTCGATGACCTCGCAGCCGCCGTAGTACCGCTTGCCGGGGTAGCCCTCGGCTTACTTGTTGGTGAGGGGGCTGCCCGCCGCCTCGAGCACCGCCTCGCTCACGAAGTTCTCCGAGGCGATGAGCTCGAGGTGATCGCCCTGCCGCACCGTCTCGCGGCGGATGACGTCGGCGATCTCGGGATCGACCTCTCGCAGCGGGGCGCCCGCCCGGTCGGTGCGCATCACACCCGCCGGAACGCGAGGGTCGAGTTCGTCCCGCCGAACCCGAAGCCGTTGGAGAGCGCCACGTCGACCTTCACCGGCCTGGCCTCGTTCGGCACGTAATCGAGGTCGCACTCCGGATCGGGCTTCTCGAGGTTGATCGTCGGCGGCACGACGTTGTGGTAGATCGCGAGCACCGTGAAGACCGCCTCGGCCCCGCCGGCGCCCCCGAGCAGGTGCCCCGTCATCGACTTGGTGGCCGAAATGGGGATCTTCTTCGCGTGGTCGCCGAACGCGCGCTTGAAGGCGAGCGTCTCGGCGATGTCGCCGGCCGGCGTCGAGGTAGCGTGGGCGTTGATGTGGTCCACCTCGTCCGGGTTGATCTGCGCCATCTGGAGCGCCATGCGCATGGCGCGGGCCGGCCCCTCGCCGCCGGGCGAGGGGTTGGTGAGGGGGTGCGCGGCGGCCGAGGCGCCGTAGCCGGCAAGCTCCGCGTAGATGCGTGCCCCCCGCTTGCGGGCGTGCTCGTACTCCTCGAGGATCAGGATCCCCGCCCCCTCGCCGCAGACGAAGCCGTCCCGCTCGGCGTCGAAGGGCCGCGACGCCTTCTCCGGCGCGTCGTTGCGCGTGGAGAGCGCCTTCATGGCGGCGAAGCCGCCGATGCAGAGGGGCGAGATCGTGGCCTCGGTGCCGCCCGCGATCATCACGTCGGCCGCGCCGCGCCGGATCCACTCCGCCGCGTCGCCGATCGAGTGGTTGCCGGTGGCGCAGGCGGAGACGGAGGACACGTTCGGCCCCTTGGCGCCGAAGCGCATGGAGATCTGGCCCGGGGCGAGGTTCGAGATGACCTGCACGATGAAGTACGGCGAGATGCGGCCGGGCCCCCGCTCCATGAGCGTCTCGTGCGTCTTCTCGATGCCGGGCAGCCCGCCCAGGCCGGCGCCGACGATGACGCCGACTCGCTCCGCGTTGGACTCGTCGATGGTGAGCCCCGAGTCGTCCACGGCCATCTGGGCGGCCGCGATGGCGTACTGGATGAAGGTGTCCATCTTCCTGGCTTCCTTCTTGTCCAGGTACGCGTCCGGATCGAAGTCCTTCACCTCGCCCGCGAACCTCACGTCGAAGCCCGAGGCGTCGAACTTCGTGATGGGGCCGATGCCCGACCGACCGTCGACGAGCGCCTCCCAGGTCTTCTTCACCCCCGTGCCGAGCGGGGTGACCAGGCCGAGGCCGGTGACGACGACGCGACGTCCAGGTACGGACCCGTGGCGTTCCCGAGACATACGGGGCTCCCGGCGCGAGAGCGGCTCGCGCCTAGCTGTTCTCCTGAATGTAGTTGATGGCGTCCTGGACGGTGTGGATCTTCTCCGCGTCCTCGTCCGGGATCTCGATGTCGAACTCCTCCTCGAGCGCCATCACCAGCTCGACCGTATCGAGCGAGTCGGCCCCCAGGTCGTCGATGAACGACGCCTCGGGGACGACCTCGTCCTCGCTTACGCCGAGCTGTTCGACGATGATCTCCTTGACCCGCTTCTCGACCGATGCCGACGCCATGACCTGACTGTCCTCCTTCGCGTAACCCGCCGTGCCGGCGGCACCTACATGTAGAGCCCGCCGTTGACGTGTATGACCTGACCCGTAACGTACGCCGCGTCGGGGCCGGCGAGGAAGGCCACGACGCCCGCGACCTCGTCCGGTTGCCCGAAGCGACCGAGCGGCACCTGACGGAGCAGCTCGTCCTTGACCTTGTCCGCCAGCACCCTCGTCATGTCGGTCTCGATGAACCCGGGCGCGACCGCGTTGACGAGGATGCCGCGGCCGGCGTACTCGCGGGCGAGGGCCTTCGTGAGACCGATCAACCCCGCCTTGGAGGCCACGTAGTTCGCCTGGCCCGGGTTGCCCATCGCGGCCACGACCGAGCTGACGTTGATGATCCGACCGCCGGTCTTCAGCATGGCCCTGATCGCCGCCTTCGCGCAGGCGAAGGCCCCCTTCAGATTGGCGTCGAGGACCGCGTCCCAGTCGGCCTCGCTCATCCGGAGCACGAGGCCGTCCTTCGTGAGGCCGGCGTTGTTGACGAGGACGTCGAGCCCCCCCAGCGCCGACTGGGCCTCCGCGACGAGCCCCTCGGCCTGGGCGAAGACCGACAGGTCGGCCGCGAGAGGGTGCGCCTCGCCGCCCGCCGCCCGGATGGCGTCGCAGGTCTGCGCGGCCGCCTCCACGGTTCGGGCGGCCACGGCGACGCGTGCGCCGTCCCTCGCGAGCCTCTCGGCCACCGCGCGCCCGATGCCGCGCGATCCGCCGGTCACCAGCACCCGCAGCGACGCGAGCGGCGCCATCGTCAACGCTCCGCCACCGCGGCCAGCTCGTCGGGCGAGTCGAAGTGCCGCGTCTCGAGCCCCTTGTCGATCCGCCTGACGAGCCCCACGAGCACCTCCCCCGGCCCGACCTCGACGACCGTCGTCACCCCGGCCGCGCTCATCGCCCGCACGACGGCGTCCCAGCGCACCGGGCTCGAGACCTGCCGCACGAGCAGGTCCTTCACCGACGACTCGCCCGGGTACGGCGCCGCTTCCACGTTGGAGTACACGGGGACCTCGAGCGGCCGCACCGTGACATCCTCGAGCGCCCGGGCGAGCGCCTCGCCCGCCGGCCGCATGAGCGAGCAGTGGAAGGGCGCCGAGACCGGCAGAGGGAGCACCCGCCTGGCGCCGCGGGCCTTGGCCGCTTCGCCGGCCCGCGCGACCGCGCCCGCGTGACCGGCGATCACCACCTGGCCGGGCGCGTTGAAGTTGGCCGGCTCGACGACCTCTCCCTGCGCGGCCTCGCGGCAGGCGGCCTCGACCTCGGGCCCATCGAGACCGATCACGGCCGACATCGCCCCCGTCCCGACCGGAACCGCCTCCTGCATGAGGCGACCCCGGGTGCGGACAAGGCGGACCGCGTCGGCGAACGGGAGGGCCCCCGCGGCGACGAGCGCGCTCCACTCGCCCAGGCTGTGGCCGGCGAGGGCGCCAGGCCGAAGCCCCGTCTCCGCGACGAGGACCCGGTGCGCGGCGATGCTCGCGGTCAGGATGGCGGGTTGCGTGTGCTCGGTCAGCCGCAGGCTCTCCTCGGGCCCGTCGAAGCAGAGGCGCGAGAGCGCGAAGCCGAGGGCGTCGTCCGCCTCGGCGAAGGTGTCCCGGGCCGCCGCGAAGCGATCGGCGAGGGCTCGACCCATGCCGGCCTTCTGCGAGCCCTGCCCCGGGAACACGAACGCCAGCGCGGGGTTGGCGCGTTCGCGCGAGAGGCCTGGCGCGGTCATGGCCTGCTAACGTACACGACGCGGGTCCCTTGTCAAGCAGGGTCTGGCGGTCTCGACGTCGAGGCCGCACGCCGCGCCGCCCCCGCTCGGCGGGCGGGCATCGGCCCCTGGGCCGGCGTGCCGCCCACGGACCGGCGCCACGGCGCGCCGGGCTTCGCCCGGGCCCCGCTTGCGCGGGGCGCATTCCCGCGGACGTGCCAGCGGGGGGCCCCCGGCGCGGCGAACGGTCGACGCTCCGTGCCGCCGACGCACGCGGCGACCTGCCGGCCGCGTGCACGGGAACGCGTCGTTGCGGGGGAGGATCACCAACGGATGAGCCCGGCACCCCAGGTGAGCCCGCCACCGAAGGCGACCATGAGGACGAGGTCGCCCGACTTCACGCGGCCCCGGCGCACCGCGATGTCGAGCGCCATGGGGATACACGCGGCGGACGTGTTGCCGTACTTCTCGATGGTGAGGACGACCTTCTCCATGGAGACGCCGAGGCGCGAGACGACCGCCTCGATGATGCGCAGGTTGGCCTGGTGGGGGACCACCACGTCGATGTCGCCGGGGCGGACGCGGTTGGCCTCGAGGCACTCGAGCACGACCTCCTCCATCCGGCGCACGGCGATCTTGTAGGTCTCGTTCCCCCGCATCTTGATGTAGTGGGCGCGCCGGGCCACCGACTCGGCCGAGGCCGGCTGGCGCGACCCGCCGGCGGGGATCTGGATCAGCTCGCCCCCGGTGCCGTCCGCGTAGACGTGGGTCGAGAGCACGCCCCGGTCCCCCGCCTTCGGCACGAGGACCGACGCGCCGGCGCCGTCGCCGAAGATCACGCAGGTGTTCCGGTCGGTGAAGTCGAGCACCTTCGAGAGGGTCTCGGCCCCGATGACGAGCGCGTTCCGGTAGACGCCGGTCCGCAGGAGCCCGTCCACGACCTTGAGGGCGTAGAGGTAGCCGGAGCAGGCGGCGAGGATGTCGAAGGCGGCGGCGCGGGCGGCGCCGAGCTTCGCCTGGACGACGCAGGCGGTCGCGGGGAACAGCATGTCCGGCGTCGCGGTCGCCACGACGATCAGCTCGACGTCCTTCGGGTCGATGCCGGCCATGGCGAGCGCCGGCCGCGCGGCGGCCACGGCGAGGTCCGAGGTGGCCTCGGTCGGCGCCGCGATGCGCCGCTCGCGGATGCCCGTCCGGGTGACGATCCACTCGTCGGACGTGTTGACCATCTTCTCGAGGTCCGCGTTGGTGAGGACCCGCTCGGGCGCGGCGGACCCCGTCCCGACGATCACGCTGCGCAGGGGGAGGTCGGTGGGCGGCATGTGTGCGCGCCTCCTACTGGACTTCCACGGCCGGGTGGGACCCCGGCGCTACCGGCGCGGCCCGGCGCGCGAGGTCGTCGCGGATGGCGCGGTTCACGCCCGACTGGGCGAAGGCGGCGGCGACGCGGATCGCGTTCCTGATCGCACGGGCGCTCGAGCCGCCGTGGCTCACGATGCCGACGCCGTCGAGGCCGAGCAGCGGCGCGCCGCCGACCTCGGCGTAGTCGACGCGCCGCTCGAACGCCTTGAAGGCGGGCCGCATCAGGAGGTAGCCGAGCTTCGCCGGCAACGACCGCTCGACCTCCTCGCGCATCATCGCCCGGATGGCGTCGGCGAGCCCCTCGCTCGTCTTGAGCGCCACGTTGCCGACGAAGCCGTCGCAGACGACGACGTCGCAGGTGCCGTTGTAGATGTCGCGACCCTCCACGTTGCCGAGGAACCGCGCGAGGCCGAGGCCGCGAATGAGGGCGAGCGCCTCGCGCGTGGTGTCGTTCCCCTTGGCGTCCTCCGTCCCGTTCGTGAGCAGCCCGACCGTCGGCTCCCGGATGCCGAGCACCCGGCGCGCGTAGATCTCCCCCATCACGGCGAACTGGACGAGGTGCTGCGGCTTGCAGTCGACGTTGGCGCCGGCGTCGAGCAGCACCGTCCGCCCCCGGGGCGTCGGCAGCAGCGTGGCGATGGCGGCGCGATCGACCCCCTCGATGCGCCCGAGCACCAGGGCGCCGAGCGCCATCATGGCGCCGGAGTTGCCGGCCGAGACGGCGGCAGCCGCCTCGCCCCCCTTCACGAGGTCGAAGCAGACGCGAATGGAGCTGTCCTTCTTCCGCCTGAGGACCGCGGCCGGAGACTCGTCCATCGCGACCACCTCCGACGCGTGGCGGACCGTGATCGGCAGGCTCCCGGGCGTCACCCCGAGGCGCGCGAGCTCGGCCTCGACGCGAGCGCGGTCGCCGACGAGCAGGACCGGCTGGCCGAAGGCGCGCGCCGCCTCGACGGCCCCCTGCACCACGACCGCGGGCGCATGGTCGCCGCCCATCGCGTCGAGTGCGACCGGTAGAGCCGTGGCGGTCACGGCGGGAGGGCGTCTCTCGGGATCGGGGTCGTACGGACGGGACGCGTCGGCGTCCAAGAGGCTCAGGCCTCGGCCGGGGCGATGTACTCCACCCCCTTGTACGTCCCGCAGCTCGGGCAGACGCGGTGCGGCATGCGCGGCTCCTGGCACTGCGGGCAGCGGCTCGCGTTGGGTGCGGCAAGCTTCTTGTGCGCGCGGATCCGGCCCTGCTTGGACGGCGAGCGCTTCTTCTTGGGGTTGGCCATGGGCGGCGTCGTCTCCGGGCGCCGACGGCGGAGGCAGGCGACCCGGCCTCGGCTCTATCGGCTCAGTTTCAGGTTCTTCAGCACCGCGAAACGGGGGTCGACCGGGTCATCCGCGCAGCCACAGCCGGCGACGTTGAGGTCCTGCCCGCAGTGCGGGCAGAGCCCTCGGCAGCTCTCCTGGCAGAGCGGGGCGAGCGGCATGGCCAGCACCACCTGGTCCACGGCCGCCTGTCCGAGATCGACCTCCGATCCGCTGTAGTCGAGGACCTCGAGCCCCTCCGCCGGCAACTCGAACGGCAGGTCGGAGAGATCGAGGTCGTCGGGCGTGTCCTCGTGCGCCGCCGCGCCGGGCGTGGCCGGCACGAACAGCAGCGCCGTGGGCAGCGCCATCCGAGCCTGTACCGGGGCGAGGCACCGGGCGCATTCGAGCCCCACCGTCGTCTCGACCCGGCCCATGACGGCGAGCGTCCGCTCGACGCGAGCCACCTCCAGGTCGACACGAATCGGCTCCAGGGCGGAGGCATCGACCGGGGCGCCCGCGCCCCCTCCTCGCTCGCTCGCGAACCGCACGGCGAGCGACTCGGCGGGCTCGTCCCACCGGAGGCGCACCCCGGTGGTCGGAACCTCGTCGATCCTGAGCTTCATGATCGGTGTGCCTTTGGGCCCCCCGGCCCGCGAATGGTGAACGGTACATAGAGGCTACCTCCCTTGTCAAGGGGGTACCGGCCTCCCGAGACCGCCGCCCCGCTGTCGAAAGGCCTTGCCCAGAGAGGCCTTAGGCCGTCGCGAGCGATCCGGCCGCCGACGGCGGCACCGGCGGTGCGGGTGGTACACTCGCAGTCGTCGCACCCCGAACACGGAGGACTCGCGCCCCGCATGGACACCGCGTCGCCCGCGCGCCTGCGTTTCGCCCCGAGCCCGACCGGCTACCTCCACATCGGCGGGCTCCGCACGGCGCTCTTCAACTGGCTCTACGCCCGCCACGTCGGCGGCACGTTCATCCTGCGCATCGAGGACACCGACCGCGAGCGGTCGACCCCCGAGGCGATCGACGCCATCCTCGACGGCATGCGGTGGTGCGGCCTCGACTGGGACGAGGGCCCCTACTACCAGACCGAGCGGCGCGACCTGTACGTCGCCGCGGTCGAGCGCCTGCTCGCCGCGGGCCGGGCCTATTACTGCACCTGCACGCCCGAGACCCTCGAGGCGTACCGCAAGCAGGCGCTGGCCGAGGGCCGGCGGCCGATGTACCCCGGGACCTGCCGGGGCCGCACCTCGCGCCCCGCCGCGCCGCACGCGGTCCGCTTCGTGGCGCCGCAGACCGGCGTGACGACGGTGGACGACCTCGTCAAGGGGCCGGTGACGTTCGAGAACGCGGAGCTCGACGACCTCGTGATCCTGCGCAGCGACGGCTGGCCGACCTACAACTTCGCCGTCGTCGTGGACGACGCGGACATGCGCATCACGCACGTCGTGCGGGGCGACGATCACCTGGCCAACACGCCGCGGCAGATCGCCATCTACGAGGCGCTCGGGCTGCCGCTGCCGCGCTTCGGCCACGTCTCGATGATCATGGGGCCGGACCGGCAGAAGCTCTCGAAGCGGCACGGGGCGACGGCCGTCACCGAGTACCGCGAGATGGGCTACCTCCCCGAGGCGCTCGACAACTACCTCGTCCGCCTCGGCTGGTCCCACGGCGATCAGGAGATCTTCTCGCTCGAGGAGATGGTGCGGCTCTTCGACTTCTCGGGCGTCGGCAAGTCGGCCGCCGTGTTCAATCCCGAGAAGCTGCTGTGGGTGAACCACCAGTGGATGAAGCGGGCCGACACCGCGCGGCTCGCGAGGCTCCTGGTGCCGCACCTCGAGCGCCGCGGCTACCGGGTCGAGGTCGACCCGTGGCTCCTGCGCGTGGTGGAGTCGCTCAAGGAGCGCTCGAAGACCCTCGTGGAGATGGCCGACTTCGGCGCCTTCTACTTCAAGACCCGCATCGAGTACGAGCCGCGGGCCGCCGAGAAGCACCTCACGCCGGAGGTGCTCGAGCCGCTCGGCGAGCTGACCGCGGGCCTCGAGTGGACGGCCGCCGCGGGGCGCTTCGACGCGCAGGCGGTCGAGGAGGCCTTCCAGGCCGTGCTCGGCCCCCGGGGGATGAAGCTCGGCGCGCTGGCGCAGCCGGTGCGGGTCGCCCTCACCGGGACGACCATCAGCCCGGGCATCTTCGAGGTCATCGAGACGCTCGGCCCCGAGCGGACGCTCGCGCGGCTGCGCGAGGCGATCGCCTTCATCGAAGAACGGCGCGGAGCGGGCCGCGCCTGACGCGGCGCGGGCGCGGCCCCCATC
>DASVDK010000171.1:0-56686 GCA_036381125.1 Thermodesulfobacteriota bacterium | reverse complement strand
CGCGTCACGTGGGTCCTCCGCGGGGCTAGGCACTCGGGGAGGGAATCCGCGTCCGATGGCCACACTATTCTCGTCAGACCTGCGCGGGCTCACAACCGGGAGAGTTCTGTAGGCGAGCGCTCGGGTCTCCGAGGAGTACGTGCGACGTTCGGGTCGAGCGCGCCGAGACGCCGCGCCCTGGCGCCTCCTCGGCGTCGTCCCCTACACACTCGTCCGGATACCGCGCAGGTCTCCGAGCGCTCACGCTAACGATCGAGCGTGAGACCGCCCGCGGCCGGGCGGCCGTCCGAGGAGGATCGTCGCGATGAGAGACACGATCACGGGGATGGCGCTCGGCGCCGTCGTGGCGCTTGCGGCGGGGCTCGCCTCGGCGCAGTCGCAGCCCTCCGGGGGACAGATCGTCTACCCCGCGAAGGGCCAGAGCGATGAGCAGCAATCGCGCGACAGGTACGAGTGTCAGGAGTTCGCGGTCAAGGAAAGCGGGTTCGATCCGACGGCGCGGGCGGCGGCGTCGCCGGCGCCTGCGGCGCCTCCCGCTCAGAGCGGGGCCGCCGGCGGCGCCGCACGCGGCGCGGCGCGGGGCGCCGCGGCGGGCGCGGTCGGCGGCGCGATCGCCGGCGACGCGGGCGAGGGGGCCGCCGTCGGTGCCGGCGTCGGCGCCGCGACCGGCGCGGTGCGCAAGAGGCAGCAGGCCAAGGAGCAGCAGGCAGCGGCCGCACAGGCGCAGGCAAGCCAGCAGGCCGCGCGGGCGCAGGCGCAAGGGCTCTACGACCGCGCCACCCGCGCGTGCCTCGAGGGACGCGGCTACACGGTCCGGTAGCCGGTGCGCCTCGTCGTGCCGCTCGCCGTGGCGGGGATGACGGCCTGGGGCGCGGCGGCAATCCATTACGCGCCCCTCCCGGGGCCCGGCCTGAGCGCCGCATTGGCCTTTGGCCTTGTCGTCGCCACGGTCCTCGCGTTCCTCCTCTTGCCGCGTCGCCGTCGGACGCTCCTGGGGTTTCTCGTCGCCTTCGCCGTGCTCGTGCTGCTCTGGCGGCATATCCCCGCCTCGAACGATCGCGGCTGGCAGCCGGAGGTGGCGGTCGCCCCCTGGGCGGCGGTCGAGGGTGACCTCGTCACGATCCACGGGGTGCGGAACCTCGACTACCGGACCGAGACCGATTTCGTCACGCGCTGGGAAGACCGGACCTACGACCTCCGCAAGCTCGACTCCGCGGACCTCGTGGCCGCGTACTGGGCCGGCCCGGCGGTCGCGCACGTTCTCGTCAGCTTCGGGTTCGAGGGGAAGGACTACGTCGCGGTGTCGATCGAGACGCGCAAGGAGCGGGGCGAGGGGTACTCGACGATCGCCGGGTTCTTCAGGCGGTACGAGCTGGTTTACGTCGTCGCCGACGAGCGCGACGTGATCCGCGTGCGGACGACCTACCGGCAGCCCAGGGAGGACGTGTACGTCTATCGGCTGCGCACGCGGCGCGAGAACATCCGCCGGGCCTTCCTCGACTACGTGAGGGGGATGAACGAGCTGCGCGCGCGGCCGCGCTTCTACAACACGCTCACGACGAACTGCACGACGGGGGTCCTGCTCCACGCACGGGTGAACCCCGACGCGCCGCCGCGGTCGTGGAAGGTGCTGTTGACCGGCTACGTCCCCGAGTACCTCTACGAGATCGGCCGCCTCGACACCTCGCGGCCGTTTCCGGAGCTTACGCGACTCGGACACGTGAACGAGCGCGCCGCCGCTGCGGACCGGGACCCTGACTTCTCGCAGCGCATCCGGGATGGGATTCCGGCGCCGCCGCCGCTGCCCGAGCTATCGGGCCTCGGCGTGCTCCAGGAGGATGCGTCGCACCTCCGCGATCGTGTCCGGGTGCGACTGGGCGGAGTGGCCGGACCGGACGACCAGCTCGGAGGCGACCCCCTCGACGTGCGCGCTCTCGTACGCGACGACGCCGTCGGTCTGGCCCAGCGGTGGGCCCGGGTCCCGCACGGCGATGATCGAGTGCGCGGTGACGCCGGGGTCGATGGGGCTCGCGGCCAGCGTCCGGATGAAGCGGTCGCCGGGGCTCATGTTGTCGACGCTCGTCGGCAGCCGGCTGTCGGAGAACGCGAATAGGTTGGCGCCCGCGGACGCCGAGCGGAACTGGTCGGCGAGCCGGCCTGGAAGGGCGACGAACCTCCTGACGAGGTTGCGAACCGGATCGCTGGCGCGGAAGCTGCCGCGGTGGGGCGTGGAGATGAACACGACCCGCTTCACGGTCGGCAGGGGATGGAAGAACATCGCCGCCTCGAGCAGCTTCCGCGTCTCCGGCTCCAGATCGAGCTCGTCCAGGGACCGCTTGCTCACGTTGTCCCAGAAGCGCGTCCCGCTGTGGATGGCCAGGAGCTTCGCGAGCAGCCCGCCCTGGCTGTGCCCGACGACGACCATCCGGCGCAGCGCCGGGTCCTCGCCGCGCGGGTCCAGGTCGGCGACGGCGGAGGCGAGCGCCTCGCGCAGGAGGTGGGCGGAGTAGAGGACCGGCTGACCCGTGTTGTACGTGAAGAACCAGACCTCGAAGCGCTCGCGCAGGACCGCGTCCGCGCTCAACTCGTTCACCAGCTCCGCCCAGCGCGCGATGCTCGATGCGGTGCCGTGGACGAGGACGAGCGGGATGCGCCCGCGACGGTGCGGGCTCAGCATGACGAGCCCATCGCCGAACAGGCGCTCGTCGCCGAAGCGGAAGCCGGCGATCTCGAGGTCCCACACCCGCGCGCCTTCGAGCATGTACGCCAGCGTTGCCGAGTAGTCCCGCTCGATAGGGACGGCACGGCCGTCCACGGACACCGAGGGAGCCTCGTCCGGGGTGTGGAGCTCGACGCGGGCGTGGAGGCGGCCCTCGACGAGCGCCTGCACGGGGCGCTCGAAACGCAGGAACAGCGTCACCGGCACCTTGACCGACGGCGGGATCCGCTTGCGCGCCGCCTCGGCCGCCGGACCCGAGCCGACCGGCTCCAGCTCGGCGGCCAGGGGCGCGCCGATGCCCGCCACCCGGTAGTGGTTCCGGAGGCCTCTGATCTCGAAGTCGCCGACGGGGACGAGGTGCGTGAACCGGTAGCCGCTCCACTCGAGTTCGGCGGGAGGCAGCGAGACCTGGAGATCCCCGAACGGCAGCGGCAGGACGCCGGGTTCGACGGCGAGATCGCCTCCGCGGCGCGCCGCGAACCCCGCCGCGAGGCCGAGGTTGTAGAGGTCGGCGGCCAGGCGATGGCGAGGGTCGAGCGCGTCGGGCGGCGGTCGCGCCTCGGCGAAGAGGAAGGCGTACGCATACGCGACCGAGGCGAGGTAGTACTCGCGCGCCTTCGTCTCCTGGGCGTGGAGGAACGAGAGCTCGGCCAACGCAAAGAGCCGGTCCGCGGTGACCTGGTGCGAGAGCGGCTCGCGGAGCGCCTGGAGCGTGGCCTCGGGATCGGCCTCGAACCGGTCGGCGAGGTTGGCGCGGTTGAGGACCTGCATGGACCACAGGCTCGGCTTCCCGGCGGAGAGCACGTTCGTCGTGAGCCGAAGGTGCGTCTCCAGCGAGCTGCCCCGCTCGACGCCGACCGGCGTGGCGCATCCGACCGCCAGCAGGGCGGCCAGGCCTGGACCGAGCAGCCAGAGACGCGAGGCGGGACGCTGCATGAGCCGAGACTATGGCGCGGACGCAGCCGTCGTCAACATGACGACGAAGGTCGATTCCGACGAAGGTCGACCGACGGGTCTCCGGGCAGCGGCAGAGCGCCTGCCAAGACTCCCGACATTACCCGATGGCGCGCCCGGACGGTGTCGCGTAGCCTGCGAGCATGAGGACATACACATCGATCGTCGCGGTCCTCGGGTCGACCTGGCTCCTCGCCTCGAGCCCAGCCATCGCTGCCGAGCCATCCACCGAGCCATCCACCGAGCCATCGGCCGAGCCTTCGAGAGCGCGCGGGTACGTCGCCCTGAGCGGCTATTTCCTCGGACTCACCGGCACGGAGCTGCGCGACGTCACGGCCGGCGGCATCGAGCGTGACATCGAGACCGACGACGGCTGGGGGGCGGGGCTCGCCATTGGTTACCGCATCGGGCTCGGCATTCGTCTGGAGGGGGAGGCGGTATACCGGCACAACCAGGTGGACATCCAGCGGGCCTTCCTTCCCCAGGCCGAGATCGGCGGGGGCGTCCAATCCGTCGGCCTCATGGCCAACGCCTACTTCGAGCCGGAGCTGCGCTTCCCGATCAACCCCTACATCGGAGCCGGCGTCGGCGGGGCGAACGTCGGCCTCGACGCGAACGGCCTCGACATCGACGACGACGACTGGGTGCTCGCCTACCAGGCGATGGCCGGCGCCGCACTGCAGCTCGGGACGGTCGACTTCATCCTCGGCTACCGCTACTTCGCCACCGACGACCCGGCCTTCCGGGGCACCGAGATCGAGTACCGTACGCACAACCTCGAGGTGGGGCTTCGCATCAACTTCTAGAGCTTTGCGGCGGCGCGGAATCGGTCTACGATCGACCAGGGCTGATTGGTTCGCTGGCCTTGAGCCGAGGACGCTTCCGTGTCGTCGTCCCGCAGAGCCCTCACGTGGCGCGCCGTCCTCGTCGCGGTCGCCGTGCTTGCTGCCACGGGGGCCGAGCACCTGGCGGCGCCGACGGGGCACCTCTCGCTGTTCCGGGCAGGCACCGCGCCGCTCGTGGCCGTGCTCGCGAGCCGCCCATCGCGCGAGTGGTGGGCATATCTCCTCGTCGGGGCCGCCGCCCGGGCGGCCGGCCGCCACCTTGCCGACGCCCCGACCTCGCTGGCGCTGACCGATGCGCTCGTCACCCTCCTGGCGGCGGCAACGGCGGCCACGCCGCTCGTGACGCTGCTGGGGCCGTGGCCCGGGCCGCGCTCACTGCGCTCCGCCGCGGTGTACCTCGTCTCGGCCGCGCTGGCGGCCCCGCTCCTCGCCGCGTTCGCCTTCGCGGGGATCGGCGCGGCATCGGGCGACGCGGCTGCCCCGGAGGCCTTCCGGCCCGTCTTCGTCGGCGAGGCGGCTGCCGCGCTGACGCTGACGCCGCTGCTCCTCGCCACGAGACGGGACACCTTCGAGGCGATCCTCCGCGCCGGCGTCCGCCGGTACGTCGAGGCGGCGCTCGTCGCGGCAGGCCTGGCCGGCTCGGCCGCCGTGGCGTTCGGGCGCGGGACAGCCGAGGGGTTCCACACGTCCCCGCTCGTCTATCTCCCGTTGCCCTTCCTCCTCTGGGCGGCGATTCGATTCCGGGTGACGGGCGCCGCCGCGGCCTTGCTGGTCGTCACGCTCGTCGCGGCCGCGCGGCCCGTCGCCGGCGTCGAGATGTTCGCCCTGGCGTTGTCGGTGCCGCTCATCTCCCTGGCCGCACTCGTGGAGGGGCGGGCCGGCGCCGAGGCCGCCCAGCGCCGCTCGGACGCCAGGCTGCGGACGGTCCTCGAGTCCAACGTGCTGCCGATCGTCGTCTGGCGCGCGGACGGCCGCATGACGGTGCCCGACGACGCCCACGTCCGGCTCCTCCAGTGCACGTGCCGGGAGCTCGAGGCGGCGCTCCGCGCGAGCGAGGCGCGCTATCGCGACGTCTTCGACTCGGTCGCGGTGGCGTTCTGGGAGGAGGACTTCTCGGCGGTCCGGGCGCTCGTCGACTCGCTCCCGGCTCGAGGCGTGACCGACCTCAGGGCGTACGCCGCCGGCCATCCCGCCTTCGTGCGGCGTGCACTGCGCAAGGTGCGCGTCGTCGGCGTGAACGAGGCGGCGGTGCGCCTCTTCGGCGCTCGCGACAAGGCAGGGCTCGTCGCCGCCGGCGGGCGGCTCTTCACCGAGGAGTCCCTCGGCACCTTCGCCGAGGCGCTCGTCGCCATCGCGGAAGGCCGGCCGGGCTTCGAGACGTACACGGCGGCGCGAACCCTCGACGGGCGGCGCGTCGAGCTGCTCCTGGCCGTCCGGTCGCCCGGCCGGCAGTTGGGGTACGGGCGCGTGCTCCTCAGCGCGGTCGACGTGACGGCGCACCGGCTGGCCGTGCGCCGGTTGAAGGCGCTAGAGGCCCGCGTCAGCTCGACGCTCGACGCCCTCCCCGCGCACATCGCCATCCTCGACGAGACGGGGACCATCGTCGCCGTCAACCGTGCGTGGCGGGAGTTCGCCCTGGCGAACGGGTTCAGGGGCACCTCCAAGGGTGTCGGGTGGAATTACCTCGACGTCTGCCGCTCCACGACGGGAGCCGAGGCATCCGAGGCCCAGTCCGTGGGTGACGGCATCAGGGCCGTCATGGACGGCAGCCGGGCGCACTTCCGCCTCGAGTACGCCTGCCCCGGTCCCTCCACGCTGCGCTGGTTCCAGCTCCGTGCCACGCGGTTCTTCGAGGACGGCCGGGTCCGCGTGGTGGTCGCCCACGAGAACGTCACCGAGATCAAGCTCGCCGAGCGTGGACTTCGGGCCCTCACGGGGCGCCTCCTCGGCGCCCGAGACGAGGAGCGCCGGCGCGTCGCGCGGGAGCTGCACGATGGGGCGGCGCAGCTCCTCGTCGGCGTGTCGATCAACCTCGAACGTCTCCGCGGCGTCGCGGAGCGGCCGGACGACACGCAGGGGCGGCTCCTCGACGAGCTCGCCGATCTGAACGGCCGGGCGCTCAAGGAGATCCGGACGCTGTCCTACCTGCTCCACCCGCCGGAGATCGACGCGCTCGGCCTCGTCGCGGCCATACGCGCGTACGTCGAAGGCTTCACGAGCCGCAGCGACATCGAGGTGGCGTTCGTGGGGCCCGACCACTGGGAGCGGCTGCCGAGCGACATGGAGACCGCCCTCTTCCGCATCGTCCAGGAGGCGCTGGCCAACGTCCATCGCCATTCCGGCAGCGCGACGGCGCGCGTGGAGCTCTGCCGGGCCGACGGGACGGTCAGGCTGAGCGTCGGCGACGCGGGACGCGGGATGCCGGCCGAGCCCGGCCCGGTCGGGAGCGGCTGCAGACGCTCGGTCGGCGTGGGGATCGGCGGCATGCGGGAGCGGGTGCGTCTGCTCGGCGGCCGGTTCGAGATCCTGTCGAGCGGGGACGGCACCACGGTCTCGGTCGTGGTCCCGGTCCCGGACGGCGAGACCCGGGACCTCGCCGAGGAACGGGCCGGCCGGGCTCCGTAGGCCCGGCGTCGGGGATTCTCTGTATTGCCGGTCTGCCGGACCGATGGGATAGTCGAGTTGACCATGCCCGCCGGAGACGAGCCGACACGGGTGCGCGCTGGGCCGGCAGGGGCGTCGGAGCCGGTCCGGATCCTCCTGGCCGACGATCATGACGTCGTCCGGCGGGGCCTGCACGAACTCCTGTCCGCCCGGCCCGCGTGGCAGGTGTGTGCCGAGGCGGTCGAGGGACGCGAGGCGGTGGAGCTGACGCTCCGGCACCGGCCGCACATCGTGGTCCTCGACCTGAGCCTGCCGGGCCTCAACGGCCTCGAGGCCATTCGCCAGATCCGGAGCGGGGCGCCGGAGACCGAGATCCTCGTCTACACCATGCACGAAAGCGAGCAGCTCGCCAGGGAAGCGCTCCTCGCCGGCGCGCGCGGGTTCGTCGTCAAGTCCGACTCCATCGGCCACCTCGTCGACGCGATCGAGGCGCTCGCCCGGCACCGTGCCTTCGTCACGCCGCGCATGGCCGGGGTGGTCGAGGAAGGGCCGCCCTCCGGCCGGCGCCCGCCGCCGTCTGCCGCCGACCCGCGCCTCACGAGCCGCGAGCGAGAGGTGGTCCAGCTCCTCGCGGAAGGCAAGAGCAACAAGGAGCTGTCGGTCATCCTCGGCATCAGCGTGAAGACCGTCGAGACCCACCGGGCGGCCGTCATGCGAAAGCTCCGGCTCGGCGCCTTCGCCGACCTCGTCCGCTACGCGATCCGCAACGGCATCGTCCGCGCCTGATCGGCCGAGGCCAGGTCTCTACCTCTTCCCGGCGTCCCGGCGCGGCGTGGAGATGCCGCCCCGCGCGAGCGCGACGAACGCCTCGAGCGCCTTCGGGTTCGCCAGCGCCTCGGCGCTGACGGCCGCCTCGAGCGGCCGGCCCGACAGGATCCGCTTGACCGGCACCTCCACCTTCTTGCCGTTCAGCGTGCGGGGGACCTCGGCGATCGCGTGGATCTCGTCGGGCACGTGGCGAGGGGAGAGCTGGCGCCGGAGCGCCGCGGCGATCTTGCCGCGCAGCGCGTCGTCGAGCCGGACCTCCTCGCGCAGGACGACGAAGAGCAGGAGGCGGCCCTCCCGCCCCAGCTCGCCCGTGTCGATGACCAGGCTGTCGGTCACCTCCGGCAACTCCTCGACCACGCGATAGAACTCGCTCGTCCCCATGCGGACGCCGCCGCGGTTGAGCGTGGAGTCCGAGCGCCCGTAGATCACGCAACTGCCCCGCTCGGTCAGGCGCAGCCAGTCGCCGTGCCGCCACACGCCCGGGTAGCGGTCGAAGTACGCAGCCCGGTAGCGGGAGCCGTCGGGGTCGTTCCAGAAGCCGGTCGGCATGGAGGGCATGGGGGCGGTGAGGACCAGCTCCCCGAGCGCGCCGACGACCGGGCGGCCCGCCTCGTCGAAGGCCTCCACCCGGGCGCCGAGGCCCCGGCACTGGATCTCGCCGGCCCGCACCGGCAGGAGCGGGCAGGAGAGCACGAAGGCGGTGCAGACGTCGGTGCCGCCGCTGACCGAGCCGAGGAGCAGGTCGCGCTTGACCGCCTCGTAGACCCAGCGGAAGCCCTCGGGCGGCAGCGGCGCGCCGGTCGACCCGACGCCGCGCAGCGCCGCAAGGTCGGCCTCCCGGGCCGGCACGACGCCGGCCTTCATGCAGGCGAGGATGTACGGCGCGCTCATGCCGAAGTAGGTCATCCCGCTGCGGCCGGCGAACCGCCAGAGCGCGCCGAGGTCCGGGTGCCCGGGGCTGCCGTCGTAGAGCAGCACCGTCGAGCCGACCAGGAGCCCGCCGAGGAGGAAGTTCCACATCATCCAGCCGGTCGTGGTGAACCAGAAGAACCGGTCCTCGGGGCCGAGGTCGAGGTGGAGCGCGAGCGCCTTGAGGTGCTCGAGGACGATGCCGCCGTGCCCCTGCACGATCCCCTTCGGCAGGCCCGTGGTCCCCGAGGAGTAGAGGATCCAGAGCGGGTGGTCGAAGGGGACGGGGGTGAAGCCGAGCGAGCCGCGCGCCGCGAGGAGGTCGCTCCAGGGAACGGTCCCCGGAAACCGGCTCCCCGCGCGGGGGTCGAGGTAGGGGATCAGCACGGTCCGCTCGACCGAGGGGAGGCCGCGACGGATCTCGGCCACCGCCTCGGCGCGGTCGTGCGCCTTGCCGCCGTACCGGTAGCCGTCCGCCACCAGCAGGACGCGGGGGGCGATCTGCTCGAACCGCTCGACGACGCTGCGCACGCCGAACTCGGGCGGGCAGGAGGACCAGACGGCGCCGAGGCTCGCCGTGGCGAGGAAGGCCACGACTGCCTCGGGGATGTTCGGCAGGTAGGCGGCGACGCGGTCGCCCGGGCGCACCCCCAGGCCGGAGAGCGCGGCCGCCACCGAGGCCACTCGAGCCGCCAGCTCGGCGTAGGTGAGGGTGACGGAGAGGCCGTCCTCCCGCTCGAAGTACAGCGCCGGGTGGGCGTCCCGGCGGCGCAGGGCGTGCTCGGCGTAGTTCAGCGTCGCCCCCGGGAACCACCGGGCGCCCGGCATCGCCTCGCCGTCCAGCACGCGGCCGGGCGGCGCGTGGAACCGGACCCCGAAGAACTCGGCCACCGACCCCCAGAAGGCCTCGAGGTCCCGAACCGACCAGGCCCAGACCTCCTCGTACGACGCGTGCCGGATCCCCTTCGTCTCGCCGAGCCACGACAGGTAGGCCGTGAGCCTCGACCTGGCCGCCGCCTCGGCCGAGGGCTCCCAGAGGAGCGCCCCCTCGGGCGTCACGTACGGGCTCACCGTCGAGTCGTCTCTCGCCATGTCGCCTCCCGTCCGGAGGATATCAGAAGAGCCGGCAGGTGGGGGACGCGGGGAGGATCCGGGCCCCGGCCGCCGGTCGGCCTGTGGCCTGGGACACGAAAGGGAACCCGGGATTCGCTTCGCGGATTACCGGAACAGGGGGTTGCCGATATGAGGACTCAACGATCTGTTGACCTCCCGCGAACCGCCGGCGTAGAGTCGGTGCGGTGATATGTCGCTGCACGATAGGCGTGGTCACATGGCCCGGTTCGGGCGACCCGATTCGCTTGACCCGAACGGCCCGGAGCCGCGGCCCGTACAGACGGCGAGGGCCCCATGCCCCAGCGCGTCCTGGTTGTGGAAGACGATCCCGACACGGCGGCCCTTCTGTCGCTCCTGATCGGGACCGAAGGGTACGAGGTGCACGTGGTTGCGACGCTGCGCGACGCTCGGGCCGCGTTCGCCGGCCTCGCACCGGCGCTCGTCGTGCTGGACGTCGTGCTGCCCGACGGCGACGGCCTGACGCTCTGCTCGGACCTCCGGGGGCGCCGGCCGCGGGTGCCGGTCGTCGTCGTGACCGCCCGCGTCGACGCGGCGACGCGCGCGGCCTCGCTCGCGGCCGGGTGCGCGGCCTTCATCGCCAAGCCGTTCGAGCTGGACGAGATCGTCGCCGAGATCCACGCGGCCATCGGGCCGCCGTAGCGTCGCGGGCCCGGCCGCGGCGGCGCGTTTGACGCGCACGCCTCGCCGCTGTAGCGTCGTGTGCATGCGCGCGGCGCTCGCGCGCCTGGTGGCCGCGTCGTGAACGATCCGGTTCGTGCCGATGCCGAGTGGGATGCCGGGGACCTGGGGTGCGGCGAGCTCGTGCTCGAGCTGCGGCGGCGGCTCCGCGCCATGCCGGGCCGCGTGCTCGCGGTCGTCGCACGCGATCCCGGCGCGCCGGCCGACCTGCCCGCCTGGTGTCGCATGACCGGCCACGAGCTGGTGCGCCAGGACCCGGCGAGCGGCCGCTACTGGATCAAGGCCAGGGGATGAGCCTGGAGGAGCAACGCCACATGTCCGGGAGGTTCGTGGTCAGCCTCACGCACGCGAAGGACGATCCCGACAGGGCGACGGTCGCCTTCGTGATCGCCAACGCGGCGCTCGCATCCGACAAGGAGACGGTCGTCTTCCTCTCGACCGAGGGGGTCCGGCTGTCGCAGCCCGGCTACGCCGACGACATCCACGAGGAGGGCTTCGCGCCGCTGACGGAGCTGATGACGAGCTTCGCCAACGCCGGCGGGACGATCTACGTCTGCTCGCCGTGCCTCAAGAAGCGAAAGCTCGACGAGCTCGCGCTCGTACCTGGCGCGGTGGTGGTCGGCGGCGCGAAGCTCGTCGAGTTCATGGGGGACGCCTGCCCGAGCGTGAGCTATTGAGGCGGGGTGGAGCCGGGGACGACCCGGCCCCGCCCCGCCGGCCGGGCGACGCCCGGCTCGCTACCGCCCGTCGAGCTGCTTCAGCATCGTGTCCGCGTCGCTCACCTCGAACTTCCCCGGCTGCTCGACGTTGAGCGCCTTGACGACGCCGTCCTCGACCAGCATCGAGTAGCGCTGCGAGCGGACCCCCATGCCCCGGGCCGTGAGGTCCTGGTCGAGGCCGAGCGCCTTCGTGAAGGTCGCGCTGCCGTCGGCCATCATCCGCACCTTGCCCGTGGCCTTCTGGTCCCGCCCCCACGCCCCCATGACGAAGACGTCGTTGACGGCCACGCACCAGATCTCGTCGACGTTCTTCGCCTTGAGCGCCTCGTAGCGCGCCACGTACCCGGGCGCGTGCTTCTGCGATCAGGTGGGCGTGAAGGCCCCCGGCACGCCGAAGACGACGATCCGCTTCCCCCGGGCGAGGTCCGAGACGTTGAAGGTGCTCGGGCCGTCGGCCATCTCCATGAGCGTCCCGTCCGGAAGACGGTCACCAACCGCAATGGGCATCGATCATCTCCTCCGCGTGTTCGTCAGCATGCAGAGCGCGAGGCGCCCAGTGTACCCCACCCCGGGCGCCGCGGCGAGCGAGCGGTTCCCGGCGGCGGCCGGCCGCCGGCCCGGTTCCAGGGCCTTCGGCAGCGGCAGGCCGAAGACCGCGCCGGCCGACCGGCCTTGATTCCCGATCGACACGCGCGCTCGGAGTCCATTACAGTTCGATCGCACGAGAGAGAATATCGATTCTAGTAATATGGGGCGATGCCGATCTGCTTGCAAGCGAGAGGCGCGTGCCGCGGTGCGGCGGGCGCCTCGGCCGCAGATCCATCGGCACGGGGGCGGACGCGTGCGTCGCAAGGTTCGAAGAGGCCAGATCCGGTGGTCGCGACGCCGACGGGGGACGGTCGGTGACCGGCTCGTCGGCGCGGGCGCGTCGCGCGGCACGCGGCCGGGAGTGAAGCCGCTCAAGACGGTCGGCGAGGCCATGCTTCTGCTCGAGCAGTTCACGGTCGACCGGCCGAGGCTCAACATCCCCACGTTGCAGAAGCTCATGGGCCTGCCCAAGACGAACGTCTACCGGCTGCTCTTCACGCTGGAGTCGCTCGGGTACCTCGAGAAGGACACGGCCACCGGCGAATACCAGCTCTCGCTGCGGCTCTTCGAGGTGGGGAGCCGGTCGCTCGTCACCGCGAACCTCCGGAGCCTCGGCCGGCGATACGTGCAGCGGCTCCACGAGCTGACCGGCGAGACCGTGCTCCTCTCCGTCCTCGACCGGACGGAAGTCGTCCACATCGACGTGATCGAGAGCCGCAAGCGCCTGAGCGCCACCTCGCACGTCGGCGCGCGCCTGCCGGCCCATGCGACCGCGTCGGGGCTCGCGCTGCTCGCGTTCTCCGATCGCGCGATCGTGGAGCGGGTGATCGGGGTCGGTCTCGCAGCCGTCACCGGGCGGACGATCACGTCTCCGGCCGCCCTGCGGTCCGAGCTCCAGCGGGTGCGCCGGGACGGCGTCGCCACCAACTACGGCGGCCGCCTCCGCGAGGTCTTCGGCATTGCCGCCCCGGTGCTGGACCGATCCTCGTCGGCGTCGGCCGCGCTCGCCGTGGCCGTGCCGTTGCCCTACGCGGACGACGAGCGAGTGGTGGACCTCAAGAAGCACGTCCTCGACGTGGCGGCCGACTTCTCGCGGGCCCTCGGCTATGTCGCCGGACGGTAGGCCCGGGCCGCCGCGCCCCGCGGCCAGGAGATGGAGGCCTCCGGGCGTCGGGCGAAGGGTTATGGGCCTTCGCACCGACGGAGGCAACGGCACGGCATCCCGGTCGCCCTACCTGGTGCTCGACTCTTCCTCGTGAGCGCTCGCGCCGCGCTCGCGTGAACGCCGCTCGATCCGCTCGTGCGCAGTCGCGGCCTGCTCGAGCGGCAGCGCCGCCTCGAGCGCGTCGATGCCGGCGCCCCCTCCCGCGCCGCACCCCATCGGGACCTCCATCGATCCCATCGACAGCCCTCTCGCTGGCCCGTCGGACTGCCGGCGAACGACGGTTGCGTGTTGCGTCGTCCTCGCGAAGCGAGTAGGATGGAAACATGAAACATCGTTCCACTATTAGAACCCGGACGGGCCGGCGAAGGCCGACGCGTCTCGCGCCGCAGGGTTCGGCCTCGCGCGAACGGCGGCTCACCGTGGGCGCGTCGCGATGGCCGGCCTGACCCGCGAGGTCCTCACCGGCGGCGTCGTGGCGCTCGTCGGCTCGGCGGTGCTCGCCTACATCCGGAGCCAGGAGTGGACGGGGCTCGCGCTGGCCGGCGGGATGTCGCCGAAGCTCTTTCCCGGCCTCGCCGCCGCCGCGATGACCGGTGGAGGGCTGGTGATCGTCGTCGCCGGCCTGTGGCGAGCGCGGAGTCGGGAAGCCGGCGCCGGCGTGGGCGCATCCGAGGCGGAGCCCGAGGCCGCCCTCCCGCCGCTCGCGCTCTGGCTGGGGAGCGTCCTCTACGCGGCGCTCCTTCCTCACCTCGGTTTCCTCGCCGCGACGCCCCTGTTTCTCTTCTCCCTCATCGTCGTCTGGGGCGTTCGCGGCTGGGCGACGCGGGTCTGCTTCACCGTCGGGTACACGGCGGCGCTCTTCTACGTCTTCGAGCGGCTGCTGGGCGTTCCGCTTCCCTCGGGTCCCTGGGGCTAGCCGGGAGGCCTCATGGCGGGTGAGTTGCTCCAGGGCATCGAGCAGGCCGTCAGATGGGACACGATGCTGCTGCTCGCCGTCGGCACGATCGTCGGCGACCTCGCGGCGGCCATCCCGGGCCTTTCCGCCATCCAGGCCATTGCGCTCCTGCTGCCCTTCACCGCGTACCTCTCGCCGGTCGGCGCGCTGGCGTTGCTGGTCGGGATCTACAAGGGGGGCTGCTTCGGCGGCTCGACGACCGCGATCCTGCTTGCGACCCCCGGCACGGCGGAGGCCTCGGCTACGGTCCTCGACGGCTACCCGATGGCTCGTCAGGGCATGGCGGGCAAGGCGCTGCGGATCGCGCTCTGGAGTTCGGTCACCGCCGACCTGTTCGCGGCCCTCGTGCTGATCTTCGGCGCGGCCGTCCTGGCGCCGTACGCCCTGAAGATCGGCCCGCCGGAGTACTTCGCGCTCGTCGTATGCGCCCTCACCATCATCGGGCTGGTCGGGCAGGCCTCGCCGGCCAGGAGCGCGGTCGCAGTCGGGCTCGGCTTCCTGCTGGCCACGGTCGGCCAGGACCCGGTCCACGGCGCCGTCCGGTTCGACATCGGCGTCCTGGCGCTCACGTCCGGCATCCCGCTCGTGCCCATGATCATCGGTCTGCTCGCCATCCCCGAGCTGCTCGATCAGTTCGGGAAGCGGCACCGGTCGGTGTCCGTCGAGCAGATGCGGGCCTTCCTGAGGGACCCCGAGAAGCAGCGCTTCACCCTCGCGGAGTACCGCCGCTGCCTCCCGACGATGCTGCGGTCCTCGGCCGTCGGCGCGGTGATCGGCGCCTTGCCCGGGCTCGGCGGCGCCATCGCCGCCTTCGTCTCCTACGGGGTTGCCAGGCGCCTCTCGAAGCACCCCGAGCGGTTCGGCAAGGGGGAGATGGAAGGCCTGGCCGCGGCCGAGGCGGGCGACAGCGCGACGGTCGGGCCGACCCTGATCCCGCTCCTCACGCTCGGCATCCCGGGGAGCGGCACGGCGGCGCTCTTCATCCCGGCGTTCCTCCTGCACGGCGTCCAGGTGGGCCCCCGGGTCTTCGCCGATCACGGTCCCGTCGTCTACGGGCTCTTCGCCCTCTTCGTGATCGGCACGGCCGTGCATGCGGTCGTCGGCATCGGCATCCGCGCGGCGGCTGCCCGGATCCTGGCCGTGCCGCCGAACCTCCTCTACCCGGCGGTGCTCCTCATGACGCTGGTGGGCGCCTACACGGCGGAGACGAGCCTCGTCGCCGTCGGCGTCGCGCTCTTCTTCGGCGGCCTCGGCATGGTCATGCGGAGGTTCGGCTTTCCGCCCATCCCCCTGCTGATCGCCTTCGTGCTCGGCGGCCTCACGGAGACCGCCCTGGGTCAGTCGCTGCTGCTGTTCGACAATCGGCTCTCCGGGTTCCTCGAGCGCCCGTTGGCGCTCGCCTTCTTCGCCCTCGCCGCCGGGATCGCGCTCGTCGCCGCTCGAGGCGCCTGGCAGGGCGCGCGCTCCCGGGAGCGGCGTCCGGCGGCGGATCAGCGCGCCTAGCGCATCGAACAAGAGGGGAGGATCGACCGTGTCAGGCTCTCGCCAGCGTTTCGTGATCGCCCTGGGGCTCATCATGGCCCTCGCCCCCGGGGCATCGGGCCTTGCGGCCGGCGCCGACGGTGCCGGCTACCCCGACAAGCCGATCACCGTGGTCGTCGGCTACGCGGCCGGAGGAGGCCAGGACTCCTTCACGCGCGTCCTCGCCACCAGGCTGTCGGAGCAGCTCGGGCAGCCGCTCCAGGTGGTGAACAGGCCGGGCGCCGCCGGGACCGTGGCGGCGGCCGAGGTGGCCCACGCCCGGCCGGACGGCTACACGCTGTACTCGGCCTTCATCTCGAACATCACGATCACGCCGCACCTCAACAAGGTGCCCTACGGCCTCGACGACCTCGTCCCGATCGTGCAGATCACCTCGCTGCCGCTCGTCATGGCCGCAGGCCCCAAGCTGCACGTGAGCGACTGGCAAGGCCTCGTGGAGTACGCGAAGGCGCACCCCCGCCGGCTGACCTACGGGACCGACGGCGTCGGCGGCTTGCCTCACCTCGCGAGCGAGCGGATCTTCAGGGCGGCGGGCATCGAGTTGCGCATGATCCCGTTCAAGGGATCGGCCGAGTCCTCCGCGGCGGCGCTCGGCGGACACGTCGACGTCTACGTCGGCTCCATCGGTCCTGTGGTGAGCCACGTCAAGGAAGGCACCCTGAAGGGGATCCTGGTGACGTCTGCGGAGCCTCAAGCCGTCCTGCCCGGCCTTCCCGGCCTGAAGGCCATCGGCCGCGCGGAGATCGCAACGGAGGCCTGGCGCGGCCTCTTCGCGCCGAAGGGGACGCCGAAAGGGGTCGTCCAGCGGCTCGCGAATGCCGCGAGGGAACTGGCGAACGACTCGTCGTTCGTCGAGCTGATGCGGAAGGCCGGCGAGGAGATCGCGATCCTCGGTCCGGAGGAGTTCGAGCGGCGGATCCGGGCCGAGTACGAAGACTTCGGTCGGATCGCCGGCAGCCTCAAGAATCCGTAGAGGGAGGGTAGGCGTGTCGAGCCTCAAGAGTCAGAAGTCCGCGGCCACGATCGAGCTTCTCACTCCGGTCGCCCGCTTCCGGGACGAGGTCCCCTCGCAGGCGGTCCTGCCCGCGACGCTGGACGGCGCGGTGATCGGAATCCTGGGCAACAACAAGCCGAACTCGGCCGTGCTCTTCGCGGCGCTCGTCGAGACGCTCGGTCGGGAGTTCCGCTTCGACGAGCCGATCGTGCGCACGAAGGAGTCGCCGCCGATCCCCGCGCCGGAGGCGTACCTGGACGAGCTCGCGGCGAAGTGCAGCGTGGTCTTCACGGGCACCGGCGACTGAGGCGGCTGCACGTCGTGGAGTGTCCACGACGGGATTCAGCTCCGCAAGCGGGGCGTCATTCCGATCCTCGTGTGCTCCGAGTCCTTCGAGCGGATGGCGCACCGCCTCGCCGCCGATGCCGGCTACCCCGACATCGCCGTCGTCTCGGCGCCGCACCCATTCGGCGGAGTCTCCGAGGAGGTCGTGCGCGGTCGCGGACGCCATGCCGCGCAGATCCTGATGGCCGCGATGCGGGCGGCGAGGGCGGTGGCACATGCTTCGGCCTGAGACCGTGTCGGACGTCGTGACCCTGCCCGACTCGCTGGAGGCGATCGAGGACTACTTCGTCGAGCAGGGCTGGAGCGACGGCCTCCCCATCGTGCCGCCGACCGCCGAGCGGGTGGAGGCGATGCTGGCGTTCTCGCCCCACCCGCCCGACGAGGTGATCGGGCTGATGGAGCCGCGGTGGGGAGAGGTGACGGCGCGCAAGCTGGCCGTCAACGCCGTCATGGCGGGATGCCGGCCCGAGTACTTCCCGGTCGTCACGGCCGCCGTCGAGGCCGTGCTCGACCCGCGGTTCAACCTCCACTGCGTCCAGCCGACCACGCACCCGTGCGCGCCGCTGATCGTCGTCAACGGACCGATCGCCGGACGGCTCGGGATCCAGTCGGCCGATGGCGCCCTCGGGCCCGGCTTCCGGCCGAACGCCACGATCGGCCGGGCAATCCGGCTCGCGCTCATCAACGTCGGCGGCGCCACGCCCGGGAAATTCGACAGGTCCACCCAGGCGGGGCCGGGGAAGTACACGATGTGCGTCGCCGAGAACCAGGCGGCAAGCCCGTGGGAGCCGTTGCACGTCGAGCGTGGCTACCCGGCGGACGAGTCGACGGTCACCGTCGTCGCCGTGGAGGCGCCGCACAACCTGAACGACCACGTGTCGAAGACCGCCCAGAACCTGATGTCCTCGCTCTGTCACGGCATGGCGGCCATGACGATGAACAATGCCTACCTCCACGGGGACGTCCTGCTGCTGCTCGGCCCCGAGCACGCCGCCACGATCGCCGCCGACGGATGGAGCAAGCGGGACGTCAAGCGCTTCGTGTACGAGAACGCCCGGATCCCGCTGCACAAGCTCAAGCTGGGCGGCATGTGGGACATGCGGAACTGGCCGAAGTGGTTCAACACCGTGGACGATCACGCGATGATCCCGATGGTCGAGGAGCCCGACGACGTGCTGGTGGCCGTGGTCGGCGGCGTGGGAAAGCACTCGGCCTTCCTGCCGACGGTCGGTCCGACCCGCGCCGTCACCCGGCCGATCCGGTACGCCTCCGGGAGCTCGTGAGCGGAGGCCGCTCGCTCCAGTCCACGCCACGGGCCGCGGCACCGGCTCCGCATCGTCGCGCTGCCGCGGCCCGGCCGATCGCCCGCGGCCCCGCCCGGCCCTCGGGCGCGACCCATCTCCGCGGACAGGAAGACGGCGCCTGGTGCGGCGATACAGGGGGCGCTCCGCCTACCGGCCCACTCTGATTGCCTGGAAGATCCTCGGCGGCTACCTCGCGGCGCAGGCCTTGCCGCCGTGCCGGATCCGCCTGCGGCGCCCCTGCCGGACCCCGGCGACCGGCCCGTCACCCCCGACCTCGCGGCTCTCGGGCGCCACCGCGTCGGGCCGGCCTCCGCACAGCCAACCCCCTCGAGCCCATCCGGAACGCGTTCGGTTCGGCCGCGGCGCAGCACCCGCGACCGATCGACCTCGTCGGCCTCGCCCCCGACGAGGACGCCGGCGCGGTGGTCACCCCCACGCCCTCGCCGGCATCGACACCCGGGAGTCGCGAGTTCGGTGACGATTCCGGGTTTCTCGGGCTCGAGGACGAGCGCCCACCTGAATGGCTCCGGGCGGTGCTGCGGGACAGAGGGTTACTGCGCCGTTACGAGCGCCAACCGGGCCCCTGCCGAACAGGCCCGGGAAGCGATGGCCGGCCCCGCCGAGCCAGGGCCTCCGGGCGGTTCCGGATCCGGGCGACGCGAAGCCTGGGGCTCGACGGGGCGCCGAAGACGAAGACCAGTCTCCGGGAAGTGGACTGCCTGCCGCCGGTCCCCGCGGCGCTCGACCGCCAGGTGAAGCAGCAGGCGGCCGGGCGTCTCGAGCTCGGCCTGGAGACCCTGCCGCTGGAGCGGGACGCGCGACCTGAACCACGTGCGCGATCGGATCTGGCACCCGACGCCGAGGAACGCGCGCGTTCGCGTCGAACGCCCTGGCGGCCGCTTGCCCGATGCGGACGGAGCGGACGATCGCCTCCGGGGGCCCCGAGCGGGGCGCCGCCGTCTGCGCGCGATCTCAGGAGAAGTCGGAACGATCGATGAGATTGGTGCGGAAGGGGGGATTTGAACCCCCACGGCGTGAGCCACCGCCCCCTCAAGACGGCGTGTCTACCAGTTCCACCACTTCCGCACGTGGGATCGAAGGTGAGCCACAATATGTTGCACCTTGCACACGCCTTGTCAACCCTGCCGCCCGGCCTTTCCAACGCTCGAAAACAAAAAGAAAAATTGCGCTTGCGTGCACCGGCCCGAGGTGGAATCTTGTGGGGCGGGAACGCCGACGTCGCCCGCCTTGCCCCTCGCCAGGGGGTAACTCCCGCGCTCCGGAGCGCCAAGCCTCGCCAGGAACCCGACGGCGTGAGGCCGAGCGGGCCCGGGGCGTTCGAGCGGACGGAGGCCAGGGCGGTCGCGGTCGACGAGGGACGCGGGTCGATGGGCCCGCTGGGCACGGGCACCCGGAGGGGACACGCCCGCGCGAATGCTGAGGGATTGAGATGACGATATCGCAACGACTCGCCGACTTCGTCGGCAAAGCGTCGTACGACAGCCTCCCGCCGGACGTCCACGAGATGGCCAAGCTCTGCTTCCTCGACTGGCTCGGGGCGGCCGTCGCGGGGACCGGCGCGCTGCCGACCGACATCGTCGTGGACCTCGTGAGCGAGCTTGGGGGCAACGAGGAGGCGACGCTCGTGCCGACCGGCGCCCGCACCGCCTCGGTCTGGGCGGCGTTCGTGAACGGCGCCGCCTCGCACGTGGTCGAGACCGACGACGTCCACCGCACCGGGCTCCTGCACCCCGGCGTGGCGGTGATCCCGGCCGCGCTCGCCATGGCGGAGCGCGAGGGGTCGAGCGGGCGCGACCTGCTCACCGCCATCGCGGTCGGCTACGAGCTGGCCATCCGGGTGGGGCAGGCGCTCGGCCCGACCCACTACGAGAAGTGGCACACCACCGGCACGGCCGGCACCTTCGGGGCGGCCGCGGCGGCGGGCAAGCTGCTCGCCCTCGACGCCGAGCAGCTCGTCTGGGCCCTGGGGAGCGCCGGCACCCAGGCCTCCGGCGTCTGGGAGTTCCTCGTCGACGGCGCCATGAGCAAGCAGCTCCACGCGGGCAAGGCGGCCATGAACGGCGCCCTCGCGGCGCTCCTCGCCCAGCGCGGCTTCTCGGCGGCCGAGCGGATCTTCGACGGCGAGAAGGGCTTCCTCAAGGCGACCTCGCGCGACGTCCGCCTCGAGAAGCTCACCGACGCGCTCGGCGACCGATGGGAGATGCTCGGCACCTCGTTCAAGCCGTACGCCGCCTGCCGGCACCTCCACTCGGCCATCGACGCGACGCTCCAGGCGCTCCGGGGGCGGCAGCTTCCGCCGCGCGAGGTGGAGCGGCTGACCGTGCGCCTCTACGGCGCCGCGCTCGACCTCTGCGAGCGGGTCGAGGCGACGTCGCCGTACGCGGCCAAGTTCAACATCCCGTTCGTGGTGGCCACCGCGGTCCGCTACGGCAAGGTCGGCCCGGAAGCGTTCACGGAGGAGCGGCTCGAGGAGCGCGACATCAAGGAGCTGACGCGGCGCGTGGTGCTCAAGCGGGACGAGGACCTCGACGAGATGTACCCGGCGAAGTGGCCCGCCATCGTGGAGATCGTCACGCGCGACGGCCGCCGCGAGGAGGTCCGGGTGAACACGCCGAAGGGCGACCCGGAGAACCCCATGTCGCGGGAGGACATCGCGAGCAAGTTCCGCGACCTGACGCGCCGCCACCTTCAGCCGGCCAAGGCGGAGCGCTACCTCCAGATCGCGCTCCGGCTCGACGAGCTGGAGAACACCAACCTCCTCTTCGCCTAGGCGCGAGCCGGGAACGACGGGCGTCCCCCTCGTGGGCGGACGCCCGTGCCATTGGGGTCAGGTCTTTCCATTTTCCACGCCCCCCGGCCCGGCCCCTGCCGCCGGCCCCTCCGTGAACCTCGGCCTGGAAAATGTCGGGGTCTGACCCCACCTGTTTTCCATGGGGTCAGGTCTTTCCATTTTCCACGCCCCTCCGTAGCCCGCGGAGGCGGCCGGTCCGCCGTCGTGGCCGTCACGGGAAGCGAGGGCCAGGCTCCTGCTGCGCCGAGAGGCGCCGCCGCACGTCTCGGCAGCGCGATGTGCTCTAGTTGCCGGGTTGGGCCGGGGCGGCCGGAGCCGGCTCGGCAGGCGACGCCGCGGGCGCAGCCGGGGAGGCGGCCGGCGTGGGCGGCATGCTGTCGAGCAGCGAGTTGGTCGACGGCCGGCCCGAGACGTGCGCCAGGTAGAGCGACGTGATCATGAAGACGGCCGCCGCGCCGGCCGTGGCCTTGGCGAGGAACGTCGCCGCGCCCCGTCCACCGAAGAAGGTCTGGCTGGCCCCGCCGAAGGCCGCGCCGATGTCGGCGCCCTTGCCCGCCTGCAGGAGCACGACGATGATGAGGAGCACGCCGACGAGGACGTGCAGCACGGTGACGAGTGCGACGATCACGGGAGACTCTCCTTGAAACCAACGATCCGGGCAAAGCCGGCGGCGTCGAGGCAGGCCCCGCCCACGAGGGCGCCGTCGATGTCCGGCTCGGCCATGAGCGCGTCGATGTTGTCGGCCTTCACGCTGCCGCCGTACTGAATGCGCACGGCAGACGCCGCGGCGGCGCCGAGTTGCTCTGCGAGGAGCCGCCGGATGGCCGCATGAACCTCCTGGGCCTGTGCCGGCGTGGCGGTGCGGCCGGTCCCGATCGCCCAGACCGGCTCGTAGGCGACGACCAGGCGGCCCGCCTCGGCGTCGGCCCGCGAGACGCCGGCAAGCCCTCCGGCCACCTGGCGACTCACCACCTCGAGCGTCCGGCCGGCCTCGCGTTCCTCGAGCCGCTCGCCCACGCACATGATGGGGACGAGCCCCGCCCGGTGCGCGGCCGCGACCTTCCGGGCGACGGTCTCGTCGCTCTCGCAGAAGTACTGCCGCCGTTCCGAGTGGCCGACGATCACGAAGGACGCGCCGGCGTCCTTGAGCATCTCGGCCGACACCTCGCCGGTGAAGGCCCCCCTGGGCTCCCAGAAGCAGTCCTGCCCGCCCACTGCGATGGTCGAGCCGGCGAGGACCCGGGCGACCTCGGCCACCGCCGTGAAGGGTGGGCAGAGTACCACGTCGCGGCCGTCCATGCCGGCCACGGCGTCGCGCACGGCGCCGGCGAGCGCGGCCGCCTCGGCGAGGCAGCAGTTGAGCTTCCAGTTGCCGGCGATGAGGGGCCGCCGCCCCGGGGCGCCCACGACGCCTAGCCCTCGAGGGCGGCCACGCCCGGCAGCGCCTTCCCTTCGAGGTACTCGAGGGAGGCGCCGCCGCCGGTGGAGACGTGGGTGATGTGGGGGATCACGCCCGCCTTGCGGGCCGCGGCGACCGAGTCGCCGCCGCCCACGATCGTGGTGCCGCCCGACTTGGTCGCTTCGGCCACCGCGTCGGCGACGGCCTGCGTCCCCCTGGCGTAGGCGTCCGTCTCGAAGATGCCCATGGGGCCGTTCCACATGACGGTCTTGCCGCGCCGGATCTCGCGGGCGAACCGCTCGCGGGTCTTCGGGCCGACGTCGACGCCGATCCAGCCGTCGGGGATCTCGGCCCCCTCGGTCGTCCGCGCGCCGGCCGGCTGGTCGATCGCCTGGACGATGACGTGGTCCTCGGGCACGAGGAACACGATACCCCGCTGCCGGGCGGTGTCGAGGAACCGGCGCGCCTGGTCGAGGTGGCCGTCCTCGACGAGCGACGCGCCGACGCGCACGCCCTGCGCCTTGAGGAACGTGTAGGCCATGGCGCCCCCGACGATCAGGGCGTCGACGATCTGGACGAGGCGCTCGAGGACGCCGATCTTGTCCGAGACCTTGGCGCCGCCGAGGACCGCCACGAAGGGGCGCCGCGGCTCGGCGAGGACCCGGCCGAGGTAGTCGAGCTCCTTCTTCATGAGGAAGCCGGCGGCCCGCTCCGCGACGAGCGGGACCATGCCCGCCGTCGAGGCGTGGGCCCGGTGGGCCGCGCCGAACGCGTCGTTGACGTAGACGTCGGCGAGGCGGGCGAGCGCGGAGGCGAAGGCCGGGTCGTTCTTCTCTTCGCCCGGGTCGAAGCGGACGTTCTCGAGCGCGAGCGCCTCGCCCGGCTTCAGCGCGTTCACGCGTGCCTCGACCTCGGCGCCGGTGATGCCGTCGAGGAGCGGCACCGGCTGGCCGAGCAGCTCGGCGAGCCGCCTGACCGGCGGCGCCACGCTCAGCTTCGGGTCTCGCTTGCCCTTCGGCCGCCCGAGGTGGCTCGCGACGACGAGCCGGCCGCCGTGCTCCACGACGTGGCGGAGCGTGGGGAGTGCCTCGCGCACCCGGGTGTCGTCGGCAACCACGAGCGTGCCGTCGGGGCCCTCGGCGAGCGGCGTGTTGAAGTCGACCCGCACGAAGACGCGCTTGCCGTGCAGGTCGAGCTGATCGACCGTCTTCAACGGCGGGCCTAGCGCAGGCCGAGGCGCGACGCGACGAAGAGCGTGAGGTCGCGCATGCGGCAGGAGAAGCCCCACTCGTTGTCGTACCAGGACATGACCTTGACGAACGTCCCCTCGATGACGTTCGTGGACAGCGCGTCGACGACCGACGAGTGCGGGTCGCCGTTGTAGTCCCGCGAGACGAGCGGCTCGTCCGAGACGGCGAGGATGCCCTTGAGCGGCCCGGCGGCGGCCTCGCGGAAGGCCTGGTTCACGGCGTCGGCGCTGGTCGGGGTCTTCACGACGGCGTTCAGGTCGATGATGGAGACGTTCGGCGTCGGCACGCGGATGGAGATGCCGTCGAGCTTGCCCTTCAGCTCGGGCAGGACGAGGCCGACCGACCTGGCGGCGCCGGTCGTGGTCGGGATCATCGACATGGCCGCCGCCCGCGCACGGCGCAGGTCCTTGTGCGGCAGGTCGAGGATCTGCTGGTCGTTGGTGTAGGAGTGCACCGTGGTCATGAGCCCGTGCACGATGCCGAACCGCTCGTGGAGCACCTTGGCCACCGGCGCGAGGCAGTTGGTCGTGCAGGAGGCGTTCGAGACGACCTGGTGCTTCGCCGGATCGAACTGCCCCTCGTTGACCCCGATGCAGACCGTGAGGTCGGCGTTCTTGGTCGGGGCCGAGACGATGACCAGGCGCGCGCCGGCCGCGAGGTGCTGCGCGGCCTTCTCGCGGTCGGTGAAGATGCCGGTGCTCTCGAGGACGATGTTGACGCCGAGGCTCTTCCAGGGCAGCTCGGCCGGGTTCTTCTGCGCCAGCACCTTGACGTGCCGATCCCTCAGGCGGAAGCCGTCGCCCTCGACGACCGCCTTTTCCGGCAGCGGACCGTGCACGGAGTCGTAGTTGAGGAGGTGGGCCAGGGTCTTCGCGTCGGTGAGGTCGTTCACGGCGACGAACTCGAGCTCCTTCCGGTCGAGCGACGCCCGGAGGATGTTGCGGCCGATTCGACCGAACCCGTTGATGCCGACGCGGATCGCCATGGAACGGTAACCTCCTGAAAAGAAAGGCAAACGACGACACTGTAGCGGGCCGTCCGGTGAGCGTCAACCGGTCGTCTCGCACGCGCGGTGTCGTCCGCGAGGGCTGCGTCGTGTTCTCCCGGTGAGGGGCAGAACGCCTCGTCGGAGAGGGAGATGGCGAAGGGGAGGGAGATCGCGAAGAAGGTCCAGCTGAGACGAGACGGCGCGCCGGCGTCGAAGGGGCAGGGGGCATCGCGCCGGACGAGACGCTCGTCGACACCCTCTCGTTCGGGGCCTCGGGCAGCTACACGGCCGAGCAGGCGTTCATGGTGGAGCGCGTGGCAGCGGCCACCGGGCCGGCGACAAGAGGGACTCGAGCGGCGCGAGCAGTGCGCGGGCCTCTGCGCGGCGGTGCTCCTCTGTCGGCTCGACGGGCTGAGCCACGCGGAGGTGGCCCGGCGCCTGGAGGTGCCCCCGGCATGGTGTCGGCGTACGTCATGCGGGCGCTCCGGCACTGCGCCGAGCGGCCCGGCGCCCCGTGAGGCCGAGGCCGAGCGGCTTCAGAACGCCAGGATGACGACGAGCACCAGGAGGCAGAGGAGGTCGAAGGGGACCGACGCGCGCGGGTAGGTCCAGTAGAGGAGATGCTCCCTCGGCCCGAGCGGGCCGCCGCCGGCCAGGGTCCGCCGCACGTAGAAGAGGCGCTGGAGCACCGTGACGTTGGCGAGCACGGCGAGGACGGCGAGGGCCGGGACGACCCTGCCCGACAGCAGGCCGATCACGAGGATCACGAGGCGCTCCGGCCGTTCGGCGATCCCCACCTTGCACTCGGCCACCAGCGACTCGGCGCGGGCGCGCGCGTAGGGCGTGAGCGCCGAGCCGAGCACCGCGCCGGCCGCGAAGACCAGGGCCGGGTTCCCCCAGGGGATGCCGGGGAACCCGCCGGCGCTGCGCTCGCCCCAGGCGGCGGCGAAGTGCAGCATGAGCCCGAGGAGGACCGTCAGGTCGGCGTACCGGTCCATGACCGAGTCGAGGAAGGCCCCGAAAGGGCTCGACTGGTTCGTGCGGCGGGCGATGGCGCCGTCGAGCGCGTCGAAGACCCCCGCGCCCAGGAGGAGGAGCCCCGCCGAGACGAACGCCCCGGCCGAGGCGAAGAGGGCGGCGACGAGCGAGGTGGCGAGGCCGCAGAGCGTGAGGACGTTCGGCCGGATGCGAGTTCGGGCCAGACCTTCGACTACGGCGTGGCGCAACGCCTCGAGCGGCTGGCCGAGCCAGTCGGTGACCATGCGAGGACTGTAACAGAGCGGCCGGACAGTTGCACAGGCGTGCCTTGTCCGCTATTCTCCCTACCATGGTTACGGGACCCGAGGGGGTCCCGGACGGCGGGCGCATGCTCAATTCGCAGGTCCTGGTCCTCAACCGATCCTTCCTCCCGGTCCACGTCACGACGGTCCGGCGCGCCTTCACGCTGCTCTACATCGGCCTGGCCAAGGCGGTCGACGAGGAGTTCAAGACCTTCGACTTCGACTCGTGGGCGGCGCTCTCCGTGGCGGTCGGGCAGGAGGAGTCGATCGGCATGGTCGGCCGCGCCATCCGCATCCCGCGCGTGATCGTCCTGCAGGCGTACGATCGCCTCCCCAGGCGGCACGTCCGCTTCAGCCGCCTCAACATCTACGCGCGCGACCGCAACACGTGCCAGTACTGCGGCCGGGTGTTCCCCAAACACGAGCTCAACCTCGACCACGTGATCCCGCGCTCGCAGGGCGGCACGTCCAACTGGGAGAACATCGTCTGCTGCTGCCTCGCCTGCAACCGCATCAAGGGCGGGCGGACCCCCGAGCAGGCCGGCATGCGGCTCATCTCCAGGCCCCGGCGTCCCCGCTGGACGCCGTACATGAGCGTGTCGCCGAAGGGCGCCCGCTACAAGGCCTGGGCGCCGTTCCTCGACACGGTCGACATCTCCTACTGGAACGCACAGCTCAGGGAAGAGTAGAGGGCCGATGAAGGCGCTGTCTCCCAGGGTCGGCCGGTTCACCGAGTCGGTGATCCGGATGATGACGCAGGTCTGCGATCGTCACGGCGGGATCAACCTCGCCCAGGGGTTCCCCGACTTCGACCCCCCCGAGGTCCTGCGCGAGGCGGCCAAGCGGGCCATCGACGCGGGCTACAACCAGTACTCGGTCACCTGGGGCTCGCCCGCCTTCCGCCGCGCCATCGCCGCCAAGTACTCCCGCCAGTGGGGGATCGAGGTCGACACCGGCCGGCACGTCACCGTCACCTGCGGCGCCACGGAGGCGATGATCGCCACCCTCATGGCCCTCATCGAGCCGGGCGACGAGGTGATCATCTTCGAGCCCTTCTACGAGAACTACGGCCCCGACACGATCCTCTCCGGCGCCACGCCGAAGTACGTGCCGCTCAGGGAGCCCGACTACACGTTCGACCGCGCGGAGCTGCGTGCCGCCTTCTCGCCGAGAACCAAGGCGATCATCGTCAACACGCCGGTGAACCCGGTCGGTCGCGTCTTCCGCCGCGACGACCTCCAGGCCATCGCCGATCTGGCCGCCGAGTTCGACGCCTACGTCGTCACCGACGAGATCTACGAGCACATCGTCTACCGGGGCCTCCGGCACGTCCCGATGGCGACCCTGCCCGGGATGTTCGAGCGCACCATCACCATCTCCGGCATGTCGAAGACCTACTCGGTCACCGGCTGGCGGCTCGCGTACGCCATCAGCCCCGAGCCGGTCTCGCCCGCCATCCGCAAGGTGCACGACTTCCTCACCGTCGGCGCGCCGGCGCCCTTGCAGGAGGCGGGGGTCGTGGCCATGGGGCTGCCCGACGCCTATTACGAGGACCTCGCGCGGATGTACGACGAGAAGCGGGCGGCCATGCTCGGCATCCTCACCGAGGCCGGCTTCAGGTGTCACGACCCCGAGGGGGCCTACTACATCATGACCGACATCGGCCACTTCGGGTTCAAGGACGACACCGAGTTCGCCCTCTGGCTCGCGAAGGAGGTAGGGGTGGCCGGCGTGCCGGGCTCCTCGTTCTACTCGCGGCGCGAGCTCGGCGCGACCAAGCTCAGGTTCGCCTTCCCGAAGAAGCCCGAGACGATGGAGCGGGCGGCCGAGCGGCTCATGACGCTCCGCCGCAGGATCTAGCCAGCGACGGCCCCATCCGGGCCGGCAGCCTTGACAGAACCCTCGGGAGTTCGCATACTTGTAGTCTGCGCCGAAGTGGTGGAATTGGTAGACACGCTACGTTCAGGGCGTAGTGGGGGTTCCCCCGTGCGGGTTCGAGTCCCGCCTTCGGCACCACCGCAAGTCTTTCCAGGCACTTTCCCAGGCACTTCCGCCCAGCTCCCGACATGCTCCCGGATTCGTCCCGGTTGCCGGCGGCCGTGGTGATGCGCGCTGCCGGGGCGCTCCGGTCGCGCCGCGTCCGGGAGTAGCGCGCATGCAAGCCGACGAGCGTCTCGGGCGTGGCGCGGCCGAGGCGGGCTGCGGCTCACGAGGGCGCTTCGCCCGCGGCCAGGGCGCGCTCGCGAGGGTCTGCCGCGACGTCGGCCCCCGGCGTTCGCCCGCTCGAGGCGGCCGACGGGACCGTGGAGGCCGCCAGCCGGAGGCCACCCGCCGCGCCAGGCCGCCGCTTCCCATGCTGGAGACCACGCCCGCCGGGTCCGCCGCCGCGCGCCACGCACGCACCGGCATGGCCGGGCTCGACGCACGAAGGACGGCTATCGAGCCGGGCGAGCCAGGCTTGACGTCATCGGCTTGACGCTGGGGGCGGTATCGAGAGCGAACACCTGGGCGGCGATCTCGTCGCAGCACGGACCGAACGGCGTCTCCGCGAGCATGGTCCGGAACTTCCGGGTGATCTGCTGGCGGTTCGGGTAGAAGATGCTCCGTTCGACCATGCGTTCGTCCCCACTGAACACACGGCCGTCCTTCATGACGACGGAGACGTGGCAGCGCCACTCGTCGTTCCAGGCATCGCACCCGCGGACCCGGACTCGCCGGGCGAGCTCGAGGAGCTCGGGGCTCTGCAGTTGCGTCCGGTAGACGTCGCTGGTGAAGCCGTGGTTCTTGAGGATCGCCGCGATCGCAAACGGCTTGGAGGCGATGGCCTGGTCGATGTTCACGTACGGACCGGCGTACGCGAGACCGGGGTACGTCAGCATCTTCGTCATCACCGTGATCTCGCAGCGATCGACCTCTCGGTAGTCGATCCCGTTCTCGAGCGCGAGCTGGTGGGTGACGTACATCGCGGAGTTCCATGTGTACTCCGACGCGGTCGGGTAAGGCTTGTGAAAGGCCTGAGTGATCTGGAAAGACCGGCCGAGCCCGGCCGTAGCCGAGGCCGGCGGCTCCGCCGCATCACCGAACGCCCTCCAGAACCCGAACCTGCCTTCGAAGGCGGTACGCGCGGCCCTCAGGCCGCGCTGGGCGAGCAGGGCCGCGAGCACGCCGTTCTGCGCGGCGACGCCGGTCTCGTGGCGCCACTCCATCGAGCCGGCGTGCAACGGCTCGATGATGCCGTTGGCAAAGCTCGCCGCGCAGGCGAGCGCATTGGCATACGCCTCTTCGTTCAGGCCGATGATGGTGGCGGCGGCCGCGGCGGCGCCGAAGACACCGTAGGTCGAGTTGGCGCGAAACCCGCGGCGGATGCCGTCGAATGCGACCACGCCGGCGCCGCCGAGCCGACCCATGACTTCGTAGCCGGCCACGATGCCGAGCAGCGTCCGTGCCCCGCTGGCTCCCCGCCACTCGGCCACCGCCACGGCGGCAGCGACCACCGGGCCGGCCGGGTGGCTCCACGAGTTCATCAAGGTGTCGTCGTGGAGCAGGGCATGGATCGCCACGCAGTTGGCGAACGCCGCGGGCAGGACGCCGGCCGTGCGGCCGCGTCCCCAGAGCGTCACGTCGCCTCGCTCCGAGGTCGTTTCGGCGACGTCGTAGGCGAGCGAGATGGGCTCGAACCGATACCCCTCGAGCGCAGTGCCGATCGCGTCGAGCAGACATATCTTCGACTTCTCGACGACCTCCTGTGGGAGACGCTCGAACGTGAGCGTGCTCAGAAAGTGCCCGAGTTGTTCTGCGACGGTAGCATCCGAGCCCATGCGTGATCGTCCTTCCCTCTCGTGAGAACCGGGCGTCCGATGAGATGACGAAGGCCCCGCGCACCGGTGCGAGCCGGTACGCGAGGCCTTCCGGGCGCGTTACTTTCTCCAGCCGAGCTTTCGCGCGACGTCGAGGTACTTCTCGTACTCCTTCTCGGCAAAAGCCCGCAACTCCTCGGGTCCGAGGAACACGGGAACCTTTCTCACCTGTTCCAGCATGTCCCGGAACACCGGATCGGCGTTCGCTTCCTTCAACAAGGTCACCCAGTAGTCGACGACGTTCCTGGGCAGCCCGGGCGGGCCCGAGACGCCGTGCCATCCGGCCACGTCGATCATCGGGTAACCCGCCTCGGCAACGGTGGGCACATCCGGGAACAGGGGCAGGCGTTCATCCGAGATGACGGCGAGCGCGCGGATCCGCTTGGCCTGGATCAGGCCGAGTGCCTCGGGGATCTGCTGCGCGGCGAAGTCGATGTTCCCCGCCGCCAGGGCGACCGGCCCTTCGCCGCCGCTCTTGAACAGCACCTGCGTATCCGCCACGGCGTCGGCCGGGATGCCGCTGGCCTCGAAGAACTGCTGCATCGCCGGGATCGCGATGCCGCCGCGGCCTGTCGTTCCCCAGCGGAACTTCTTCGGGTTCTGCCTGGCGTACTCCGCCACGTCCTTGAGCGTCTTCCAGGGCGAATCCTCCTTGACCAGGTAGAGGATCACGTCCTTGTCCATCATCCCGATCCAGGTGCGGTTCCTCCAGTCGAAGGGCACGTCCGCCGGATCGTTGAATGCCCCGATCATGGTGCTGGCACCGTGGGTGTCGGCCAGCAGCGTGTAGCCGTCCGGCCTGGCGTTCAACACCTCGCGCACGCCGATGATGCCGCTGCCGCCAGGCCTGTTGACCACGTTGAAGGCTATTCCCTTCTTTTCGGAGACGTACTTGGCCAGGATCCGGGCAAGGATGTCGGTCGACCCGCCGGTCGCATAGGGAACGACCAGCTCGATGGGCCGGGAGGGATACTCCGACTGGCCGGCCGCGGGCGTCGACACCGAGGCCAGCAGCACCATGCCGAGGGCGGTGAGGAGGAACTGGCGTCGCATCACTGACTCCTTTGTTACGCGCACCCAACTCCCTGACGTACGAACGGGCGGAGTCTGGTCACATCTCCTCATGAGGCCTCTTCCGCATCGAGACAACGAGCCAGCCCGGCGCCCTTCGCGCGCAGGTAGAGCGCGATCGCGGCCGTGATGAAGCCCAGTGCCAGGAAGCCGATGGCGATCGGCCGCTCGGCGAGCACGGAGAGCGAGCCGCCGCCCATGCCGATCGTCTGCCGCAGGAAGTTCTCGAACAGCGGCGTGAGGATCAGGCCAAGAACCAGCGGCAGTGCCGAAATGCGGAGTCGGTCCATCAGGAAACCGATGATCCCGAACACGAGACAGGTACCGACGTCGAAAAGACTGTTGCGGACCGTATACGTTCCAATGAAGCAGAAGAGGAGAATGAGGCTGGCAATGAAGTAGTAAGGAACGCGAACGAGTTTGGCCCAGAGGCCGACGAACGGGAGGTTCAGAACCAGGAGAATCACGTTGCCGATGTACATGCTCCCGATGACGGTCCAGACGAAGGCCGGTTCCTTCTCGAAGATGAGCGGACCGGGCTGCAGCCCGTAGATGATCAGGCCGCTCATGAGGACGGCCATCGACGTGGAAGGCGGAATTCCGAGCGTGAGCATGGGCACGAAGTTCGCGGCGGAGCAGGCGTTGTTCGCCCCCTCGGCCGCGGCAACGCCTTCGATCGCGCCGCTCCCGAAGTTCCGGCTGTTCCTCGACACCTTCTTCTCGGCGTCGTAGACCATGAACGAGACGACGCCCGGAGTCATGCCGGGCAGGCAGCCGAGCAGGAAGCCGAGGCCGCTGCTTCGCAACATGGCGCCGAAGCTCGCACGCAGCTCCTGGAACGTCAGGAACCGGTACCAGGGTGGGAGCCTTTCGGACGAGATCGAAAGCGCACCCGACGCCACGCTCTTGAAGACCTCGGTGAGCGCGAAGAGGCCCATCACGACCGCGATCAGGTCTATGCCGCCCAGCAGCGGGGTCACCCCGAAGGTGAAGCGGGCCTTGCCGAGCGTCGGGTCCAATCCGACCATGCCGACGAGAATGCCCATCGCGGCGGAGAAGACCCCCTTCAAGAGGGACGGACCGGACAGGGTGATGATCATCGACATCGAGAAGACGATCAGTCCCAGCATCTCCGGCGGGCCCATCGACAGGGCGACGCTTGCGAGAGCCGGCGCGAAGAACGTGAGGCCGATCAGGGCGATCGTGCCGGCGACGAACGACGAGATGGCGGCGACGGCAAGCGCCGCGCCGGCCCTGCCGCGCTGTGCCATTCGGTAGCCGTCGACCGCGGTGATCACCGAGGAGACCTCTCCCGGCACGTTGATCAGGATGGCGGTCGTGGAGCCGCCGTACATGGCGCCGTAGAAGATCGCCGAGAGCATGATGATCGCGGGGATCGGCGACAGCCATGCGGTGACGGGAAGCAGGATGGCCATCCCCGCCGTCGGCCCGAGCCCGGGAAGCACGCCGACCATCGTGCCGAGCAGGCAGCCCAGCAGGGCGTAGGCGAGGTTCGTGGCGGTGAGGGCGTTGGCGAAGCCGGCGGACAGGAGGGCAAGGTTTTCCACGCCGCCGCCTCAGAATCCGAATCGCCCGGGCGGGAGAGCGGTGCCGAGTCCCACCCTGAAGAGGAGGTGGCTGCCCGAAGACAGGGCACCCGCCCACAGGAATGCGCCGATGGTGGTCGAGCCGGGCATGACCCGCGTGGCCACGAAGAGGAATGCCCAGGTGCTGAGCAGGAAGCCGAGCGTCTGGATCAGCGCCAGGTAGACCGCGAAGGCGACGACGATCGTGACGATCCCTCGGCGTTGGGTCTTCTCCAGAGGCGCGGCCCGCGGCGTGTCCTTCGCCGGGAACACGGCAAAGCCGATGGCCAGGACGACGTACAGGACGCCGACGAGTCCGGGCATCACGCCCGAGCCGGCCCATCCGGTCCAGAGCCGATGGCCTTCCCTGAAGCAGGTGACGGCGAGTGCCAGCGAGACCAACCCGAGCAGCCGGCTGAGCGTCGGGCCGCGCGTGCAATCGATCCGCTTCACGGGGCCACCGGCGGAGTAGGGACGTGGCAAGACGCGGTCATGCGAGCCCTCCTCGGATGGCGACTCGGTGGAGCTCGAGCGCATGCGACGCCATGCGGTACGCGGAAAACGCCGCCGGTATCAACGCGATGCCGGCCGCCGGCGGGCTTCGTCCTCGGCCGCCTCGATGACGTCCCGGCCGCCGGTCCTGTACGCCGGGACCCCCGCCTCGACCATGACGAGCGCGATCGCGTCGAGCACCTGTTCCGGCGTCGCGCCGTCACGGATCGCCTGGCGCGCGTGCATCTCCGCCCCCCACGCGTTGGCCTGCACGACGTCGCAGGACGTCACGATGAGCTCCAGCATCCACTTGGGCAACGCACCGTCCCGTGCGTCGGGGCGAAGGATGTGCGCGCGGAGCTTCATGTAGCCCTCCAGCACGCCGGGAGCGGCGGCCGCCAGGGTCTCCCACATGTCCGGGAACTCGCGGTTCAGTACCTTGCGCACGTAGTCGCGCATCCCCTGGACCTCCCCCTCGTCCGGGGGAGTGGCCGGGGCGCCGGCCGCCTCGGCCGCGGCCACGAAGGCGCCCATGCCCGCCATCTTCCAGCGGATCATGCCGGTGAGAATGACCGTCAGCGCGGCGTCGCGCACCTCCTCGGGCGTGGCGCCCAACCGGACGGCACGCCGCGCGTGCAGCTCGCTGAGACAGGCGTTGAGGCGCGTCGCGGCGATCGACAGCAGGAGGAGTTCACGATACTTCGCCGACAGCGCCCCGGTGCCGTTCGTGCCGTCGAGTCGCCGCTGGATCTCGGCCTCGACGGCCCGCTTGACGTCGTCCCGGATGACGCCGCCGCCGATCTCGTCAGAAAGCACAGCACCCTCCCGGGGTCATCGGCACGGAGCCGAGAAGGCGGTCGGTCGCACCACGCGGGGGCGTGCACCGCCGGAGGCCCTTGCTTGCGTGGCGCCGTACACCGGCATTATAATCCAGCATACCATGGGATACAACGGTGTGCTATAGGATACCGGTAGGTCACGCCGGGCGGGACGGCGCAAGGCGCCCTCCGGCTTGGAGGTTCTGATGGCTCGGATCAGTTTCGACATCGGCGGGACCTTCACGGATTTCGCGCTCGCCCGCGACGGTCACGGGGAGCTCGTGTTCCACAAGGTGCCGACGACGCCCGAGGATCCGGCGGTGGGCGTCATGCGGGGGCTGCAGGAGCTCGCGCAGCGCGCGGGCCTGGCCGCCCGCGAGGTGACCGAGCTGCTGCACGCGACGACCGTGGCGACGAACGCCGTGCTCGAGCGCAAGGGGGCCAGGACGGCGGTGATCACGACCGAGGGCTTCCGCGACGTGCTCCTGATCGGGCGCGAGAAGCGGTACGACGTGTTCGATCTGTACATGCGCAAGCCCGAGGCCCTCGTCAGGCGGCGCGACATCTTCGAGGTGGCGGAGCGCCTGAACGCGGCCGGCGAGGTCGTGGCGCCGTTCGATCGGACGTCCGCGGCCGCGGTTGCCAGGCAACTGGCCGAGAAGGGCTACGAGAGCGTGGCGATCGGGTTCCTGCACAGCTACGTGAATCCGGCTCACGAGAGGGCGATGGCGGAGGAGGTCAGGCGACACGCGCCTCGCTGTGCCGTCACCCTGTCGTCGGACGTCTCGCCCCGATATCGGGAGTACGAGCGCCTGAGCACGGCCGTGGCGAACGCGTACGTCAAGCCGACGGTGGCGCGGTATCTGGACGGAATCCAGAAGTCTCTGGCCGAACGCGGCTACAGGGCCGCGCTTTCGATCATGCAGTCCAACGGCGGGCTCGTCACGCCGGAGTTCGCCCGGGAGTACCCGGTCCGCATCATCGAGTCGGGGCCGGCCGCCGGCGTACTGATGTGCGCGCGGATAGGCCGGGAGCTGGGCTTGCAGCACGTGCTGACGTTCGACATGGGCGGCACGACGGCGAAGTTGGGCGCGATCGACGGCGGTCAGCCGGCCATTACCTCGACCTTCGAGGTCGACATGGTCCGCTTCATTCGGGGCAGCGGGCTGCCGCTCAACATTTCGTCGATCGAGCTGCTCGAGATCGGCGCGGGCGGCGGCAGCATCGCCAGCGTCGAGATGGGCCTGATCAGGGTCGGGCCGAGCAGTGCGGGGGCCGTGCCCGGGCCGATGTGCTACGGCAAGGGCGGCACCGATCCGACGGTCACGGATTCGAACGTCGTCCTCGGCTACATCGACCCGAACAACTTCAACGGCGGGGCGATTCGGCTCGACGGGGGCCTGGCGAAGGCCGGAGTGGAGGAGAAGATCGCCGGGCCGCTGGGGCTCTCGGTCGAACGCGCGGCCTGGGGGATCCATGCGATGGTCAACAGCGACATGGAGCGGGCGCTGCGGCTCGTGTCCATCGAGCGCGGCCGGGATCCCAGGCAGTATGCCCTCGTCGCCTTCGGCGGGGCCGGGCCGATCCACGCGGCGCGCCTGGCGCGCCAGGTCGGCATCCGGAAGGTGATCGTGCCCTACGGCGCGGGCGTGGGCTCGGCAATCGGCCTGCTGCAGGCGAAGCAGAAGGTGGACGCGGGCGTCACGCGGGTGATCGAGTTGGCGGACGGCGCCGTCGGAAAGATCAGGGACGTGTTCGCGGAACTCCGACGGAGGATCGAAGCCCATCTCGCGACCTTCGATGTTGCGAGCGACCGGCTCGTGTGGTCACGGGCAGCGCACATGCGATATCGCGGACAGGGCTACGACTTGCGGGTGGAGTTGCCGGACGAGGGGGCGGCCGGGGGCGACGAGGTCGCGGCCATGGTGTCGCTGTTCCACGAGGCCTACCAGCGCAACTACGGGTATCGCGAGCACGGCGTCCCGATCGAGGCGACCGAATGGTATCTCAGCGCGGAGTGGACGCCGAAGGGCCCGGAGGCGGCGACGGTCTCGTCCCGGGCGGGGGGTACGTCGGTCCGCCGGCGCCGTGCGGCGTACTTCCCCGAAGCCGGGGGCTACGTGGAGGTGGACGTGTTCGATCGCGCCTCGATGCGTGCGGGCGAGTCGATCAGCGGCCCCGCGATCATCGAGGAGCGCGAGGCCACGACCGTGATCCTCCCGGGCGATCGGGGGCGCATCGAGCCGGGAGGGCATCTGATCATCGACATTGGGACGGAGGGCAGGCTGTGAGTTCGCGCCCGGACCCGATCACCGTATCCGTGTTGTGGAACTCGTTGCTCTCGATCGCCGAGGAGATGGGGAGCACGATCCGCCGCACGGCCTACTCGGAAGCCGTGCGTGAGGGGGACGACTTCTCCACGGGGCTCTTCGACCGGCGGGGCCGCCTCGTCGCCCAGGGGAACTATTCGCCGGGGCACCTGGGTTCGATGCCCTACGTGGTCAGGAACGCGCTGCGCTACGTCGACGCCGGAACGCTGAGGCCCGGCGACGCAATCCTCGTGAACGATCCCGTCCTGGGATCGGGGCACATGCCCGACTGCTTCATGATCTCGCCCGCGTTCGTCGGCGCGGAGCTGGTCGGCTTCGCGGTGAACATCGCGCACCACGTCGACGTCGGCGGCGCGGCGCCGGGGTCGCAGAAGATCGGAGGGATTACCGAGGCATTCCAGGAAGGTCTGCGCATCCTGCCGATCAGGATCGTGAAGGAAGGCACGTTCGACGAGGATCTCCTGCGGCTCATCCTCGGCAACGTGCGGCTCCCGGAGAAGATGGAATGCGACCTTCGGGCGCAGCGCAATGCGAACTTCGTGGGGACCAGGCGGTTGGCGCAGCTCTACGAGTCGCTCGGGCACGACGTGGTGGAGCAGGGGATCGAGGACATCCTCGAGCGCTCGACCCGCGAGATGCGCGAGGTTCTGCGCAGGATCCCCGATGGAACCTGGTCGTTCGACGACCGCCTGGACGATTTCGGGCCGGGGACGAGCCCGATCGAGGTGGCGGTCGACGTCACGGTCAGGGACGGCACGATCACCGTCGATCTCTCTCGGAGCAGCGACCAGGTCAACGCGGGGCTGAACTCGTACATCAACTATACGCGGGCCTATGCGAGCTTCGCCGTCCGCGTGATGGCGGGGGTGAGGATCCCGCAGAACGAGGGCACGCTGCCGTTCGTGAGCGTCGTGGCGCGCGAGGGATCGTTCTTCAATCCGGTGTTTCCCGCGCCGAGCGGCGGCCGGGCGGCGGTGCAGATCCGCATCTTCGAGGCGGTGGCCGGCGCGCTCTCCAGGGCGATTCCCCACCGGGCGATGGCGGCGTTCTCACACTGGTCCAACCCGAACATCGGCGGTGTCGACGATCGGACGGGCAAGCGCTTCGTCATGTACGACGTCGTGCTGGGCGGCTACGGCGCCAGGGCCGACTCGGACGGCGTCGAGGCGCTGTGTCCCGTGTTCAACTGCGCCAACATCCCGGTCGAGGTGCACGAGATCGCCAACCCGGTGCTGATCCGCAAGCTCGCCTTCGTTCCGGACAGCGGCGGCAGCGGCCGGTTTCGCGGCGGGTGCGGCCTGGAGAAGGAGATCGAACTCCTCGCGAGTTCGGCCACCTGCACGCTGGCCGGGGACAGGCACGTCACCGCGCCCTACGGGATCGAGGGCGGCAAGCCCGGCGCGCTCGCGATGACCGTCCTGGTGACCGACGGGCGTGAGCAGGCGCTGGGGTCGAAGGATTGCGTCCCGATGAAGCGCGGTGACGTGCTGCGGATCCGCCTGTGCGGCGGCGGGGGGTACGGTGATCCGCTGAGCCGGGAGCGGTCCGCGATCGTCGATGACCTGATCGACGGCTTCATCACGCCGACCGGCGCGGCAAGGGACTACGGCGTCGATGCCGGGGCTTTACTGGGCCAGTGAACGCGGCGCTCGCGCAGGCGGCCGCGGCAGACGAAGTGGGGACACGCGATGACAGCCATGCCGGAGAATCCGCAGCCCGCCAACGCGCGGGACGAACTTGCCACGCACCTGATTCCCGGCCCGATGATGTCGCGCCCGGTCATCGTGTCCGGGCAGGGGGCCGAGGTCACCGACGACGAGGGCGCGCGCTACATCGACCTGGAAGCCGGGCCGGGGGTCCTGTCCGTCGGCCATTGCCATCCGAAAGTGGTCGAGGCGATCCGGGATCAGGCGGGCCGCCTGATGCAGGGCCCGGGACGATACCACAGCCGCCTGACCTCGAGGTTGGCGACCGAGATCACGGAGCAGACGGGCGGTCAGCTGAGCCGCGTCTTCTTCGTCAACAGCGGCGCCGAGGCGAACGACGGGGCGGTGAAGCTCGGCCTCCGGTACGCGACGCGGACGGGCAAGCAAGGCTTCGGGATCATCGCGATGGAGCACGGTTTCCACGGCCGCACCGCGCTGCCGCTGAGCCTTACGGGCAATGCGGGCCGGAAGAAGGGGTTCGGGCCGTACTCGTCGTTTCCGGGCGTGGTGCACGTGCAGCCCCCGTATTGCTACCGGTGCCCGCTGTCCTACAAGAACACGAGTCCGGGCTCCCATTGCGGCCTGAAGTGTGCCGACGGCGTCGAGGAGGCGCTCAAGACCCGGGTGCCCGGTGACGCGGCCATCCTCATTTCCGAGTCCGTGATCTGCGTCGGCGGCGTCTTCCCGCCGCCCAGGGACTACTGGCCGAAGGTCGCGGAAATCTGCGCGAAGCACGGGATCGTGCTCATCCTGGACGAGGTCTTCTCGGGATGGGGAAGAACCGGCAAGACCTTCGCGTACCAGCATTGGGACGTCTCGCCCGACATCGTCACCTTCGCCAAGGCCATCGGCGGCGGGCTTCCGCTGGGAGGGTTCATGGCGAAGGAGCCGATCAGCGTGGCCTTCGACGAGGGTGACCACTTCACCACGTTCGGACCGAACAATCAGGTGGGCGTCGCCGCGGGCCTTGCCGTGCTGCGCGTGATGAAGGAGGAGAACCTCGCCGAGAAGGCCAGGGTGCGTGGCGAGCAGTTCATGGAAGGCCTGCAGGCGCTGGCGCGGAAGCACCGGGTGATCGGCGACGTGCGGGGGCTCGGCCTCATGATCGGGGTCGAACTGGTGCGCAGCCGCGAGACGCGGGAGCCGAACCCCGCGTTCACGAAGAAGATCCACGAGGAGCTGCGGCGCCGGAAGGTGCTCGTGTCCACCACGGGCGTCAACGGGTCGGTGATTCGCATCACGCCGCCGCTCGTCATCACCGGCGAACAGGTGGAGGCGTCGCTGCGTGCCTTCGACGAGGCGTTTTCGGCCGTGAGTGCGCAGTGAGCGGCGGGTGCGGCGTCTGCCGCGGGTCCGTGCACTGGAGAGCGGGAGAGCGCTGACGGACATGTCGAAGCTGTTGATTGGCGGGAAATGGGAAGCGGGACCGACGGTCGAAGCGCTCTACGACCGGTATCGGGGCCACCAGATCGGGGAGATGGCGGTCGCCACGCCGGCCGACGTGACGCGTGCGGTGACGCACGCAACCGAGGCGTTTGCCGCCATTCGCCTTTCGCCGACCGAGCGCTACGAGATCTTGCTGAAGGCGGCAGGGCTGATCGCCGAGCGTCGTCCCGAGCTGTTGGCGCTGATCACCGCCGAGACCGGCTTCCCCAGGGGCGACTCGGAAAGCGAAGTCCGACGCTGCGTTCAGACGTTGCGACTGTCGGCGGACGAGGCGCGGCGGATCGCGGGCGAGGTCGTGCCGCTGGACGCGACGCCGGGGCTCGGCAACCGGGTCGGCTTCACGGTCCTGGTGCCCCGAGGCGTCGTCTGCGCCATCACGCCGTACAACGCGCCGCTCAACGGCGTGGCGCACAAGGTGGCGCCCGCGCTGGCGGCCGGCAACGCGGTGATCGTCAAACCGTCCGAGTACACGCCGCTGACCGCCGTGGCGCTGTGCCGGGCGCTGCTCGATGCCGGGCTGCCGCCGGGGTTGCTGTCGCTCCTGCACGGGCCAGGGGCCTCGATCGGTCCCGCGCTTCTGGCGGACCAGAGGATCGCCTTCTACTCCTTCACGGGCAGCACCCGCGTCGGCAAGGAGATTCAGCGTGCCGCGGGACTGCGGGGCACGCAGCTCGAACTGGGCAGCATCTCGAGCACGATCGTCTGTGCCGACGCCGACCTGGCGCTCGCGAGCAGCAAGATCGTCGCCGCCGGCTTCCGCAAGGCCGGCCAGGTCTGCACCTCCGTTCAACGCGTCCTGGTGCATCGCTCGTGCGCGGCCGAGTTCACGGAACTGCTGGTGGAGAAGACGAAGAGGCTCAAGGTCGGCGACCCGACGATCGACGGCACGGACGTCGGGCCGATGATCAGCGAAGCCCAGGCCATGCGGGTCGAGCAGTGGGTCGCCGAGGCGGTGCGGGAGGGCGCGGAAGTCCTGACGGGGGGCCGGCGGGACGGCGCCGTCTTTCAGCCGACGATCCTGCGCAACGTCAGGCGGACGATGCGCGTGTGCACGGAAGAGATCTTCGGACCGGTCGTGTCCGTCGTCGAGTTCGACGACGTCGAGGCCGCCTATGAAGAAGCCAACGGCACGCCGTTCGGGCTTGCCGTCGGGGTGTTCACGAAGGACGTCTCGATCGCGATGAACGCGGTACGCAAGCTCAAGTTCGGAGGCGTCCACATCAACGAGACCTCGAGTTCGCGTGTCGACGTCATGCCGTTCGGCGGCGTCAAGGACAGCGGCCACGGACGGGAGGGGCCGCGCTATGCCGTGCGCGAGATGCTGGAGGAGCGGCTCTTGACCATCGCCTGGTAGGCCGTGCCTGCGAAGCGGAACCGCAGGTAGCCTCGCAGGACGCCGCGGCCCCGGTCTCCGGTCACCGGGAGGAGCCGGGCCGGGCGCCGCCGTGCCCTCGACCCGGAGCGCGGCCGATGGGCTGGTCGGCACGCGCGGTCTTTCCCGCCCGCGACGGCACGGCGGGCCGACTCGATCCGCAAGGCGCATCGAGATCGCGTTGGAGGACGGCAGGCCTCGGCCGCACGGGTGCGGCTGGACTCGGGTGTCGGACGCGGCCGCCGAAGGTATGCCGGGGGCACTCGCGGGGTTGCCACGAGGGAGAGCCCGGGCGCGCGATCCTCGGCATCCCGTCGAGGGGCCGCACCTGTGCCTCCCGGGCTTCGCAGGCCGCGCGGGGACGCCGCCCGGCACCTGCCGGGGCGGAATCACACCGCCGGCCGGCGGGCGGTCGGCAGACTCCCGTGTGTGATGAGCGCTTCACCACGTGTCGCACGACGCGGACAGCGGGTCTCGGGTGTCCCTGGACGGGTGAGAGGGGAGGCATGAGCAGACTGGGCGTAACGGAGAAGCTGGCACGGCTGTCCATCGAGACGGACGTTGCCGGGCTGCCGGTGTCGGTGATCGAGTCGGCGAAGATGCGCATCCTCGACACGCTGGCGGTCATGGTGGCCGGCGCGCGACATTCCGCGACGATGATCGCGCTCGAGCTGGTGCGACACATGGGCGGCAACCCCACGGCGTCCATCGTCGGGCATCCGGACCGCTCCTCGAGCCCGCTGGCCGCCTTCGTCAACGGGGTGGCTGCGCACGCGTACGAATACTGTGACTTCTCGCCGCGGGCCTACACGCACCTGAGCGCGTGCGTGCTTCCGGGGTCGCTGCCGGTGGCCGAGGAAGTCGGCGCGAGCGGGCGCGATCTTCTCGCGGCGTTCGCGGTCGGCTTCGAGGTCGGTGCGCGCATCGGTCGAGGCATGGCGCCCCACCTGTTCAATCACGGGTGGCACCCGAATGCCATCACCGGGGCGCTGGGGGTGAGCGCCGCATGCGCGCGGCTGTTCCGCCTGGACGTGCCGAAGACGCGCATGGCGCTCGGCCTGGCGGTATCGCAGGGCTCGGGCGTGAGAAAGAACGTCGGGTCGATGGGCAAGGCGTTTCACCACGGCCACGGCTCGCGCTGCGGCGTCTTTGCCGCCATGCTCGCTCAGCGAGGCTACCAGGTGGACCCGGATGCCATCGAGGGCGAAGGCGACGGCAAGGGCCACGAGCGCTTCGGGCTGGTCGAGACGTTCTGCGGGATCGGCAACTACGACATGGGCCGTATGACCGAGGCGCTCGGGCAGGACTGGGAACTCGACCACGGCCGGACCGTGGTTCGTCTCCATCCCACGTCGACGCCGGCGCAGTCCGCCATCGATGCGATGCTCGACCTCGCCCGTCGTCACGGGCCCGAGCCCGAGTCCATCGCGCGTATCGACCTGGAAGTGACGCGCGAGTGCATGACGATCGCCTGCTATCACGATGCGCCCAATTCGCACCGGGCGAAGTTCTGCCTGCGGTACATGATGGCGGTCGCCTTGATCGACAAGGCCGCGGGCATCGCGCAGTTCACGGACGCTCGGGTCCGGCAGCCCGACGTCCAGGCCTTGATGCAGAAGGTGAACGTGTCGGTGCCGGAGGACTTCGAGCGGCACAGGGGAACGTGGGGCGAGAACAACGTCTCGTGGGGCGAAACGCGCCTGCGCATCACACTGCACGACGGCACTCAGTTCTCCACGACGAGGTCGCACGCACGCGGCTACCCCGAGGAGCCCGCGACGTGGGCCGATCTGGAGGCCAAGTTTCACGAGTGTGCCGACGGCATCCTGCCGGCGGCGGCCAGCCGCGATGTGATCGGCCTGATTCACGACCTCGAGAGGCTGCCGAACCTGAACCGGCTGACGACCGTGCTGACACGGAGCGTGTCCCCGGGAGCGTGATCCGCGCGTGTTCGCGCCGGCCGCGTGCCGTCGTCCTTCGGAGTCTGGAGGCCAGTCATGCAGCGGTATCATGCAGATCGGCTCGCCGATTACATTTGCACCATCCGCTACGAGGACCTGCCGCCGGAGGTCGTGTCGAGGGCAAAGGCGGCGGTCCTCGACAACGTCGGCCTGGCAATCGGGGGGGCGGACTCGCCGGCGTCACGGGCCGTGCTGGCCGTGGTCGGCAAGATCGGCGGCGCTCCGGAGGCACGGACCCTGCGGGGCGGCCATCGCCTGCCGGCGCACCTGGCGGCGCTCGCGAATGGAACGCTGTGTCACAGCAACGACTTCACCGATACGATACTGAAGACCGTCGTTCATTGCGGCCCGGTCGTCGTTCCGGCCGCACTGGCCATCGGGGAACGACAGGCGCTGGACGGGCGCACGACGCTCCTGCTGGTGGTTCTCGGCTATGAAATCGCGGGGCGGATCGCCGCGGCGATCAACTCGAAGCCGGCAATGGTGCATCACAAGAAGGGGTTTCACGCCACGAGCACCTGCGGCGTGTTCGGAGCGGCGGCGATTGCCGCACGGGCGCTCGGCCTGTCCGGGGCCGACACGGCCAACGCCCTCGGCCATGCGGCGAGCTCGGCCTCGGGGGTCATCGAGTCGATCACCGGTCCGGTGGGTGCGGACACGTTCCGGACCCATCCCGGCAAGGCGGCGCACGATGGGATCCTTGCGGCGCTCTTCGCGGAACAGGGACTGACCGGTCCGCACACGATCTTCGAGGGCCGCGACGGCTTCCTGCGTGCGTACTCCGATGCCGACCGTTACTCGGCGGAGGCACTGGTCGATGGCCTGTACACCGGCTTCCAGATCATGGACGTTGCCGTCAAGTACCACAACGGAACCCACGCGATCGCCTCGGCCGTGGATGCGCTGCAGTCGATCACCGCGCGGCAGTCGATCGAGGCAGGCGGTGTGGAGAGCATCGAGGCGTACGTGCCCTCGATGCACGCGTACATCGGCGGCGACGACCAGGCGACACTGTATCGACCGCCGTCGTACAGCAAGGCGCAGATGAGCTTGCCCTTCACGCTCGCGACGGCGCTCGTGCACGGCGAGGTGTTTCTGAGCCAGTACACGCAGGCGGCCCTCGAGAATCCCGTCACGCTCGAGGTCGCGGCCAGGGTGAAGGTGATCGCGGATCCGGAAATGGACCGGATGCAGAACGCCGGGAAGTGGCCGGCTCGTGTGAGGGTGCGGATGAAGGATGGGACGGTGCACGAGGGCTCGGTCGAGTACCCGCATGGCTCGCCGCAGCGGCCGCTGACGCCGGCCGAGCTCGAGAGGAAGTTCCGGCGCCTGTGTGACGGCAAGCTCGACCGGCGGCGCCAGGACGGCATCATCGAGGTCGTCGACCGGATGGAGCGCGTCGAGGACATTACGGTTCTGACGTCACTGGTGGCCGAGTGAACGGGAACTCGGCCCCTCGGCGGACTTCGCGTCGACAGGTCCGCGTGACGATGACACGGGCGTTGGAGTTGAGCCAGTGAGCCCCGCGGGTGTGAACGGTACGACACGGGAGGCTGCGAGTCGTGCGGCGAAACGTCAGAAGAAAACGGTGATGTCGAAGGCGCGAGGGGGTGCGGCGACGGCAAAGAGTCTTGCGGCGGGGCGCAACGACACCCGCGGGGCATCGTCGCGCGGCGAGATCGTCTACGCGGCGCTGCGAGCCGAGATCCGGGAAGGCAAGCTTGCTCCGGGTGACCGGCTGCGCGAGGCGGAGATCGCCAGGCGACTGCACGTGAGCCGGACGCCCGTACGCGAGGCGCTCAAGCGTCTCCAGTCGGACGGGTTGGCCGCCTTCTCGCAGCCGAAGGGCCTGACGGTGGCGGAACTCTCCGCGAGTCAGGTGGCGGACCTGTACGCGATGCGTGAGGTGCTGGCGGCGGCTGCGGCGCGCTTCGCGGCGGAGCATGCCTCCGACCTGGAGATCGAATCGCTCAAGCATCTGGCGGCGCAACACGGCTGGGTCAAGACGCCGGAGCAGGCGTCCTTCAATGACCGGCAGATCGACAGGGCCATCGCCGAAGCGGCCCACAACGTCTACTTGCTGAAGGCCCTGAACGTGCTGCAGGATGCGGTCTCGTTGCTGGGCAGGACGACCTACGCGGTTCCGGGGCGGATCAAGGCCGGCCAGGCGGAGATTGCCGCCATCGTGCAGGCGATCGCCGATCGCGATCCGGACGAGGCCGAACGGGCGGCTCGACGGCACATCCGGGCGGCCGGCGCGGTCCGCATGTCCATGTGGCTGGGCAAGATGAGCAACGAGAGCCGGTAGGCAACGCGCCAGGGCCGCGTCGAGCGCCGAGCGATTCGGCGACATCCGGCCCCCCGGCGCCATGCCGCCGGGCGTCCGATACGGTGAGGCGTCGAGGCCGGGAGCGTCTCGAGCCGCGGCGCCCCTGAGAGCGCCGCGCTGGCGTCAGCTCGACGACTCCCTCCGATCGACCCGTGCAGGCGGCGCTTCCTCTCCTCGGCCGGCAGCCCCACTCCACCCCGGGAACCATCCGTTCGCCCATGGGTCCGCCCTGACGGGGCGGGAGGATCGGCCACGCGCGGCGCCGGCGGATGCGCGCATAATGACCGTGCGGGGCGGCCCGGACGTGCCGTCGCACGGGGCCCGGCATGCGCGTGTACACGGACCACTTCTACGGGGACCAGCGAGAGCGCTCGCGCGAGTCGGCGCGAGAGGTCGTGCCGCTGCTGATGCGGCTCGTGCGACCCCGAAGCGTCGTGGACGTCGGGTGCGGCGTCGGTACCTGGCTCTCGGTCTTCCGCGACCACGGAGTGAGCGACACGCTCGGCATCGACGGCGACTACGTCGACACGCGGCTGCTCGAGATCCCGGAGGCCTCGTTCCGCCGCCACGACCTCACGACTCCGTTTCGGCTCGATCGGCAGTTCGACCTCGTCCTGTCGCTCGAGGTCGCCGAGCACATCCCGCCCGCGCACGCGGAGACGTTCCTCGCCACGCTCGCGCGACTCGGCCCCTGCATCTGCTTCTCCGCCGCGATCCCCCGCCAGGGCGGCACGGGGCACGTCAACGAACGCTGGCAGGACTACTGGGCGGAGCAGTTCCGGCAGCGGGGCTACGTGGCGATCGACGGCGTGCGCGAGCGCGTCTGGCGCAACCCGAGGGTCGCCACGTGGTACGCGCAGAACACGCTCCTCTACGTCCGGGAGGACCGCCTGGCCGAGTACCCCGCGCTCGCACGCGAGCGGGAGCGCGGCGGCGCCCTGCCGCTCGCCGTGGTCCACCCCCGGCGCTATCTGTACATGACCGACCCCCGGCACCTGCCGCTGCGCGAGGTCGTGGCGGCGCTCCCGCTCCTGGTGGGCAACGCGATCCGGCGGCGGCTGAGGCCGAGGGGGGAGCGCGGCGGCTAGAGCGCGTCACCGCGGCGCGAGGAGCGAGACGAGGGACAGGTCTCGACTGTCGGCATGCGGTCGAGACCTGTCCCGAGCCCGGCCGGTCGCAGGGGACCGGGGCGGCGTCGCCTACGACTTCGGTCCCTTCTCGGTCGTCCGCGCGCCCGATCCGGGCAGCGCCGGCGGCTGGATGTACTCGGCCGGGATCGTCCCGGTGAGCGCCCGGAGCCAGGCGGTGATCGACCTGACCTCCGCGTCGGTCACGCTCTTGCCGAGCTGGTACTCGGCCATGATCCTGACCGCCCGGTCGAGCCGCGTGATCGAGCCGTCGTGGAAGAAGGGGCCGGTCCGCTCGATGTTGCGGAGCGACGGCACCTTGAAGACCAGCATGTCGGCGTCCTGCTTCGTGACGGCGAAGCGGCCGGGGTCGGACCTGTCGGGCCAGGGCCGGACGACGCCGAGCCGCATGTACATCGTCCCGCCGAGGTAGGGGCCGTTGTGGCAGGTCGAGCATCCGGCCTTCTCCTCGTCGGTGAGCGCGTTGCGGTCGCCCCGCAGGAACGCGTCCCAGCGCGACGGCGTCACGAGGCGGCGCTCGAAGGCGCCGATCGCGGCCGCCATGTTCTCGAACGTCACCGGGTCGGCCTCGCCGGGGAAGGCCTTGCGGAACGCCTCCACGTAGCCCGGGATCCCCTCGAGGACGGCGACGACCTCCTTGTCGGACGACATGCCCATCTCGACGGCGTTCAGCACCGGTCCCTTGGCCTGCTCCTCGACGTCGGGGGCGCGCCCGTCCCAGAACTGCGCCACGTGACCTGCCGCGTTGTACACGGTCGGCGCGTTCCGGTTGCCCCGCTGGCCCCGGTGGCCGACGGACGTGGGAGCCCGTCGACGCCGTACCGGTCGAGCCGGTGACAGGTATTGCACGAGACGTCCCGACCCTTGGAGAGGCGGGTGTCGTAGTAGAGCATTCGCCCGAGGTCGATCTTCGCCGCGGTGGCCGGCTACCTCGACCGCGGCGGCGGCTGCACGCCCGTCGGCGATCCAGCCCGGTGCGATCGTCGCCGCGAGGACGAGCGTGAGCGCGATGCGTGGCACTGTGGACCTCCTTCAGGTCGGTCGCGGTGTGTCGAACGGTGGACGCCGCCCACGGCGAGCAGGCGGTGTGCCAGGCTGCGTTCGGTGTCATGGCGGGCGCCTGGCGGAGTTCGGAGCGGAGGAGAGCGGGGAACGCCGGCCTCAGGTGACCCGGCGATGTCCCGACCGATGGCCCGATGGGGTCAGGCCTCGACCTTCTCCGAAGGAAAACGGAAAGGCCTGACCCCGGGCGCGCGGGTCGGGGGGTTACTGGACCGCGGCTTCGAGCGTGAGCGGGACGAGGACGATCTCGATGCGGCGGTTCTGGGCCCGCCCTTCGGGGGTGTCGTTCGAGGCCACGGGGTGGTACTCGCCGTAGCCCGTGGCGACCAGGCGGGTGGGATCGACGCCTCCCTGGTCCTGGAGGAACCGCGCGACCGCCGTGGCGCGGGCGGCGGCCAGCTCCCAGTTCGTCGGGAAGCGGCTCTGCAGCGAGGCCGCGATCGGCACGTTGTCGGTGTGCCCCTCGATCTGGATCCGCTTGTCGCTCACCGTCCGCAGGACCTCGGCCACCTTCTGCAGCACCTCGCGTCCACGCGGCTTGATGACGATCGAGCCGGAGTCGAAGAGGATCTTGTCGACCAGGTTCACGGTCAGCCGGTCGCGAAGCTGGGTGATCTGCACCTGCCCTTCGGCGATCTCGCCCTTGAGGTCGGCGACGAGCTTGTCGTAGGTTGCGGTGGTGTCGCGCAGCGCGCGCTCCCGCTCGGCGAGCTGGGCCTGGGTCTCCCCGAGCGTCGCCCGCATGGCGTCGAGGTCGACCTGGAGCCGCTGCCGCTCGGCCGTGAGCGAGGCGAGCTGGCTCTCGGCCTCGGCGAGCCGGCCGGAGAGGTCGGAGGCGCGCGCCGACAGCTCGCTCTTCTGGCGCTCGAGGTCCTTGATGAGCCCGTCGTAGCGGGTGGTGAGCTGCCTGATGTTCACGTCCTTCTGGGAGGCCGACTCCTGCACCAGGGCGAGCTGGCGAGCGAGGGTCTCGCGCTGGCTCGAGACCTCGGCGAGCTGGCTCGTCAGGCGCGCGACCTCGCCGCGCGCCGCGGCGAGCTGGGCGTCGAGGTCCGCGGCCCGCTCGCGCTCCTTCGCGAGCGCCGCGGTGGCGGCGTCGAGTTCCTGGCTCTTGGCGACGAACGCCTTCTTGGAGACGCAGCCGGTCGCGAGGAGCGCGACGGCCGCGAGGAGGACGGCGCCGCGCACGCCGGCACGGCGCGGATGGAGTGGTCGACCCATGGCTTCCTCCCTGAGTAAAGGAAGGGGCAAGGGTACGGGCGGGCCGTGCGCCGTGTCCATGCGCCGGGTCACACCGGCGGTGGGTCGGCCGGACGGGGTCCGGCATCCGGGCCGGCTGAGCAGGCGCCAGGTTCGTCGGCACGCCCGGGGGGACGGCATGGTCCGCCTCCCGCCCGGCGGGGGGGCGGTGCCGCGGCCGGACGGCAACCCGGCGCTCGACGCTCCGGTCCGTGTCGGCTAGGCTGTCCCTCCGGGGCCCGCGGTTCGACGCGAGGCGCCCTGACCGCGACGAGGGCCTCCCGACCATGACGCGAAGCGCATCGTCCACCGGGGCGCTCGAGCCGATCGCCGCGATCGCGCGAAAGCTCGGCCTCGAGCCGCACGACCTCGAACCCTACGGGCACTACAAGGCCAAGGTCCCGCTCGACGTGCTCGATCGGCTGTCGGACCGTCCGGACGGCACGCTCGTCCTGGTGACCGCCATGACGCCGACGCCGGCCGGCGAGGGGAAGTCGACCACGACCATCGGCCTCGGCGACGGCCTGCGGGCGCTCGGTCACAAGGCGGCCATCGCCCTGCGCGAGCCGTCGCTCGGGCCGGTCTTCGGGGTGAAGGGAGGGGCCACCGGCGGCGGCCGGGCGATGGTCGAGCCGATGGACGAGATCAACCTCCACTTCACCGGCGACCTGCACGCGATCACCACGGCGACCAACCTCCTCGCCGCGATGGTGGACAACGCGCTCCACCACGGCACGACGGCACTCGACCCTCGGCGGGTGACCGTGCGCCGCGCGATGGACATGAACGAGCGGGTGCTCCGGCACGTCGTCGTCGGCCTGGGCGGCCGGGGCAACGGCGTGCTGCGCGAGGCCGGCTTCGACATCACGGCGGCCTCGGAGGTCATGGCCATCCTCTGCCTCGCGCAGAGCTACGCGGACCTGAAGGCGCGCCTCGCCCGGATCGTCGTCGGGGAGGACGCCCAGGGACGGTTCGTCACGGCCGGCGACCTCAGGGCGGCCGGCGCCATGGCCGCCCTCCTGCGCGACGCCCTCAAGCCGAACCTGGCCCAGACCCGGGAGGGGACCCCCGCCTTCATCCACGGCGGCCCGTTCGGCAACATCGCCCACGGCTGCAACAGCGTCGTCGCCACGCGGCTGGCGCTCAAGCTCGCGGACTACGTCGTCACCGAGGCCGGCTTCGCGAGCGACCTCGGCGCGGAGAAGTTCGTCGACATCAAGTGCCGCGCCGCGGGCCTGAGGCCCGCGGCAGCGGTCGTGGTCGCGACCGTGCGCGCCCTCAAGATGCACGGCGGCGTCACGCTGGCCGACCTGAAGGCGACCGACGTGGCGGCGGTCGAGCGCGGGCTCGCGAACCTCGAGAAGCACGTGGAGAACGTCCGGGCGTTCGGGCTCACCCCGGTCGTGGCGCTGAACGACTTCGTCACCGACGCGGAGGTCGAGCGGGAGGCGGTGATCCGCGGCGTGGAGGCGATGGGCGCCGTGGCGGTCCGCTCGGAGGTCGGGGCGCGGGGGGGCGCGGGGGGCGAGGCGCTCGCCCGCGCGGTGGTCGAGGCGGCCGGGGACGGCGGCCGGCGCTTCGCGCAGCTCTACCCGGACGACCTGCCGCTGGCCGCCAAGATCGAGACCGTGGCGCGGACCATGTACGGCGCCGACGGCGTCGCGATCGAGCCGGCCGCCGCGAGGAAGCTCGCCCGGTACGAGGAGGCCGGCTACGGCCGGCTGCCGATCTGCATCGCCAAGACGCAGAACTCGCTGTCCGACGACCCCACCAGGCGGGGGCGGCCGACCGGGTTCCGCGTCACCGTGCGGGACGTCCGGCTCTCCGCCGGCGCCGGCTTCGTCGTCGCGCTGGCGGGCGACATCCTCACGATGCCGGGCCTCCCCGAGCGACCGGCCGCCGAGCAGGTGGACCTCGACGAGTCGGGCCGCATCACCGGTCTGTTCTAGGCGACTCACCCCCCGCGTCGTCCGACGGCGCGCCGCGGGCGAGCCACTCGCCGAAGTCCCGCGACTCGACGGCGAGGCGCCACTCGGCGAGGACGTCGCGCGCCATCGCGCGCCAGGCTCCTTCGCCGGTCGCCTCGGCCGTGCAGCGCGCGAGCAGCCAGGCCTCGAGCGCCTCCGGGTCGGGATCTGCGGCGACGATCTCCTCGAGAAGGGCTCGCTTGATGGCGAGCCCGATCGCGTCGGGCGTCGTGTCGCGCTTGCGGCTGCGCCGGCGTCCCTCGGCCGCGTCGAGGGCCGCGAGGAGGCGGCGGCAGACCGCGGCCGGCCGCAGGGCGGCGTCGGCGCTCACATCCGTGCCCGCGCGCCGGCCGCCCGGACGGGCAGGGGCGCCCAGGGCGGCGTCGACGGCCGCTCGAAGCCGCGCTCGAGAGCCGCGACGTCCAGCTCCACGTTGGCCAGGTCCTCGACGACGACGGCCCGCGGATCGAGCGGCTTCAGCGTCGGCAGCGCCTTGAGGAAGCCGCGGCAGGACCGACAGACGTCGATCTTGCGCCGGTCCGCGGCCGCCTCGAGGACGAGCGAGCCGAGCTGCTGGTGGTCGGTGGTCTCGCAGAACGGGCAGAAGAGCCAGGGCGCGGCCCAGTCGCTCCCGCAGCGGCCGCAACGCAGGTGGCGCTCGTTCTCGATGCCGCGCAGCTCGGACAGCACCGGCCACGCGCCGCAGACCGGGCAGCCGCCGTGCGTCCACCCGGCCGGGGCCGGCCCGAGCCGCCGTCCGACCGCCGCGAGCAGCGGCAGCGCCGCCAGGTGCGCCAGCACCGCGACGGTCTCGGGGAGCACGCCGGCCGCCCGCGCGAGCGACTCGAGGGCGGCGTCGTCCAGGCGAACGGCGGCGAGCACGAGCGCCGCCGGGTCGAGGCGCGCCGCCGATGCGGCGACCGCGCCGTCGGCGAGGCGGTCGGTCGCCGCCGCGAGCCGCGCCGTCCACTCGCGCAGCACGGCCGGGTCGAGGGTGAGGCGCGCGTGCGCGATCGCCGGCGCGCCGGCCGCGGCCGGCCCCGGCTCGACCGCGGCGTCCCAGGACCGGTCGTCGGCCTCCCGCAACGCGGTCTCGTAGAGACCGAGTACGGGCGCGAGCGACGGGTCTCGCCGGCCGAGCCGCTCGAGGCGCGCGACCGTCTCGCCGCCGGTCACTGCGATCCGGAGCGGGCCATGGCGGTGGAGGCCTCCTGCTCGGCGCAGGCCGCCGGGCCGCCGAGGCAGGGCGTGCCCTGATAGGGGCGAGAGCCCCCGTGCATCTGCACGAGGGCGCCGGTGTTGCGAGGGTCGGCGCCGGCCCCGCCGCCGCGGCCCCGGCTCGCCTCGGGGCTGCTGCACCCCGCCGCGAGCACGAGGAGGGCAACCAGCAGGCCGACCCGGACCGCGGGACGCTCAGCCGCCATAGGGAATCCCTTCCGAGGAGAGGACCATCACGACTCGCAGGAGGAAGCCGCCGATCAGGACCAGCACGGCGGCGGTCACGGACGCCGGCCAGAAGCGCCGCCGTCTCGCGTGCAGGGCGAGCGGTACGAGGATGCCGGCCAGCACGACCCCGACGACGAGGAGCGCCCCCCACCACGACAGCCAGACGCGCGCCACCACGCCGAGGGAGAAGACGAGCGCGAGGAGCGCGAGGAGCTCGAGGAGCATCACGCCGGTGTCGAGCCGCTCGAGGCGATGCACCGACGCGTCCGGCACGGGCCGCATGGCGTGTCCCGCGAGGATCAGCGCGGCGGCGGCCGTCGAGGCGCCCGAGAGCAGGAAGAGCGCCCCCAGGAACGACGTGTCGGCCCAGATCGGCCGGTTCGTCACCGCGAGGAGCACGCCCGTATAGCCCGCCACCCAGAGCCCCAGCAGCCCGCTCAGGACGGCGAAGAGCTTCCCGGGGAGGTCGCGCAGCGCGTCGGCGAGCCAGCCCCACCGCAGGTAGCCCTCCTCGACGAAGGACCGGACGAAGCCGATGAACGTGAAGATCGTGAAGAGACCCACGAGCCACGCGCCGAACGAGATCGGCGACCAGGACTTGAACGCCGGCCTGGCGGTCTCCGACTGGACGATCATGTGCCAGAAGCGCTCGGGCCGTCCGAGGTCGGCGATGAGCAGGAGCGTGCTGATGACCATGGCCGGGAAGGCGATGTAGTACGCCACCCGGATGAGGGGGCGGTCGCCCGGGCGGCCGATCAGCTCGAGGATGGCCGCGATGAAGGCCGCGCCCCCGGCCAGCCCGCCGAGGAAGAAGTACCAGACGATGAGCCAGGACCACTCGGGTGGGCGGGTGAAGAACGTGCTCGGAATGGCCTCAGGCACGCCGCACCTCCTCTCCGGTCCGGTCCTCTCGGGTCCGGTCCTCCGGCCTGTCGCGGCCGAGCGTGAAGTAGCCAACGATGCCGGCCAGGACGGCGGCGGCGGTCGCGCCGACCGCGTTCGGCCCGAGGTTGCGCGACGGCAGTTGCGGGTTGGCCGGCAGGCCGTAGACCTCGGGCCGGTCCACGAGCAGGAAGAAGGCGTTGAGCCCGCCGAGCATCCCGGGGTCCGCCCCGTAGAGGTAGGCGCGCGACTCCCCTTCGGCGCGGAGCTTCCGCACCCGGTCCTGTGCCATCTGGCGGAGGTCGGCGATCGTGCCGAAGTTGATCGAGTCGGTCGGGCAGGCCTTGGCGCACGCCGGCTCGAGCCCGACCTTCAGCCGGTCGTAGCAGAGCGTGCACTTCTGCGCGGTGTTCGACACCGGGTTCATCCCGATCACGCCGAACGGGCAGGCCGGGATGCAGTCGCGGCAGCCGTTGCAGACGTCCGACTGGATGACGACCGTGTCGAACTCGGTCCGGATGATCGCCCCGGTCGGGCACACCTCCAGGCAGCCCGCCTGCACGCAGTGCTTGCAGACGTCCGAGTTCATGAGCCAGCGGCCCTGCGAGCGGTCCTCGTTGAACTGCTCGATGAACCGGACGTGCCGCCAGTGGATGCCGTCGAGCTGGCGGGTGTTGTCGTAGCTGTCGCCCGAGAGCGTGTTCTGGCCCCCGTTGGTCGCCGGGAGCTGGTTCCACTCCTTGCACGCGACCTCGCACGCCTTGCACCCGATGCAGACCGTCGAGTCGGTGAAGAACCCCATCGGTTCGGCCATCAGCAGCCGCCTCCTTCGTCGGCGGCGCGCGCGCCGGCTTCCGCTCCGGCCGGGGCGAGCCCGGCCTTCGCTCCTCCGGAGCTTCGCCCCGGACCCCGCGACCGGTGGCGCGCCGTGTTCATACCGTCCCTCCGGTGTCCTTCTCGACGTTGCAGACGAAGGCCTTGCCCTCGTGGATCGACACGTTCGGGTCACCGACGAGGGCCGTGAGCTCGTTGGTGACGTCGCCGGTGACGACCCCCTGGAAGCCCCAGTGCCAGGGCATGCCGACCTGGTGGACCCGCTTGCCGTCGATCGTGAAGGGCCGCATGCGGCGCGTCACGAGCGCCTTCGCACGGACCGAGGCGCGCGGCGAGGTGATGCGCACCCAGTCGAGGTTGGCGATGCCCTTCTCGGCCGCCAGCTCGGGGCTCATCTCGATGAAGAGCTCCGGCTGCAGCTCGGCCAGCCACGGGTTCCACCGGCTCATGGCGCCCGAGAGGTGGTGCTCCGTGAGGCGGTAGGTCGTGATGACGATGGGGAAGTTCGGGTCGCCGACCTTCGCGAGCTCGTTGTTGTCGGCGATCGCCCAGCGCTTGTAGACCGGGCTCGTCTGTTGCTTGTAGATCGGGTTCTGCACCGGCGACTCGGCCGGCTCGTAGTGGGCCGGCAGCGGCCCGTCCACGAGCCCCGTCGGGGCGAAGATCCACCCCTTGCCGTCGGCCTTCATGATGAACGGGTCCGTGCCCGAGTGGGCGTCGAGGCCGATGGCGCCGGGCTTGGCCTTCGCGTCGGGGGGCTTGTTGGTCGGGAAGTCCGGCACGTCGTAGCCGGTCCACTTCTGCCCGTCCCACCAGATGTACTTCTTGCGCTCGCTCCACGGCTTCCCGTCGGGTCGCGCCGAGGCGCGGTTGTACATGACGCGCCGGTTGGCCGGCCAGGCGAAACCCCACTCGAGGTCGGGCCGCTCCGGCGTGCCCGGCGGCAGCGACTTGCGGCTCGCCGCCCGGTTCTGGCCCGGCGCCGGGTAGACGCCGGAGTAGATCCACGACGCGCAGGTGGTCGAGCCGTCGTCCTTCAGGTCACCGAAGCTCTTGAGGTGGTTGCCGGTGGCGGTCTCGTAGCCGTTGATCTCCTTGAGGATCTTGTGGACGTCCGGCTCGCCCTCGACGTGCTCGCCGGGGGTGCCGGCGTCCATGTCGTAGTCCCACCCGAGCGCCTTGAAGCCCTCGTCGCGCGGCTCGGTGCTCGAGGCGTACATGGCCTTCAGGCGCTTGCCGAGCTGGTACGTGAACCACGCGTCGGATCGGCAGTCGCCGGGCGGGTTGGCGGCCTTCTCGTGCCACTGGAGGAGGCGCTGGGTGTTGGTGAAGCTGCCCTCCGTCTCGGCGACCTGGGCCGAGGGGAGGAAGAACACCTCCGTCTTGATGTCCTCCGGCTTGACCTCCCCCCGCTGGACCTCGGGCGACCGGTACCAGAACGCGGCCGTCTCGGTCTCGAAGTTGTCCTTCACGACGAGCCACTCGAGCTTGCCGAGGGCCCGGCGCTCGAGGCGCGCGTTGATCGACGTGGCGGGGTTCTGTCCGATCATGAACGCGCCGCGGACCTTGCCCTGGTCCATGAGGATGAACATCGGGAAGTGGGAGTGGTCGCCGGTGATCCTCGGGTGCCATCCGTAGCCGAAGTCGTTCTCCGGCGTCGCGGCCGCGCCGTACATCGACTTGAGGTAGCTCACCATGAACTTCGGCTCGTTCGCCCAGTAGCTCGTGGGGAGCGTCTCGGTGAGGAGGTAGTCCTTGAGCGTGTCGTGCTTCTTGAGGACCGACGGGTGCGACATGTAGCCGTGGATGCTGTGGTACAGCGTCGGCACGTCGGTCGAGCCCTGGATGGTCGCGTGCCCGCGCAGCGCCATCACGCCGCCGCCCGGCCGGCCCATGTTGCCGAGCAGGAGCTGCAGCAGCGCCGCGCAGCTGATCGTCTGCGGCCCGTTCGTGTGCTGGGTCCAGGCGACCGCGTAGCAGAAGGAGGACGTCTTGTCGGGCCCCGAGTTGTCGAGCAGCGTCTCGGCCACCTTGATGAACGTCTCCCTGGGGCAGCCGGTCACTCGCTCGACCATCTCGGGCGTGTAGCGGGCGAAGTGTCGCTTCAGGATCTGGAAGGCGGTGTGCGGGTCCCGGAGCGTCGGGTCGGTCCGCGGTTCCGGCTTCCGGAGCGAGCGGACGAGCGCGTCGTACGGCGGGCCGTCCGGGACCTGCTCGGCCTGTCCGGCCTGCTGGGCGCCGGACTGCACCGGCTGCTCGCCGCTCCTGGCCGTGGCCGCGGCGCGGCCGGCGGTGCCGCCGCCCTCGGCGGCGGGCCCGCCCTGGGCCTGGCCGGCCTGGCCCGACTGGCCGGTCTGGGTCGGCGGGCCGCCGGTCGGCGTCGCCTGGGCCGTATCCGGGGCGTCGGCGGGCTGCCCCGCCTGACCGGACGGGACCGGCTGCTCGCCCGACTGCGCGGTGGCGGCGACGCGGCCCTGATCGCCGATCTGCGTGCGCGCGTACTGCCAGCTCTCGCTGTTGTACTGGCCGATGAAGCCGTTGATCGGGTCGCCCGCGTACGGCTCCAGGCCCGAGAAGACGCCGTTCAGGTCCTCGGCGTCCTTGAAGGCGTCGCTGATGATCGTCGCCGCGTTGGTGTAGTTGACGACGAACTCGCGGAAGAACGGCTCCTCGTTCCACCGCTTCGAGTTGATGACGTAGTTGATCAGGCCGCCGAGGAAGGCGACGTCCGACCCGGAGCGGATCGGCGCGTAGACGTCGCAGAGCGCGCTCGTCCGCGTGAAGCGGGGATCGACGTGGATGAGCGTCGCCCCCTTTCGCTTCCCCTCCATGACCCAGCGGAATGCCACCGGGTGGCACTCCGCCATGTTCGACCCCTCGAAGACGATGCAGTCCGAGGCCGCGAGGCTCCCCGGGTACATCGTCGCCGCGCCGCGACCGAGCCGCACCCCCAGACCGGGGACGCTGGAGCTGTGTCAGATCCGGGCCTGGTTCTCGATCGCCACCACGCCGAGGCCGCGCAGGAGCTTCTGGTGGATGTGGTTCCACTCGTTGTCCATGGTGGCGCCGCCGAGGGAGAAGATCTCCAGGGTGGCCATCTGGATCTTCTGCACCGGGTTGCCGTCGGC
>DASVDK010000170.1:0-18335 GCA_036381125.1 Thermodesulfobacteriota bacterium | reverse complement strand
GAGGTACTGCATCGGGAAGTAGAGGCGGTAGGGGAAGTTGTCGAAGATGACGAGGTCGAACCCGGCCAGCTCGTCGTTGAAGAGCCGGTGCGTGGGGAACGGGATGAGCGAGAGCTGGTAGTCGGGGACGTCGACCGTGTCGAACGGCGTCCGGAGGATGACGAACGACAGCAGGTCGATCGACGGATCGCCCTTGAGCGCCTGGCGCAGGAACCGGTAGTTCCAGGACGGGGAGCCCGACACGATGAGCACGCGGATCTTGTCGCGGGCCACCTCCAGCCTGGCGTCCTTGCGGTTGTTCGTCCGGATCGCCTCGTCGGCCAGGACCGGGACCGACACCGAGAGGCTCTGCGCGCCGATCTCGCGCCAGGTGTGGGTGAACTGCACCTCGGCGGTGGCGTCCTCGCCGTCGAGCCGGACGCTCCTGGTGGCCAGGACCCGGCCCTCCTCGCGGAGGATCACCTGCACCGTCCGGCCGGCGAAGCCCCGGCCGTGGATCGTCGCCCGGATGGTGGCGGGACTGCCGGCGAACGCCCGGTCGGGCAGCTCGAGCGCGGCGACGCGCAGGTCGCGATAGCCGGCCAGGCTGGCCGACGCGATCGTCGCCACCGGGACGCCCAACCCGGCGAAGGGGGCGGCGTCGGCCGGACCGGCGTTGACCGCGCCGTCGGTGACCAGGACGACCCCGGCCACCGGATCGGCCTCGCTCTCCCGCACCGCCTGCGCGACGGCGCCGAAGAGGTCCGTGGTCCGGCCGCCGGTCCCGACGGCGGCCGCCCCCTGGCGGCTCACGGCGACGGCCCGCTCGCCGGCCGCGAAGAAGCGCAACACGTACTCGTCCGCGAGGCCCCCTTCGAGGCCCTCGCCCCCGGCCCGGCCGAAGAGGTTCTCGCGGGCGAGCAGGGCCGAGGCGACCTCGGCGCGCGTCCCCTCGCCCGGTGCGCGGGGGTCGGCCGGCAGCGTCATCGACGCCGAGCCGTCGACGACGACGGCGAGTGTCGGGCGGATCTTCTGGTAGCGCTGCTCGAGGCGGATCGGGCCGAGCAGGAAGGCGATGGCGATGCCGAACGCTGCGAGCCGCAGGCCCGCGAGCGCGGCGGCCCGGCGCGGCGAGGTCTGCCTCGCGAAGCCGAGGTACTGGTAGGCGGTCAGCCCGAGTGCGAGCGCGAGGAGCAGCGCCGCGCCGATCGGCCCGACGAGCCCCTCGAAGACGACCTGGGTCCTGAGCGCCTCGTTCACGACGTTCGCTCTCGGATGAAGGGGATGTGGATCTGGTCCTTCTTGTAGTTCGCGGTGACCGCGTAGAGGGTGATGTTCACGCCCAGCTTGAAGGCCTCCTGGCGCTGCGGCTCGCCCCCGGGCGTGCAGCGGTACGTCGGGTTGCCGAGGAAGTCACGCTCCCACGCGCCGCCCAGGTCGTTGGCGCAGAAGATCACCGGCGTCCAGTCGTCGAGCGTGATCCCCTCGAGGTAGGGCGAGGCCGCGGTGCGGCCGCCCACCGTGCGGATGAGGTAGAAGGTGCGGAAGACCGTGTGGTCCGAGGGGAGCCGCTCGAACGACTTGCCCGGCAGGACGCGGCCGAACTGCGTCTTGACCGCCTGGGCGAACTCGCTGTCGACGACCCCGGTGGCGTCGTCGACGAGCAGCAGGCCGCCGAAGCCGAGGTAGCGTCGCAGGTTCTCGACCTCGGCGTCGGTGAAGGGCTCGAACCGCCGCCGGCCCGCCATGTAGAGGAACGGGTAGGAGAAGAGGTCCCGGTCGGTCGGCGTGAGCTCCCGGCGCTCCGCGGCGGTCTCGACGCTGGTGCGCCGCGCCACCTCGGCCATGATCGGGCCGGCGGCGCGCGGCCGCGGGTCCCACTCGCCTCCCCGGTAGCGGAGCTGGGCGAAGACGACCCGGCCGGACGTGCCGCCGTCGGCGTAGGCGCCCGACCCGGCTCGCGACTGCCCGTGGGCCGGGCGGATGCGCGCCGCGCAGCCGGCGGCGAGGAGCGCCAGGAGGGCCCGTCGCCGGCTGATCATCGGCGCGCCCCCACGAGGCTTTCGGCCGCGAGCGCGAGCAGGAGGCCGGCGAGCGCGTAGAACGACAGGTCGACCTGGCGCGCCTGGACGGGGCGGCCGCCCGACCCTCCGGCCTCCGGCCGCTCGACCGCCGGGACGATCTCCACGGCGTCGCGCGGCAGCCTGGCCAGGAGCTCCGCCTCGTCGATCCGCCTCGGGTCGCTCTCGGCGCGCGGCGTGGCCGCGACGAAGGCGGAGGTCTTCCCTCCCGCCTCCACGCGGTAGACGCCGGGCCGGCTCACCCGCGCGAACGTCGTCTCCGGCGCGGCCAGCGCGTGGACCGTCCCCTGCGGATCGGTGACGCGGATGACGGCCCCGGGCGCCAGCCCCTCGACCGGCAGCTCGCGGGGCGTCCCGACGACGTGCGCCGGCTCGGGCCGCCCGACGTCCGCGACCCCGAGCGCGAGCGTGAGGGATTGCACGAGCGGCACGAAGGCGGCTCGCGCCGGGAGGTCGGTCCAGCCGAGGTCGGCCGAGGTGGCGAGGTAGACGAGCCGGCCGGCCCCTTGCCGGCGCTCGACGAGGAGCGGCGTGCCGTCCTCGAGGGCGAGGAGCGTGCGGACCAGCGGGTCGTTCGCCGGGGGCCGCACCGGGAGCACGGCGAGCACGCGCGCGGAGGCGAAGAGCCGCGCGCCGCTCCCGGCGAAGGGGGCGAGCGCCGGGTGGTCGGCGGCCGCGACCCGGATGCGGGCGCCGCTGGCCCCGAGCGCCCGCGGCGCCTCGAGCGGCCCGGGCAGGAGGCGCGTGCCCGACGCGTAGAGTTCCCGCGTCGCGACCGCGGGGTCCACCTGGTCGCCGCCCGCGACGACCAGCCCGCCCCCCCGCTCCACGAACGCGGCGAGCCGGCGCCGGGCCCCTTCGGGCAGGGTCGGCGCGTTGAGGACGTAGACCACGCGCGTCTTCGAGAGGTCGGCGCGGGCCAGCTCGTCCACCGTGAGGACGCGCGGGACGATGAGCGCCCCCTGGCCGTCCCGCTCCGGGTTCAGCGCCTGGGCGAGGTAGTAGGACTCGGCCGCGAGCAGCGTCCGCTTCGGGTCGCCGTCGACGACCACCACGTCGAGCTTGCCGACCGACTCGTAGGCGAACCAGGCGACGTCGTCCTGCGGGAGCGCGTCGGCGCCGACCTGCACCGTCCCCGCGTGGAGGCCGGGCGCCCCCGCGGCCTGGTCGAGCGGCACCGCGAAGCCGGTCTCCACCTCGCCGCGCGCCGGGATGTCGACGAACCGCTGGTCGACCTTTCGGCCGTCGATCGTCGCCTGCACGAGGAGCCCCCGCACCGGCTCGTCGCCGAAGTTGGCGATGCGCGCCGTCACCCGGGCCGTGACCCCTTCGGCCAGCGGGCCGGCCGGCGGCGTCACGCCGACCACCGCGACGTTGCGCGGCTTCGCCGCGCCGACGTCGAGGATCCGCACGCCGATCCCGGGGTCGACCCGACCGAGCGCGAGGAGCGAGACCGGCTCCCAGCCGTGGCGCGCGAGGTCGGTGGCGACGATGATCTCGCGGCGGCCCCAGGGGCTCTCCGCGAGGCGGGCGTAGGCGCGAAGCAGCGCCCCCTTGAAGTCCGCCTCGCCGTACCCCACCCGCAGGGCGTCGATCTCGCGCCGCACGGAGGCCACGTCGAGCGTGAGCGGCTTGGCCGGCTCGACCGAGCCGTCGGGCCGCGTCGGCGCCGGGTCGGTCGTGACGACCGACAGCCGCGGGCCGGGGCCGAGCCGGTCGATGGCCGCGAGCACCGCCCGCCTGGCCGCGCCGAGGCGGTCGCCGGTGTCCCCCTTGAGCCCCATGCTCATCGACGTGTCGACCACGATGACCGCCTGCGCCGGGTCGAGCGCCGCCTCGGCGCCCGCGCCCTCGGCCCTGAGGAAGGGACGCGCCAGCGCCACGGCGAGCAGGACGAGCGCGGCCGTGCGGAGGGCGAGGAGCACGAGGTGGCGCAGCCGGAACTGCCGGGCCCGCCGCTTCTTCGCGCCGAGCAGGTAGGCCATGGCCGGGAAGCGGTGGACCGGCGCGCGGCGCCGGTTGATCAGGTGGATGACGATCGGCACCGCCGCCGCCAGGGCGCCGAGCAGGTAGAACGGGTTCAGGAACGAGAGGCCCACGGCGTCAGCCTCGCATCGCGAGGTACGGGACGAGCACCCGGTCGACCGGCTCGTCGGTGCGGCAGAGCACGTAGTCGACCCCGGCGGCGAGGCACTCCTTCCGGTAGCGGGCGATGGCGGCCTCGAGCGCCGCCCGGTACTCCGCGCGGACGGCCGCGGGGTCGGCCACGAGGCGGGACTCGGGGTTCTCGGCGTCCTCGAAGGTCGTGAGGTCGCGGAACGGGAAGTCGATCTCCGCCGGGTGGAGCACGTGGAACACGACCACCTCGTTCTTGCGGTGGCGGATGGCCCGGACGGCGGACAGGTAGGCCGCCTCGTCGTCCGCCCCCGAGGGCAGGAGGTCGGAGATCACGCAGACGAGGCTCCGGCGCTTGATCTGCGGCAGGATCTCCGGCACGAGGGTCGGGAGCGGCGCCCGGCCGCCGGGCACCGTTGCCTCGAGCGCCGCGACGAGGGCGGTGAGCTGCGCCCGGCTGCCGCGCGCCGGCAGCGGCCTCACCGACTCGCCGCCGAGCGGCAGGAGCCCCACGGCGTCCTGCTGCCGGAGGAGCAGCGTCGCGAGCGAGGCGGCCAGGAGCGCCGCGTACTCGAACTTGGGCAGCGCGGTCTTCCCTCGCGGGGGGTCGGGCAGTCCCGGGTCGGGCAGGCCGTAGGCCATGGACGCCGACGCGTCGAGGACGAGGTAGCAGCGGAGGTTCGTCTCGTCCTCGTACTCCTTGATGAAGAACCGGTCGAACTTGCCGAAGGCCTTCCAGTCGACGTGCTTGAGCTCGTCGCCGGGCACGTACTCGCGGTGCTCGGAGAACTCCACCGAGATGCCGCGGAAGGGGCTGCGGTGACGGCCCGAGATCATCCCCTCCACGACCTCGCGCGCGCGGAACTCGAGCCGGCCGAGCCGCGCCATCGCCTCGGCCCGGAGCCGGTCGACCCCGGCGCGCGTCGGCGCCCTCCCTCGGCCGATCCCCGCGAACGCCACCGCCCGCCCTACCTCGCCGCGGCGGCAAGCGCCGCCTCGGGCCGCACCGTCTCGAGGAGCCGCGCGACGACGTCGAGCGGGCGCACCCCCTCGCTCTCCGCGCGGTAGTTGAGCACCAGGCGGTGACGCAGCACCGAGGGCGCGAGCGCGCGCACGTCGTCGACCGACACCGCGTAGCGGCCGTCGAGGATGGCGCGCGCCTTGCCGCCGAGGATGAGGAACTGCGACGCGCGCGGCCCGGCCCCCCAGGAGAGCCACTCCTTGACGAAGGCCGGCGCGTCGGCCGACCCGGGCCTCGAGGCGCGCGCGAGCGCCACCGCGTAGGCCACGACCGAGTCGGCCGCCGGTACGCGGCGGACGAGGTCCTGGAGCGTCAGGATGCGCTGCGCGTCGAGCACCTTGGCGAGCGTCGCCCTGTACGCCGAGGTGGTGGCCTTCACGATCGACACCTCGTCGTCGCGCGAGGGGTAGTCGACGCCGATCTCGAACATGAACCGGTCGAGCTGCGCCTCCGGCAGGGGGTAGGTGCCCTCCTGCTCGATCGGGTTCTGGGTCGCGAGCACGAAGAAGGGGAGGTCGAGCCCGTACGTCCGCCCGCCGGCGGTCACCTTGTACTCCTGCATGGCCTGCAGGAGCGCTGCCTGGGTCTTGGGCGGGGTCCGGTTGATCTCGTCGGCGAGGACGACGTTGGCGAAGATCGGCCCCTTGAGGAACGCGAAGGTGCGCCGCCCGGTGGCGCGGTCCTCCTCGAGGACGTCCGTGCCGGTGATGTCCGACGGCATGAGGTCCGGCGTGAACTGGATCCGGTTGAACTTGAGGTCGAGCACGTCGGCCAGGGTCGAGATGAGGAGCGTCTTGGCGAGCCCCGGCACCCCGACGAGGAGCGCGTGGGCGCGGGCGAAGAGCGCGATCAGGAGCTCCTCGATCACCTGGTCCTGCCCGACGATCTGCTTGCGGACCTCGGTCATGATGGCGTCGCGCGTCCGGGCGATCGCGCCAACGGCCTCCAGATCCGCGTCCGGAACAGCCTCAACAGCCGTTGGCGCGCGCTTTTCAAGGTCGGTCACGGTTCCAGCTCTCCGGTGAAGCCGAGGGCCCGCGCGGTGCGGTCGGCCTCGTCCGCCTCGGGGCCGTGGCCCTGCGCGCGGAGGGCGACCGCGAGCCCCGCGTGCGGGGTCGGGTCGAAGGGGTTGATGGCCAGCGCCTCGCGGAAGGCCGCGACGGCCGCCTGGTAGCGCCGCTCGGCCAGCTCGAGCCGGCCCAGCACGACGTAGGCGGAGGGGTAGTCGGGGTAGAGGCTCGTCACCCGGCCGAGCGCCTCGCGCGCCTCGTCGCGCCGGCCGGCGCCGGCGAGCGCGCTGCCGAGGCGCGTGAGGAGCGTCGCCGACGGCGGGCCCTTCTCGACCGCCTTCCTGTACTCCATGATGGCGGGTGCGAGCCGCCCCCGCTCGCGCAGCCGGTCGCCGAGCCGCGCGTGGGTGCGCGCGGCGGCGTTGCGCAGGAGCTGCAGCTCGAGCGCCTCGTCGGCCGCCTCGCCCCCTTCGGCGCGGATCCCCTCCTTCACGTGGTAGGCCGGCAGCTCGATGCCGGGCACCGGGTCGAGCCCCTTCTGCGCCACGAAGGCGCGCCAGCGCCGCTCGAACTCCGCGAAGGGGACGCCGAGGAGCTGCTCGATGCCGCGGACGGCCGCGCCGGCCTTGGGCAGCTGCGCCATCGCGGCGAAGAGCCGCGGCAGGGCGTCGGGCCCCGCCTCGGCCTCGAGGAACTCCACCGCCGAGGCCCCCTGCGCGTAGGCGAGCTGCACCTCGCGCGGCCCGGGCAGCTTCACGAGCGAGGGCTCCATCTCGGCGAAGCCGACGAAGCGGCCCGACGCCACCGCCTCGGCGAGCAGCGTGCGCTGCACCGGCTGCAGGTAGAGCGATCGCGGGGCCCGCCATCGGGTCTCGTAGTACTTGGCGATCCCCTCGTGCACCCAGATGGGCGCCGTGTTGGCCGTGAGGTGCACCACGGCGTAGTGCACGTACTCGTGGACGACCGCGTCCTGCCACCGGTAGCCCTGGAGCAGGGCGCGCGGCGACAGGAGCATGATCTTGTTGAAGATGCAGAGCCCGACGGCGCCCGACGCCTCGATGTCGCGGCGCGACAGGCCGGTCGTGGGGTAGAAGCTCCGCGCGTCGGGGTAGAGCTCGACCCGAACCTTCCCCGCCGGCGGCGTGAAGCGGAAGCTCGTCTCGAGCAGCTCGTAGCCGCGCTCGAGCGCCTCGAGCGTCGGCTCGACGAGGATGGCGTCGCGCCGGTCGTGCCGCAGGACGAAGTGGCGGCTCTCGGCGGCGGCGAACGCCGCCACCGTGTCCCGCGTGGTCGCGAGCCAGTCGAGCTCGGCCGCGGTGGAGACGCCGTCGGCCAGCTTCACCGCCTCGGCGTAGTCACCGGCGTAGAAGGCGATGCGCGCGGCCGCGGCCCGCACCGCCGGGTCGCGGGGCGCCCGATCGAGGAGCGGCGCCAGCCGCTGCCGGGCCTGGTCGGGGCGCCAGCGGTCGAGGAGCGCGTCGACCTCGGCGATGACCTCCTGGTGCACGCCGGCGCGGCCGCGCCCCGCGTCGAGGGGGATCGCGATGCCGGGGTTCTGCGTGGCGGCTGCCAGTCGGGGCGCGAGGACGAGGGCCGGGAAGCCGAGAAGGGCCCGCAGCGCGGCTCGACGGCTCAGGGCGAGGCAGCAAGGGTTCGCGTGCGTCATTCCGTCAGGTTCTTGAAGTAGCGCTCCACCTTCCGGCGATAGGCCTCGGGCACCGGCTCCTTGAGCGCCTCGATGACCTGCTCCCGGTAGACGCGGGGCACCTGGTAGTCGTCGCGGCCGGGCAGCTTGAAGTCGCGGGTGGAAGCCCCGGCCCGGCCGCCGATCCGCTGGTCGACGCGCGGCATCCGCCCCTCGCGTCCCTCCTGCCCGTCGGGCATCATCATGCCGCCCGGCTGGCGGCCGGCCATCTGCGGCGCGCTCATGCCGCGCATCTGGCCCCGCTGGGCCATCATCTGCTGCGCGTTGCGCATGGCCTGCTGCGCGCGCTGGAGCCGCTTGAGCGCCTCGCGCTCGGGCGGGACGGCGCCGCGCGCGTCGCGCTCGCCCAGGCGGTCCTGCGCCTCGCCCATGAACGGCACCGCCTCGCGCAGGGCGCGGCCGAGCTGCGGCCCGAGCATCGGCAGGTTGGCGGCGAGGTCGTCCATCTCCTGCCGGAGCTGCTCCGTGGCCTGCCCCACCGACCGCTGCCGCTCGGCGAGCTGCCGGAGCTGCTCGCGCTCGTCGGCCGTGAGGGTGCGGCTCGCGTCGCCGAGCCGCGCCAGCTCCTGGGCCAGGCGGTCGAGCGCCGCCGCCTCCTCGGCGGCTTCCGGGAGCATCGGCGCGCGGCGAAGCTGATCGCGCGCCCCCTCGAGCGACTGGCGCAGCGCCTGGGCCTGCCGCTGGTCGAGCCGGTCGCGGGCGTCGCGGATGGCGTCCTGGAGCGCGCGCTGCTGGAAGTACTGCTGCGCGTCGAGCACCCCCTGCCGCGCCGCCTGGCGCTGCGCCTCGCGGGAGCGCTCCGCGAGCTGGTCGAGCCGCTGGCGGGCTCGCTGCTCGAAGGCGCTCCACTCGCGCTGCTGCACCGCGGCCAGGCGGTCGGCCGCCCGGCGGTCGATCTCCTCGGTGCGGTTCACGATGTCGCGCTGCTCGCGGGCCAGCTCCTGGAGCCGGTTCTGCTGCCGCTGCATCTGGCGGGCCATCTGCTGGCCGCCCGCGTCGGCCTGCTGGCTCTCGCCCTGCGCGCCGTCGAGCGCCGCCATCATCTGATTGAGCTGCTGGGCGAGCTGGCGCGCCAGCTCGCGGGCCTTCTCGGCGTCGCCCTGGCGGATCGCCTCGCGAAGCTGCTCGAGGGCGTCGGCCATGTCCTGCATCTCGAGCGCGTTCATCGCCTCGCTGTTCACGAACTCGTCGGGCAGGCTCTGCGGCATGCGGGCGAGCTGCTCGGCCAGCTTGCGCAGTTGCGCCTCGATGTCCCTGAGCGCCTGCTCGAGCTCCGCGCGCGTCTTCGGGTCGAGCGCCTTGCCCTTCTCCCGCTCGAGCCGGTCGAGGAGGCCGGTCTGCGCCTCCATGAGTTCGCGCCCGCGTCGGACGAGGTCCTGCATCTCGCCCCGCTTGCCGATCTCGTCGGCGAACGTCGCGAGCTGCTCGAGCTCGCGGGTCACGTCGGGCTGGCGTGCGGGATCGGTGCCGGCCCGGGCGGCCTCCTCGCGCACCTGCCCGAGGTGGCTCCTGAGCAGGTTCAGGTCGAAGAGCTGCGTCGCGTCGGCCAGCGGGTCCTCGGCGGCGCGCGCCAGCGCCGCCTCGAGCTGCCGCTCGACCCGATCGAGCCGCTCGTCGAGCGCGCGCCCCTTCTCGGCCGCCTCGGCGGTCCGTCCGACCTCGGCCGCCGCCTCGCGCTCGAGCTGGTCGCCGAGGGCGTCGAGGAGCTGATCGGCGATCTCCCGCTGGTCGGCCCTGAGCTGCTCGTGGTCCTGCTCGCGCGAGCGGATCTGGAGGTAATAGGTCTGCGAGACGCCCGTCTTGGGCCCCGAGATCACGTCGGTGTCGCGCGCCTCGACGTAGTACGCGACCCGCGCGCCGGGTGGGAGCCCGAGGGTCCCCAGCCGCCAGTCGTGACGGCCCGCGAGGCGCGTCGGCCTCTGGCCGGCCCGGGGCCGTGCCAGCGCGATCCGCTGCTCCCCCTGCCCCGCCTCGAACACCAGGTCGACCCGTCCGAGGGCGATGTCGTCGCTCGCGCGCCACTCGACGCGCACCGTGTCGCCCTGGTCGACGGTGAGGTCGGTGGCCGGACTGGCGATCTCGGCGGTCGGGGCGTCGTCGGGAATGACGCGGATCTCGTACCGGATCGGCTCCGGCGTGTCGAACCCGGCCCTGTCGGTGAGGATCACCCGGTAGCCGCCCTCGCCGGTCACGACGAAGGTTGCCGCGAGCGCCGTGCCGTCGCCGTTCGGGTCGACCTCGACCGGCACCGCGCTGCCGTCGTCGAAGACCACGCGCGCGCGCGCGATCGGCTTGTTCGCCGTCATCGCGAGCCGGACCTCGGTGCCGCGGTAGGCCTCGACGGTGCCGCCCTCGACTGTGCGGTCGGTCATCGCGAGATACGCGGGATAGTGGTAGGTAGCGACGATCCGGCCGACCTCCGGCGCCTCCTCGACCGTGAGGCGGAACGTCCGCGACGCCGTGCCGTCGGCCTGCGCCCGATAGCCGAGGCTCCGCTCGGCCGGGAACGGCCCGACCACGAAGAGGCCGTCGCCGGCCGGCCGCGCGGCGAGGCGGGACTGCGGCGGCGGTTCGCGATCGGGACGCGCAGCCGCGTCGGCCGCGAAGAGCGCAACCTCCACCCGGTCGGGCACCCGCCCGGCCGCGCGCACCCGGATGGTGACGGGCGAGCCGCGCAGCACCGTGGCGTCACCCGGCGAGACGTCGAGCACCAGCGTGTCGGCCGGCACGAAGGCGAGCGGGTTCACCAGCGCCCTGGCCGAGTCGGCGAGGAGGGCCGGCGACACCACCGCGACGGCCGCCGTGACGGCGCCGAGCGCCGCGGGGAGCCAGAGGCGGCCGGCCAGCGGGCCGGCCGGCGCGATGGCCGCGGGGTCGAGCCCCGCCACCCCCTGGGCCGCCCTCCGCTCGAGGGCGTCCACCAGCGGGCGCGACGTGCCGTAACGCGCGAAGTCCGCGTCGGGGACGCGCGCCAGCTCGAGCGCGCTGGTGAGGTCGCTCCTGAGCTCCGGGTGTCGCGTCTCGACGAGACGCGCGGCGCGGACGAGCGGCACGCGGGCGAGGAGCGCGCGCAGCAGCAGGGCGGCGCCCCAGGCGAGGGCGCAGAGACCGACGGCGGCGAAGACGACCGGAGCGTAGCGGAAGAAGGTGACGGCGGGCTTGACGGCGGTGCCGGCAAGGAGGACAGCGAACGCGACCGTTGCGAGCGTCAGGGCCCCGTCGAGCGCAGCGACCCCCCGCAGGCGCCGCGCGACCCGCCGGGCGAACCGCTGGACCTGCGCGGCTGCGCCTGTCCCGTGCGCGTTCAGTCGTGACTCCGTCATGCACCGTCCGACTGCAAGAGGTCCAGAGCCTAGCACGACCCGCGGGCCCGATCAAAGGGGCCCGTGGGCGGGATCACACCGTGGCACGCGCGTTGCACCTTTTCCCGCGCGGCCGGTGGTATCGAGGAGTTAGGACGAGCGACGCGTCCGGGGATTCGGTGGTTCGCACGGCGCCGGGGAGGCGGGCCCGGAGCGGGCCTCCGCGGTTTGCGTCACCAGGCGCCAAATCGCCGGCGCGGGGCTGCCGTCGAAGGCGCGGGACCAGCGGAGAGGGCGGGATCGACGTGCGTCGCGTCATCGATGGAGGACAGCCGAGCCGCGCCGCCGAAGTGCTCGATGCCCGTGCGCGTCGGATGCTCGCCGAGCGCGGCGTCGGCAGCGTGCTCCTGGCTGCCGGCACGCTCCCCCTCTCCGGCGGCTCGCACCTCGCCGTGCCGGTCCTTGCGCTCGGTCTGTCGGCGGGCGCGATCGCGGCGCTCGCCTACCGGTGGGTGGGGCCGGGCCGCGGCCGGGCGCTCGCCTGGGCAAGCCTCCTCCTCGACGTGGCGCTCGCCTCCATCCTCGTCGCCGCGACGGGCGGCGGGGAGAGTCCGGCCTTCTCGCTCTACCTCGCCGCGTTCCTGACGCCGCTCGCCCTGCGCGAGCCGGTCGCGACGCTCGCCGCCGGCCCGGCGGCGGCCATCGGGTACCTGCTGGCGACCGTCCTGCACGGCCCGCCGGTCGACGCCGGGTCGGTGATGCTGCGCCTGGCGATCCTCGCCTCGGTCGCCCTGGCGGCCGTGCGGATGCAGGTCGAGCGCCGGGCGCTCGTCCGCGAGCACGACCGCCGGGTCCAGGAGCTGTCGGCCATCAACTCCATGGCGCACGAGCTCACCGCCATCCTCGATCCGGAGGTCCTCCTCGGGCGGGTCCTGGTCCTGGTGCGCGAGCGCCTCGGCCACGCCGAGGCGCGCATCGCGCTCGTCACGGGCGACCGCCTGCTCGTCCGTCGCGCGGGGGACCCGACCATCGAGAGCCGCCCGCTGGCCGAGGCGTCGCTCCTCGCCGACGCGGTCCGCACCGGCCGCCCGGTCCTCGGTCCCGGGGGCCCGGCCGGTCCGGCGGCCGCGGCGATCCCGCTCGTGGCGGCCGGCCGCGTGCGCGGGGCCATCGAGGTGACGAAGCGGCAGGGCGGCGCGCGCCGGGAGGCTGGCGCGATCGGCGCGCGCGACGTGCGCAGCCTCGAGGCGCTCGCGGCCTTCACCGCCGTCGCCCTCGAGAACGCCGAGCTGCACCAGTCGGCCCTCCGGTCGGCGCTCACCGATCCCCTGACCGGGCTCTTCAACGTCCGCTACCTCCAGGAGACCCTGGGAGCCGCGCTCGAGCGGGCGCAGGCGGCCGGCCGACCCTTCTCGCTGCTCATGCTCGACGTGGACAACCTCCGCCAGATCAACAACGAGAGCGGCCACATGGTGGGCGACGTGGCGCTGCGCGAGGTGGGCCGCATCATCGCGAGCGCCACCCGGGCCGGCGACATCGCCGCGCGGTACGGCGGCGACGAGTTCCTCCTCGCCCTGCCCGACGCCGGGCCGGAGTCGGCCGCGACGGTCGCCGAGCGAATCCGCCACGAGGTCGAGGCGATCGACCTCGAGCACCACGGCGCGCGCGTGCCGCTCACGGTCTCCATCGGCGTCGCCTCGCACCCGCGCGACGGCGCGACGCTCGACGCGCTCGTCGAGGCGGCCGACCGGGCCGCCTACCGGGCGAAGGCGCGCGGCCGCAACCGCATCGCCCTCCTCTCCCCCCTCGACGCCGACCGCGCCCTTCCGGAACCCGAGGCCTCCTAGCGCCGCGGCCGGTCCCGTCCCCGCGGACGCGGCTCTGCCCGACTCGGCACGTTTCCTGCCATCTCCTCCCGTGGAACATCGGGAGGTGGCCCTTTCATGGTCATTTCGGCACGAACCGCGTCAGGCTGGCAGGCCGCGCGCGCCGAGGGCGCCGGCCGTGCGTGACGTGAGCCGGTTGCTCCTCTACTGGGTGTCCGGCGTCGACGGCCCGACCGGCGCGCTCGAGGGAGGCGTCGTCCGCCCGGCGACCGATGTCGTCGAGTGCGACGACCGCATCCTCATCACCGTCGAGCTGGCCGGCGTCGCCAGGGAGGACCTCAGCGCGAGCCTCGTCGGCCAGCGCCTCGAGATCCGCGGCATGCGCCGCCCGCGCGAGCAGGAGGACGGCGGCGTGAAGCGCTACCTCCGCCGCGAGATCGTCTACGCCCCGTTCGAGCGGGTGCTCGTCCTCCCGGCGGACATCGACGAGTCGTCCTTCGAGGCCGAGTACCGCGACGGCATGCTCCGCATCGCCGTCCGCCGCAGGCCGCCCGAGCCCGAACCGGTGCACCGCGTGACGATCCGCTGACACTGCGAAAGGCCTGATCGAGATCCGATATGGACCAGACCAAGAAGATTCCGGACATCCTGCCGCTCCTGCCCCTGAGGGGCCTCGTCGTCTTCCCGACGACGATCGTCCCCCTTTCGGTGAACGACCCGAAGTTCGGGCCGGCCATCGACGAGGCGATGGCCGCCGGCCAGGTCATCGGCGTGGCGGCGGCGCGGCCGCGCGGCGAGGCCGACGACACGGTGCCCGAGGAGCCGACCGCGGAGGACCTCTTCCTCGTCGGCACCGCGGTGCGCATCCACAAGATGCTCAAGGCGCCCGACGGCTCCATCAAGCTCCTCGTGGAGGGGCTCGCGCGGTTGCGCGTCGAGGACTACGTTCAGCGGGAGCCGTACCTGCGCGCGCAGATCCGCGTGGCGCCCGAGGGCGAGAGCCGGTCGCGCGAGGTCGAGGCGCTCATGCGCTCGGCCCTCGGCCAGGTGCAGAAGCTCATCGAGAAGGCGCCCTACCTGCCCGACGAGCTGTCCGGCGCCGCGGCGAACATCGACGACCCGGTCCGGCTCGTGTACTTCCTCGCGTCGATCATCCGGATGCCGCTCAGGGAGCGGCAGATGGTGCTCGAGATCGACGACGTGGAGGAGAAGCTCCGGCGCATCCTCCAGGTGCTCGGCCGCGAGCTGGAGCTGCTCGAGCTGGGGGGCCGGATCTCGTCGCAGATCCAGAGCGAGATGACCAGGGCGCAGCGCGAGCACTACCTGCGCGAACAGCTCCGGGCCATCCAGAAGGAGCTCGGCGAGGGCGACGACCGCGAGGCCGAGATGGCCGATCTGCGGGAGCGGATCGCCAGGGCGAAGCTGCCCGAGGAGGCCCAGAAGGCCGCCGACCGGGAGCTGAAGCGGCTCGAGCGGCTCAACCCCGCGTCGGCGGAGTACCCGATCTCCCGCACGTACCTCGAGTGGCTGGCCGACCTGCCGTGGGCCGTGTCCACGACGGACCAGCTCGACCTGGCGAACGCGCAGCGGATCCTCGACGAGGACCACTACGGGCTCGAGGAGGTGAAGGAGCGGATCGTCGAGTACCTCGCGGTGCTCTCCCTCAAGCAGGACCTCAAGGGGCCGATCCTGCTCTTCGTGGGCCCGCCGGGCGTCGGCAAGACGTCGCTCGGGCAGTCGATCGCGAGGGCCCTGGGGCGGAAGTTCGTCCGCATGAGCCTCGGCGGCATGCGCGACGAGGCGGAGATCCGCGGGCATCGGCGGACCTACGTCGGCGCCCTGCCGGGCCGGATCATCCAGTCGCTCAGGACCGCCGGGTCGAACAACCCGGTGATGATGCTCGACGAGGTCGACAAGATCGGCGCCGACTTCCGCGGCGACCCCGCCTCGGCGCTCCTCGAGGTGCTCGACCCGGCGCAGAACCACACGTTCCGCGACCACTACCTCGAGGTGCCGTTCGACCTGTCGCGCGTCCTCTTCATCGCGACCGCCAACTCGCTCGACCCGATCCACCCGGCCTTGCTCGACCGGATGGAGGTGATCCGGATCTCCGGCTACACGGTGGAGGAGAAGGTCCACATCGCGCAGCGCTACCTCGTGCCCCGACAGGCGCGCGACCACGGCCTGCCGGAGGGGGCGCTCGTCATCGAGGACGACGCCATTCGGCACATCGTCTCCGCCTACACGCGCGAGGCGGGCGTCCGGAACCTCGATCGGCAGATCGCGAGGATCGCGCGGAAGATCGCGCGCCGGATCGCCGCCGACGGCGCGGCCGCGGCCCGCATCACGAAGGCGGACCTGCCGGATCTGCTCGGGCCCGAGCGGATCTTCCCGGAGGTGATGCTGCGCACCGCCCGCCCGGGCGTGGCCACGGGCCTTGCCTGGACCGAGGCCGGAGGCGAGGTGCTCTTCGTCGAGGCGACCAGGATGCCCGGCGGCAAGAACCTCACCCTCACCGGATCGCTCGGCACGGTCATGCAGGAGTCGGCGCGCACCGCCCTTTCGCTGGTCCGGTCCCGCGCCAAGGAGCTCGGCATCGACGAGCACTTCTTCGAGACGAGCGACCTGCACATCCACGTGCCGGCCGGGGCCACCCCGAAGGACGGCCCGTCCGCCGGCGTGACGATCACGGTCGCCCTCGCGTCGCTCCTCACCGGGCGGCCGGTGAAGCCGACGGTCGCGATGACGGGCGAGATCAACCTCTCCGGCCTGATCCTGCCGGTCGGTGGGATCAAGGAGAAGGTGCTGGCCGCGAAGCAGGCCGGCATCAAGACGGTGATCCTGCCCAAGCGCAACGAGCGGGACGTCGCGGAGATCCCCGACCACCTCAAGGCGGGGCTCGAGTTCCGGCCGGTCGAGACGATCGAGGAGGCGCTCCAGCTCGCGCTCAGCGAGGCCCCGGCCGGTGAGGCGGCCGCCGTGGGGATGGGCGCTCGCTGACCCCGTGCCCGGGGCTCGCCCGCCGGCCCACCGGGCCGGGTCTCGCCGTCGGCAGCCGCCGCACCGGGAGCGGGGCATGCTCCGTGCTCCTCTACGAGCGTCGGCGGGGAAAGGGCCCCGCCGGCGTGCAGGAGGAGACGCATCGATGCGTAGAACCTATCTCGCCACCTTTGCAGCCACCGCACTGCTCGGGTGGGGCCTGCCTGCCGACGTCCTGGCGACCGGCACGAGCGGGACCAGTGCGGGTGGCAGCGGCTCGACGATGAGCAGTCAGCCGAGCACCGGCAGCAGCTCGACGCTGCCGGGCAGCGGGGGCACGAGCGGCAGCAGCGGCTCCGGCTCGTCCACGATGGGCTCCGGCTCGACGAGCGGCGGGGCCGGCTCGTCGACGATGGGCTCGGGCGGCACCAGCGGCTCCGGCTCGTCCACGATGGGCTCGGGGTCGACGAGCGGCGGCACGAGCGGCGCCTATCCGAGCGAGTCCCCCATGGGGGGCGGCTCCGGCTCGACGAGCGGCGGGGCCGGGTCATCGACGATGCCGGGCTCCGGCAGCTCCGGCGGCGCGGGCGGCTCCGGCTCGTCGACCATGCCGGGCTCCGGCAGCTCCGGCGGCATGGGCGGCTCCGGCTCGACCACCCCGTCGGCCAGCCCGCAGTAGGCGCGAGGGCGGAACGTCAGGAGGGGGCCCCGGTCCCCTCCTGACCGCCGCTGCGACCCCACCTCCCCGCGGGACACCGACCCGGATCCGGCTCCCCGGATCGCCCGCGAGCGACTTATAATCCCCCCATGTCCCCTTCCGGCCTCGCCAAGGGGCTCCTGGCGCTTCTCGGCCTCGCCCTGGTCCTCTTCACCTTCAACCACGCCCGCCTCCTCGCCCGGGAGGCCGCGACGCGCCGACTCGATCAGTCGCGCGAGGAGGCCGACCGGGTCCAGGCGGCCGTCGAGGCCCGGGTCCTCGAGGAGGCCCGCCGGCTGGCGACCGCGCCCGAGGTGGCGGCGTCGCTCGAGCACGCCGAGCCGGCGGCGGCGGTCGCCGCGACGCGCCGCCAGGGCCTCGAGCCGACGATCGGCCTCCAGGTCGTGAGCGTGGACGACAACCTGCGCGTGACGACCAGCGGGACCTTCAAGCGGGCGGAGATCTGGGACTCGATGCGGGAGGCGCTCGAGACCGGCCTGGCGGCCGGCATCGAGCGCGACGAGGAGAGCGGGGCGCTCGCCGTCACGGCCGCGGTGCTCAACCGCACGCCGGGGCGCGCGGCAACCGCGCTCGCCATCGCCCGGCCGCTCGGCCCCGACTTCGTCGACGCCGTCAAGGCGGCCACCGGCCTCGACGCGAGCATCTACACGCCGGACGGCGTGCGTCGCGCCACGACCCTGCTGGACGAGGACGGCTCGCGGGCGAGCGGCGAGCCGGCGGCGAGCGTCCCCTGGCGGCGCTGGGAGCGCCGCCAGCGCGCGTTCGTCACGGCGACGGTCAGCCGCGCCGCGGCCTTCGATCCGATCCGCAGCCGTCAGGGCGGCGTGGTGGCGGTGCGGGAGCTCACGGCCCCGCTCGACTACGAGCTGGGGTTCCGGCGTCTGGCCGGCAGCCGCCGCTTCCTGGTGGAGGTCCTCTTCCTGGGCCTCGCGGCGGTCATGGCGCTCTTGCTCGCCAGGTCGGCCAGGGACCGATGATCGGGGCTCAGAGAACGGTGGTCGGACGGGCCGACTCGCCGGCCTCCGACTCCTCGGGCGCCTCGGACGCCTCCCCCGCCTCGCCCGCGTCGGTCCACTTGACGATCTTCGCAACGAGGTCGTCGGGGTCGAAGGGCTTGCACACGTAGTCGTTGCCCCCCACCTCGTAGCCCCGGCGCACGTCGTCCTTCCCGGCGTACGCGGACACGAAGATGATCGGCTGCCGGTAGCCCTTCTGCCGGATGAGGCGGCAGAGATCGTAGCCGTCCATGTCGGGCAGGCCGACGTCGATCAGCACGAGCGCGAGATCGTCGGAGAGCTGGCGGATGGCTTCGTCGACGTCGCCGGTGACGATGGGCTCGAAGCCGTCGATGCTGCCGACGATCATCGCGAGCAGGCGTCCGATGTCCTCCTCGTCCTCGATGCAGAGCACTTTGCGAACGTCACGAGTCCTGTCTACCACCTGATCCCCCTCGAGCCCGCGCAGGAGCCCTTCGCTCCGGCGCGCGGCTAGAAATGCAAGAGGCTGTCGACCGGCGCATAGTCGTCGGTCAGGACCGGCACGTCGTCCGTCGGGATGACCCCGGTGAGGAACGTGGCGGCGTGGCGGCCGACCGGCCCC
>DASVDK010000169.1:0-19327 GCA_036381125.1 Thermodesulfobacteriota bacterium | reverse complement strand
AGGGGGTCGCGCGCGCACGCGGTGCGGCCGCGCGCCGAGCGGCGCCGGTCCCTCCCGGCGGCGCCGCTTCGGCCGAGGGCCGGCCCGGCGACGGCGAGGTCGTCGCGGCGGCCACCCGGCTCCCCTCCCCGGCCGCCGGGTCGTGGAGCACGACCTCGATCACCCCGGCGCGCGGCAACCGCGCCTGGCCGCCGCCCCCCGCCGCGAGCGCCAGCCCCACGACCGCCGCGTGGAGCGCGGCCGAGGCGAGGAGCGCCCCCTTCATCAGAAGGTCCCCCGCACCCCGGCGAGGACGTTGATGCCGAGCGCCGGGAAGCCGGCGACCTCCTCGTACTCGCGGTCGAGGAGGTTCTCGACCCGACCGAAGAGTTCCACCGCCCGGAACCCGGCCAGCTCCGGGATCCGGTAGCGGGCCGAGAGGTCGACGCGCGTGTAGCCGCCGAACGTCCGCGGCGTGCTCCCCACCTCGAACGTGTTGTCGCGCCGCTCGCCCACGTAGAGCACCGACGCCGTGGCCGAGGCGTGCCGCAGCGGCCTCACCGTGGCGGCGACGCTCGCCTGGTTGCGCGGCCGCCTGAGGAGGAGGTCGCCGGTCTCGTCGTCTCGCGCCACGAGGTAGGTGTACCTGGCCTCGAGGTCGATCCACCGCGCCGGCCGGACGCCGAGCGTCGACTCGACGCCGTAGCTGTGGGCCCGGCCGAGGTTGACGGGCGCGAAGGGCGCGGTCTGCTCGAGGACGATGAGGTCGCGGAAGTCGTTGCGGAAGAAGGTCACGTCGGCGGTCGCCGCGCCGACCCGCTGCTCGACGCCGACGTCCCAGCCGGTCGAGCGCTCGGGCTCGAGGTCGGGGTTGCCGGGGAAGAGGAGGGTCCCGCTGCCGTCGTCGAACCCCGGGAAGAAGAGGTCGACGAGCGTCGGCCCGCGGATCCCCTCCCCCCAGCTCGCGTGGAGGCGCGTCCCGGTCTCCGGCACGAGGAGGGCGCCGGAGACCTTCGGGCTCACCTCGGTGTCGAACTGCGTGCCGTCGTCGAGCCGCGTGCCGGCCGTGAGGAACAGGCGGTCGTCGAAGGCGGTCGCCTGGAGCTGCGTGAAGGCGGCGCGGGTGTAGAGCGTGGAGTCGACCCCCGCGGCCTTCCCGTCCTCCGCGCGGTACTCGCCGCCGACGAGCCAGGTGAGGGACCAGGGCAGCTCCACCGTGTGCACCCACTCGACCGACCGGAGGTCGGTCTCGGTGACGGCGGTGCCGAACGCGCTCCGGAACCGCAGCTCCTGGTCGTTGTAGCCGAGGGCGAGCCGCTGCCGCCAGCGCTCGGTCGTCTGCAGCTCGGCGCTCGCGCCGACGACGAGCACCTCGTCCTCCTGCCGGTCGACGAGGTTCGGCGCGATCCGGACCTGCCCCGGCAGGCCGGTCTCGGCGTCGCTCGCGCGGACGGTGAGCCCGAGCGTGAGGCGCTCCCCCACCCGCCCGTCGAGGCGGCCCGAGGCGGTGTTCACGTCGAAGTCGTCGTTCGGGAACCGGTTGTCGGTCGAGAAGCGGGACACCTCGAGCGAGCCGCCGAGGCGGCTGCCGCCGCCGGCGAGACCGGCCGAGACCTCGTAGGTGTCGTAGTTGCCGCCCGCCGCGGAAGCGGCCGCCGAGAGCGGCCCCCGGCCCCCGCGGGTGATGATGTTCACGACGCCGCCGATCGCGTCCGATCCGTAGAGCACGCTCTGCGGCCCGCGGATCACCTCGATCCGCTCGACGTTGTCGGTCCGGAAGGCGCCCAGGTCGAACCGGCCGCCGACCGACGGGTTCATGCGGACCCCGTCGACGAGCACCAGCGTCTGCTCGGAGTCGGCGCCGCGGATGTGGATGGACGTCGTCTTGCCGCGCGTCCCCGACCGGGGCGTCGACAGCCCCGGCACCTCCTCGAGGGCGTCGGCGACGAAGTCGATGCCGCGCCGCCTGAGTTCCTCGCCGGAGATCACCGTGACGGCGCTCCCCACCTCCTCCAGCGGCTGCTCCACCCGGGTCGCGCTCACCACCACGGGCGGCAGCACCGCCCCCTCCTCGCCCACGCTCGTCCCCCCGGCCTCGCCGGCAACGGCACGGCCCGCCGCGGCGGCCGCGACGATGGCCGCCACGGCAGCCGCGACGAGCGCGATCCTCCCCTGTCGTCGATGCATGTGCCCCTCCTCGTCCCTCGAAGGAAGTTGGCCTCACGGTGCGGCGCGGGGAGGTCTCCTGGCTCTCGGGTCGTCCTACTGCCCGCTCCTTCCCGATCATCCGCCGCGCTGGGTCCGGGGCAGGCCCGGACCTCGCTTGCGGGGTGCAGATCAGTGGATGCTCGCGGGGGTCGTCGCCGATCACAGTTGCGGGTCAGCGCCGGTCTTCCACCGGCTTCCCTGTCCCGGCCGCAGGCAATTAGCGGGAATGCGCCCCGCGCAGCGGGGCCCGGGCGTTAGCCCGGAGCGCCGGCGGGGCGGCGCGTGGGCGGCACCTGACGACAGGAGCCGATCCCCCACGCCCGCCCACACGGCCCCGGGCCTGAGGCCCGAGCGCCGCGACGCCGGTCCACGCATCCCGAACGGTTCGTCACGCGCGTCTCACGGTGTCCCTCCCGTTCGTTGCGCCAGCGATCGTCACGCGCGGGCGTCCGGTGATCGGATGCCGGTCGACGAGGACCTCGCACCCGTACGCGGCCGCGATGGTCGCGGGCGTCAGGACCGACTCCGGGCTCCCGGAGGCGGCGACGCGACCGCCCGACAGGAGCGCCAGTCGGTCGCTCGCGGCGGCCGCCAGGGTGAGGTCGTGCCAGACGGCGACGACGGCGGCGCCCTCGGCCACGAGGCCCCGAACGAGGTCGACCAGCGCGTGCTGGTGGCCGAGGTCGAGGTGCGACGCCGGCTCGTCGAGGAGGAGCAACCGGGCGCCCTGCGCGAGGGCGCGAGCCAGCAGGACGCGCCGCCGCTCGCCGCCCGACAGGGCGTCGACCGGCCGGTCGGCCAGGTGCCGCACGCCGGCCCGCGTCATGGCCGCCGCCGCGGCCGCGATGTCGGCCTCCCCCTCGAAGCCGAGTCCCGGCAGGTGCGGCGCGCGTCCCATGAGCACCACCTCGCCGGCCCGGAAGGGGAGACCGAGCGGCGCCTCCTGGGGCACCAGGGCGACGCGGCGCGCCGCCTCGCGCCGGCTCCACTCCGCCACCGGCCGGCCGAAGAGCCGCACGGCCCCGGCGTCGGGGCGCACGAAGCCGGTGGCGAGCCTGAGGATCGTGGTCTTGCCGGCAGCGTTGGGACCGACGAGGCCGAGCGCCTCCCCCTCGCGCACGTCGAGCGACACGCCGTCGAGGACCCACGGCGCCCGCGGCCCGTAACGGAAGCGCACCCCGTCGAACGCCAGGACCGGCTCACGCATGCGGCAGCCGCCTGACGAGGAGCCAGAGGAAGAAGGGGGCGCCGCAGAGGGCCGTGACGGCGCCGATCGGCAGCTCCGCCGGCGCCGCGACGACGCGCGCCACCAGGTCGGCCAGTACGACGAACGCCCCGCCGAAGGCGGCCGAGAACGGCACGAGGCGCCGGTGGTCGGCCCCGAGGACGAACCGCACGGCGTGGGGGACGATCAGGCCGACGAAGCTCACGACGCCGACCGCGGCGACGGCGACGCCCGTGAGGAGCGAGGCGAGCACGAAGAGGCGCCGCCGCGCGGGGCCGGGCTCGACGCCGAGGGCGTGCGCCGCCTCGTCGCCGAGGGCGAGCAGGTTCAGCGTGCGCGAGGCCGCGTAGACGCCGGCGAGCCCGAGCGCCACCGCCCCGGCGAGCACCGGCAGGCCGTCGGGCGTCACCATGCCGAAGTCGCCCATGAGCCAGACGAGCGAGCCGCGGACGAAGGGGTCGGGCGAGGCGGTGATGAGCAGCATGATGACGGCCGACGCGAGCGACGAGAGCACCACCCCGGCGAGGACGGTGCCGAGCGCCCGGGAGGCGGGGGCGGCCGAGGCGATCCGGTCCACCACGAGGATGGCGGCGAGGCCGCCGGCGAAGGCCGACGCCGGTACGACCGGCAGCCCGAACCAGCGGCCCGTCGCGCCGAGACAGATCGCGAGGACCGCGCCGGCGGCCGCGCCGGACGACACGCCGACCACGTACGGGTCGGCGAGCGGGTTCCGGAGGAGCCCCTGGAAGACCGCGCCCGAGGCGGCGAGCGCCGCGCCGACGAGCATGGCGGCGAGCACGCGGGGCAGCCGCAGCTCGAGGACGATCGTCGCGGCCAGCGCGTCGACCGGCTGGCCGGTGGCGGCGCGCCACGCGAGGCCGAGGACGTCGATCGGCCCCAGCTCGGATGCGCCGTAGCCGAGCCCGAGGAGCGCGCAGACCAGGCAGACGGCCGCCGCGAGGCCCACCGCCGGCAGCGGCAGGGGGCCGCGGTGGCGGACGATCGGCGCCGGGCGGTCGAGGACCGTCACGGGTGGAGCACCTCGGCGAGCGCCTCGGCCGCGTCCGCGAGGCGGGGTCCGGGGCGGATGAGCAGGTCTTGCGGGATGGTCGCGAGGCGGCCGTCGCGCACGGCCGGAAGCTGCGGGTAGCGGCCGAGCCGATCGAGCGTCTCGATCGTCGTGCCGGGAAAGGCGGCGAGGACGATCACCTCGGGGGCGAGGGCGAGGACCGACTCGACCCCGAGCGTCGGGTACTGCTCGGTGAGCCGCCCCCCGTGCCCCGAGAGCGCGTTGACCCCTCCGGCCACCGCGAGCAGGCTCGCGACGAAGCTCGACGGCCCCGCCGCCACGATCGGGTCGGGCCAGACCACCACGAGGGTGCGCGGCCGGGGTCGGCCCGCGACCCGACGCCGCACCGCGTCGATCCTGCCGCGGAAGGCGGACGCCAGCGCCAGGCCGCGGTCCGGCACGCCGGCCGCCCGGCCGATCAGCTCGAACGACCGGGCAACCGCGTCGACGTCGCGCGGCGCGCTCACGACGACCGGCAGGCCGAGCCGCGCGAGCGCCAGGATCTCGTCCCGGCCGTTGCCGGCCGTGGTGGCGAGGACCAGGTCGGGCCGCAGGGCGACGATCCGCTCCGCGGACGGGCTGGCCACCCCCCCCACCCGCGGCACGCGCGAGACCTCGGGAGGATAGTCGCAGAAGTCGGTCGCGCCGACGAGCCGGTCGCCGAGCCCGAGGGCGAAGACGATCTCGGTAAGGTTCGGGGCGAGCGAGACGATGCGCCTCGGCGCGGCGGCCAGGGAGACCTCGCGGCCGAGGTCGTCGACCACCACCCGGCCGGTCGCCGGGGTCGCCGCCCGTGCCGTGTCGGCCGGCAGGCCGACCAGGGCGCCAATGATCGTGACGAGAGCGAGAGCACGCACCGTGACCCTTCCCGCGAAAGGTCATCGATCGGGAGCGCCCGTCAGGTCTCCTGGCTCTCGGGTCGTCCTACTCCCCGCGCCTTCCCGATCCTCGGGCGGGGGGTCCGCCGCGCGTCGTCGGCCCTCCATACCGGAGGCCGACCACCCGTGCGTGACCCCTCGCTCCCCTTGCGCTCGCTCCGGGAGAGGCCCGGACCTCGCTTGCCGGGGTGCAGATCAGTGGCGCTCGCGGGTTTCGTCGCCGATCACAGTTGCGGGGCAGCGGTGGACTCTCACCACGCTTCCCTTGGGGGCGCCAGCGTTCGACGAATGTCGCTCAACGGTAAGCCCCGCCGCGCGGGGTGTCAAGGCTCCTGCGCCAGCTCGACCAGGACGCGCGAGGTCGACGAGGGGTGCACGAAGGCGACGAGCATCCCGTGGCCGCCCGGGCGCGCCCGCTCGTCGATCAACCGCGCCCCCCGCGCCTCGAGCGTGGCGAGGGCCGCCGCGATGTCCTCCACCTCGAAGCAGACGTGGTGGAGGCCCCCGCCCCCGGTCCGCTCGATGAAGCGGGCGAGGGCGCCGTCCTTCTCGAGCGGCTCGACCAGCTCGATGCGCGTGTCGCCGATCGGCAGGAACGCGACGCGGACGCGCTGCTCGCCCACCGTCTCGACGCGCGAGACGGCAAGCCCGAGGAGGTCGCGGAAGGGGGCGAGCGCGGCGTCGAGGTCGGGGACCAGGACCGCCACGTGGTGCAGCCGGGTGAGCATGCCCCGAACGCTAGCGCACCTCGGGCGCCGCGGCCAGCCCGGCGGGGTACGACGCGGCGCGTCCAGCGGGGACGCGGCGTTGGCAAAGCCCTCGGGCGCATGGTAGGCTCCCGGCCATGTTCACCTCGCCCGGGCCCGACATCATCTCCTGGCCCATCACGATCCGGTGGTACGGGGTGCTCATCGCCACGGGCGCGCTCGTCGGGCTGCACCTCGCGACGCGCGAGGCCGACCGGCGCGGCCTCGACGCGGACGCGCTGACGACCGCCACGCTCGTGGCCATGCTGGTGGGCTTCGTCTGCGCCCGTGCCTACTACGTCGCGTTCAACTGGGACGTCTACGCGAGCCGGCCGGCCGACATCCCGGCCATCTGGAAGGGAGGCATCGCCATCCACGGCGGCCTCATCGGCGGCATCACCGCGGGCGTCGTCTACATGCGCTGGTGGCGCCGGCTGCCCGTCGCGCCGTACCTCGACGTCGCGGCCCCCTCCCTCGCGCTCGCACAGGCCATCGGGCGCTGGGGCAACTTCTTCAACTCGGAGGCCTACGGCCGCCCGACCGACCTGCCGTGGAAGCTCTACATCCCGCCGGAGCGGCGGGTGCCCGGCTTCGAGGCGTACGACTTCTTCCACCCGACGTTCCTCTACGAGTCGCTCTGGAACCTCGGCGTCTTCCTCGTCCTCTGGTTCGGGCTGCGCCGGCGGCTCGAGCCCAGGCCGGGGGCGCTCTTCCTCTGCTACCTCGGGCTCTATTCCGTCGGACGGTTCTTCATCGAGGGCCTGAGGCTCGACAGCCTGATGGCCGGGGGGCTGCGCGCGGCCCAGGTCGTCAGCCTCGTCCTCATCGCCGCATCGGCCATCGGGCTCCTCGTCCTCCTCAGGCAACGCCCGCCGCGGACCACGCCGACCCCCGGTCCGGACGCGGCGGGCCGCGCACGAGCGCGGCGCTAGCGTCGCCCGACGAGGCGCCCCGCCGTGCCGCGCCGCGACCAGGCCGACCGGGACGACGCCCAGGCGGCCGCGGCGTTCGCCGCGGCGCTCCTCGACCATCTGGACGCGCTCTACGCCTTCGCACGATGGCTCACCCGCAATCCCGCCGATGCGGACGACCTCGTCCAGGAGACGATGCTGAGGGGGCTCAGGGCCCGGGCGACGTTCCAACCGGGAACCAACCTCCGCGCGTGGCTGTTTACGATCCTGAGACGGACCTTCCTCAACACGGAGGCCCGCTCGGGCCGCGAGCAGCCCGCGGCCTCCGGGCCTCGCCCACCGGAGAGCGCGTCGCAGGCCGGCGACCGGCTGCCCGACGTGCCGGTCGATCCCGAGCCCGCCCTCGACGCCGCGGTGAGCCGGCGGGCGATCGACGCCGCGCTGGCCGCCCTCCCGGTCGAGTACCGCGAGGCCGTCTGGCTCTGCGACGTCGAGGAACTGACGATGGCCGAGGCCGCGGAGGTGGTCGGCTGCCCGGTGGGGACCATCAAGTCGCGGGTCTTCCGGGGGCGCGCCCTGCTGCGGATCTCGTTGAAGGACTACGCACGGTGACGGACGAGCGACGCACGGACCGCGACGGCACGCTGGGGGAGGAGGTCCTGCCGGAGGACCGCGCGCTCGCCGCGGCGCTCCGCGCGCGCGCGTCGCGCCCCCCCGCGCCGCCCGCGCTGCGCGCGCGCATCGAGGCCGCCCTCGCCGCCGAGGTGGCGGCGCTCGGCAGGGGTGGCCCGCGCCGCGGCGAGGCGCCCGCGCCGCGCTGGCGCGTGGCGGCGCCCGCCGTCGCGGCGGCCGTGGCCGGACTCGTCCTCGCCGCGGTGTCGGCCGTCACCTGGATGGCGCTGCCGGGCGCCGAGCGGCGCCTCGCCGCCGATGCCGTCCGCGAGGCGCTGGCGGCGTACGAGCGGCTCGAGGCCCGGGGCCCGACGGCGCCGGCGGACGACGCGGTCGAGCTGTCGCGCCGGCTCACCGACGCGCTCGGCGTCCCGGTGCGCATCGCGACGCCGCCCGGCGGCCGGATACGGTCGCGGGGGACGGCGCCGGTGACGCTCTTCGGCCGGGACGGCATGGCCGTCTTCTTCGAGGCGGACGGCGAGACCGTCACGCTGGCGCTCGTCCCGAGCCCGAGGACGCTGCCGCCCGAGAACCGGGTCCGGATCGGCCGGGGGCGGCCGTTCGTGGCCGGCGCCGGCGGCACCCGTGTCGTCCTCTGGCGCCAGGGGCCGCTCTTCTGCGCGCTGGCCGGCGATATGTCGGAGCCGGACATGACCGCGTTCTTCCGCGCCGTCAGGCCGGGGATCCAGGTCGGCGGCTAGCGAAAGGGGCCCGCACCGCTGCCGGCGGGCGGCGCGGTCCTCGGATGGTTCCCGCGCGGCCCCGGTCGGGGCCGCGCATCACGAAAGGAGAGCACCACATGAAGCGGAGCGTCACGGCGATCGCGTTCGCACTCGCCCTCGCGATGGCCGACAGCCCGGCCCTCGCGTTCCATTGCCCGAAGGACATCGCTGCCAACAACGAGGCGATCTCGGCGGCCGAGAAGCGAGGGGTCGCAGCCGACAAGATCGCCGAGGCCAGGAGGCTCAACGACGAGGCGCTCAAGCTCCATCAGGCCGGCAAGCACCAGGAGTCGATCGACACCGCGGCCAAGGTGAAGGGGGTCCTCGGCTCGTAGGTCGCCTCGCCGGTCGTCGCGCACGAGGGCCGGGGCCCGGCCGTCAGATGGAGCCCCGGCCCTCCACCAGCGCGCCGATGGCGCGCCAGAGCGCCGTCATCCCCTCCCCCGTCTCCGCCGAGACCACGACCGGCTCGCCGCACGACGCCGGCAGCGCCGCGCGGATCGCGCGCAGTTGCCGCGCTCGCTCGTTGCCCGAGAGCTTGTCCGCCTTCGTGAGCGCCACGACCGAGCGGCGGCCGATCGCCGAGAGCCACTCGAGGAGGGCGAGGTCCTGCGCCGACGGCTCTCGCCTGAGGTCGAGGATCACGACGACGCCGGCCAGCACCTCGCGGCGCGTGAGGTACTCCTCGATCATCGGGCCGAAGGCGGCCCGAACCGACTCGGGCACCTTCGCGTAGCCGTAGCCGGGCAGATCGACCAGCACGACCCGGTCGTTCACGAGGAAGAAGTTGAGGAGCTGCGTGCGGCCCGGCGTCGAGGAGGTCTTCACCAGGCCCCTGCGGCGCACCAGGGCATTGATGAGGGACGACTTGCCGACGTTCGATCGGCCGGCGAAGGCCACCTCCGGCCGCCCTCCCCGCGGGTACCCGCTGGGGCCGGTCGCGCTGGTGAGGAACTCGGCCCGGGTGACCTTCATGGCAAAAAAATCCCCCGGAAGTCGCCTTCCGGGGGTTGGGGAGGAGGATGAAAGGTTGGTAGTACGCCCTGGGAACTAGCAAGGCGCATACCAGCCCTCCTCCCGATCAACCCTCCGGGGAGCGACCACGTAACCACCGGGAATTCCGATCGCCTTGCGCCGGTGGGGGGCGGGGGCCCGACCCTGGCGCTCTGCACGCCTCGTCGCGGCCTCGTACTTCTTGCGTAGCGACGTGCCGCGCCTCGTCACCGCGCGGCCGCCTCGCCGTCGGGCCGGACCGTTGGCCGGGCTACCACTCGTGGCGGGTCGAGTCCCGCCCCGCCGGCAGCACGATGTCGATCGGCTCGCGGGTCGTCACGGGGGTCTCGAGCCGGACCAGGCGGCCGCAGGCGGCGCACTTCATGTCGTCCGGCGCCATCGACTGCCCGCAGTGGGGGCACGGTCGCGTGGCTCGACGGGCCTTGCGCTTGAGCAACATAGCCTCCTCCACCCTCCTCGCCGGCGCTCGCGGCACGTTATCGTACCTGGCTGGACGGTTCGGAACCGGAGCGAGCGCCGGACACGCCGCGCAATCGATGCGTCGGCGATGCGGCAAGTTCCGAAGCAGGTTTCGGGCCAGTCCCTAGAAGCGCTGGGCGAGCCCCGCCGTCTCGATCGCGTGCGGCTTGTAGCCGAGGAGCGAGGGCTTCAGGTGCCCGGCGCCCGGCGTGGGGAAGATCTTCCCGGGGTTGAGCCGCCCGTCGGGGTTGAAGGCGAGCCGGACGCGCTTCATGGCGTCGAGGTCCGCCTCCGAGAACATGAGCCCCATGAACTCCGTCTTCTCGCACCCGATGCCGTGCTCTCCCGACACGCACCCGCCCGCGTCGATGCAGACCTCCATCATCCGCCCGGCGGCCTCCGCCGCTCGCTCGAGGTCGCCGGCCCTCGCCCCGTCGAAGATGATGACCGGGTGGAGGTTGCCGTCCCCGGCGTGGAACATGTTGGCGACCCGGAGGCCCGCCTCGTCCGCGATGGCCTGGATCCGCGCCAGCACCGCGGGGAGCTTCGTCCGGGGCACGACGGCGTCCTGCAGGTAGAAGTCGTAGCCGAGCCGCCCCATCGCCCCGAAGGCCATCTTGCGCCCCTTCCAGAGGAGCGTGCGGTCCTGCTCGGTGCGCGCCACCTTCACCTCGCGGCAGCGGTGCTCCGTGAGCACCTCGACGACCCGTCGCTCGAGGTCGTCGAGACCGGCGGCCAGACCGTCGAGCTCGACCAGGAGGACGGCGCCGCAGTCGTACGGGTAGCCGGCGTGGAATGCCGCCTCCACCGCCTCGAGCGACGGCCGGTCCATCATCTCGAGTGCCGCGGGGACGATGCCGCGGCCGATCAGACCGGACACCGCGGCCGAGGCGTCGTCCATGGTCTCGAAGACGCCGAGGAACGTCCGGACCGCCTCGGGCGCGCGGGTGATCCGGACGGTGACCTCGGTCACGACGGCGAAGGTCCCCTCCGAGCCGACGACGAGGCCGACGAGGTCGTAGCCCAGCGGGTCGGCGGCCGGCCCGCCGAGGCGGACCACCTCGCCGTCGGACAGGACGACCGTGAGGCCCACGATGTGATTGGTCGTGACGCCGTACTTCAGGCAGTGCGGCCCGCCGGAGTTCTCGGCCACGTTGCCGCCGATCGAGGAGGCGAACTGGCTCGAGGGGTCGGGGGCGAAGAGGTAGCCGCGCGGCGCCAGGTGCTGCGTGAGCTGGACGTTGACCAGCCCCGCCTCGACGGTCGCCCGGAGGTTGGCGTAGTCGACGTCGAGGATCCGCCGCATGCGCGACAGCCCGACGATGACCCCGCCGGCGACCGCCAGCGCGCCGCCGGACAGCCCCGTGCCCTCGCCGCGCGGCACGACCGGCAGCCCCCAGTCGCGCGCCACGCGCACCACGGCGGCCACCTGCTCGGTGGAGCCGGGCAGCACGACCAGGTCGGGCGCGGCCTTGAAGTTGGTGAGGGCGTCGCACTCGTAAGCGGCGAGCGCCGAGGGGTCCGAAACCACGGCCTCGGGGCCCACGATGCGGGCCAGCTCGGCGGCAAGGCGGGCGCGGCGGTCGGCGTCCATGCCTGGGGAGGGTACGGGACGCCGCCCGCTCTGTCAAACGACCCCGGCGCGCAGGGCTCCTGCGCCGTCGGGCTCGGCAGCGGGCGTCGAGGTCTCGCGTCGTGATCCGGTCGGCTGTGCCGGGGTGCGGGCGGGGGAGGGACGGGCCGCAGGCCGCGAGGCCGGCGGCCCCGAGGTCACTTCTGGAAGAACGCGGCGTTCTTCTGGATGTACTCCTTCCACTGGGCCGGCACCTGATCCTCGGCATAGATCGCGTTCACGGGACACACCGGCTCGCACGCGCCGCAGTCGATGCACTCGGAGGGGTCGATGTAGTACATCCGCTCCTCGTCGGTCGAGTGGATGCAGTCGACCGGGCAGATATCGACGCAGGCCTTGTCCTTGACGTCGATGCAGGGCTCGGTGATCACAAAGGTCATCGGTGCCTCCCAGGGGGCGAGCCCTCCTCACGCAGGCGCGCCCACGGAACTCGGTATTGTAGCCGACGCATCCGCCTCGGGCCACCGCCCGAAGACCGCCTCGAGCAGGCGGGTCTTCACGGCGGCCGCCGACAGGGGCCCGGCCGCCGCCGGCTCGGTCGGCTCGCTCGCGAGGAAGAGCGGACCGGCCTCGGCACGATCGGTGACCCGCCCGTGCGAGCCGCGCACCAGGCCGGCGTCGAGCGGGACCACGTCCATGAGATAGCGAAAGCCGAGCTGCTTCTTGAGGAGGGTCAGCGCGATCTTGACCTTCGGCGCCCTGAGCGCCGGGTCGAGGAACAGCTCGACCGGATCGTAACCCGGCTTGCGGTGGATGTCCACCGTGCGGGCGAAGTCGGGCGCCCGGGCGTCGTCGAGCCAGTAGTAATAGGTGAACCACCGGTCGGCGCGGGAGAGGACGACGAGGTCGCCGGCGCGCGGATGGTCGAGGCCGCATGCGCGCTTGCCCGCCTCGTCGAGCACCGCCTCGACGCCCGCGACCCCCTCGAGCAGCCGCGCGACCTCGCGCACCCGCTCGGGTCGCCGCACGTACACGTGGGCCACCTGGTGATCGGCCACGGCGAACGCCTCGCTGGCCCCGGGGTCGAGCAGCTCGCGCCCCAGCTCCTCGCGCACCGCGACGAGCCCGGCCTCGCGGAGCACCCGGTTGACGTGCACGGGGCCTTCGACCTCGGTGATGCCGTACTCCGACAGCACCACCACGCGTGCGCCGTCGCGCTGCACGTGCTCGATCAGCTCGCCGCACACCGCGTCGATCTCCCCGAGCGCCTTGCGGATCCCGGGGGCGCGCGGCCCGAGCCGCTGCAGGTCGTAGTCGAGGTGCGGCAGGTAGACCAGCGTGAGCGTCGGGCGCCGCGTGTCGTAGACGTGGCGCGCCGAGGCCGCGATCCACCGGCTCGAGGCGATGCCGGCCGCGGGGCCCCAGAAGTCGAAGAGCGGGAAGGTCCCGAGCTTCGCCGTGAGCTCCGACCGGAGGCCGGCCGGCTGCGTGTAGATGTCCGGAATCTTGCGCCCGTCGGCCGGGTACATCGGCCGCGGCGTGACGGTCACGTCCGCGGTCGAGTACATGTTGTACCACCAGAAGAGGACGGCGCAGGTGAAGGCCGGATCGCGCCGCTTCGCCGCCTCCCAGAGCTTCTCGCCGGCGACGAGCCTGTTCGACTGCCGCCAGAACCAGACCTCCGAGAGGTCGCGGAAGTACCAGCCGTTGCCCACGATGCCGTGCTCCCGCGGCGCAAGGCCGGTCAGGTACGTGGACTGGACGGGACAGGTGACGGCCGGGGTGACGGCGGCGATCGGCCGCATCGCCCCGGCGCGCGCGAGCGCCGCGAGGTTCGGCGTCGCCTCGCCGATCAGGTCGGGCGTGAGACCGACGACGTTCAGGACGACGACGCGGTTCACGTCTCGACGAGCGGCGCCTGACCGCGCAGGACCGAGTTGCCCTCGAAGAGCCGCCGCTGGTCGACGAGCGGCCGGGCCGCGGCGCCGGCGAGGTCGAGCTTGCCGCTCTGGCCGAAGAACTCGACCGGGTTCAGCCAGACGATCGTCTCGATGTCGCGCTCGGCGATCCCCGCCTCCCGCATGGCGGCGACCGTCCTGGGCACCTTGAGCGGGTCGCTCACGCCCCAGTCGGCGGCGCTGTTGACGAGGATCCGCGAGGGGCCGTAGCGCTGGACGAGCGCCACCATGCGGCGCTCGTCCATCTTGGTGTGCGGGTAGATGGAGTGGCCGGCCCAGCACCCGGCGTCGAGGACGAGGGGGAGCGTCTCCTCGGTGTTGTGGTCGACGAGCACGCGCTCGCTCGGGACGCCCATCTCCCGCACGATGGCGAGGCTCCGTTCCGTGCCGCGCCGCTTGTCGCGGTGCGGCGTGTGGACGAGGACCGGCAGCTCGAACTCGAGCGCCAGCTCGAGCTGTCGCCGGAACCACCGCTCCTCGGCCGCCGTCTGGTCGTCGAAGCCGACCTCCCCCACCGCCACGACGCCGTCCTTCACCAGGTAGCGCGGCAGGAGGTCGATCACCCCCTCGGCGACGCGCGGGTCGTTGGCCTCCTTCGGGTTGAGCGACAGGGCGCAGACGTGCCGGATGCCGAACTGGCTGGCCCGGAACGGCTCCCAGCCGAGCAGCGTGTTGAAGTAGTCCTCGAACGTCCCCACGTGCGTGCGGGGCTGCCCCAGCCAGAAGGCGGGCTCGAGCACCGCCGCGACGCCGGCCGCGGCCATCGCCTCGTAGTCCGCGGTCGTCCGCGACGTCATGTGGATGTGCGGGTCGAAGATCGGCATCGACAGCTCCCACTGCTTGTTGAGGTCAGGCCTTTCCAACCGCGGTCAGGCCTCGGCTTCGTTCGCGGCGTCCCTGGGCGGCGTGGAAGGACTTCGAGTCCCCACCCCACCGGTGAGGCGCTCGACGTCGGCCGGGACGCTCCGCCCGGCCAGCCGGCGCTCGCGCGCGTAGTCGGCCGCCATGCGAGCCAGCTCCGGCGAGCGGCGGCTCGCGAGCCCGAACACGCGGTCGAGCGGGACCTCCGTGAAGAGCGCCTTCAGCACCATCTGGTTCCAGTGGAGGTCCGGGAAGTGCCTCACCGGAAACGGGTTCTCGCAGGCGATCGCCTCGAAGACCGGCTGGACGTGACTCCGGCAGGCGTCGACCCCGAGGGGGACGAAGCGGGCCGGCCGGTCGAGCAGCGGGAGCGCCCGCAGCACCGCCTGCCGCTCCCGCGTGTCCCCGTGGCGGTAGGCCTCCTCCACGAGGGCCAGGTGCTCCGCCTCCGCGAGCCGGTCGCCGGCGAGCGCGAGGAGCGCGGCCCGGCCGGCCTCGTCGACCCGCCAGGCGGCGAGCGGCCAGTCGACGCCGGCCGCCGCGAGGTCCGCGACCTCGGCCGCCGCAGGCGCGAGGGGGGCCGTGCCGAGGCGACGGGCGGCGATCGCGAAGGCCGCGAGGAACGCCGAACGGTCGGCGGCGCCGCGCGCCGGGTCGGCCGCCGCCGCGAGCCAGTCGCGGCCGGCCCGGGCGGCGCGCCGCCCGGCGAGGGCGAGCAGACAGGCGGCAATCGGACTCGGCACGGTCCGGTCCCCGCTAGTTCGAGAAGTCCGGGCTCATGACGTAGGCGACGATCGCCTTGCGCTCGGCCTCGTCGAACTCGTGCTTCCACGACGGCATCCCGCGGAAGCCGTTGGTCACCCGGTCGTAGACGAACTCCGGCGTGTAGCGCGACGGGTCGAGCTTGGGCGCCTTGCCGGGGTAGGCCATCCGGCCGTGGCAGAAGGTGCAGCGGGTGCCCCAGAGCTTGCGGCCCAGCTCGACGTTCGCCGGGTCGTTCAGGTACTCGCTCGTGAAGGTGACCGGCTCGGCGGCGCCGAGCCCGATGGGCACCGCCGCCGAGAGGCCGAGGACCAGCGCCGCGGCGGCGGCTGCCTCGCGCATGGGGAGACGGAGCACGGGCCCTCCGGAGTACGTGGTGGCCGGCGGACGTCGCTCCGGCGACCGACCGCTCGGATCGGCCGCCGGAGCCTGTGACCTGGCTACAGCCTGACGCGGCCGCCGGGCGCTCGGCCGGGCGGCCGCGTCGGGGCCCCTCCCGCAGCTTACGGTGCCACGATTCGATAGACCTTGTCCATCTTGCCGGTCGGGCCGGTGATGTCGGTCGCCATCACGTACACCTCGCCGTCGGCGTCCTGCCCGAAGCCGAGGACGTACGAGTTGAAGTCCGGCATGTTGGCGACCTTCACGTCCTCCATGACCCAGCGGTCGCCGTTCTTCGTCGCCACGTAGAGGCTGCCGTTCCTGACCGGGAAGGTCTTGCTCCAGTCGCCGAAGATGTACCGCCCGGCGAGCGCCTGGTTGGCGCCGCGGTAGACGTAGCCGCCGGTGACCGAGATCCCCTTGCAGTCCTGGAACACGTTGCAGTTCCTGTACTCGATGATCGGGTCGACCATTCCCTGCGACTCGCACTGCGCCGGGTGGGTGTTCGGGTTCACGTAGTCGAAGCAGTGGGTCGCCTCCTTGACCCGCCAGCCGAGGTTGCCGCCCTTCGGGACGATGTTCACCTCCTCGTAGCTGTTCTGCCCGACGTCGGCACAGAAGAGTTCGCGGGCCCCGCCCATGTCGAAGGAGCAGCGCCAGGGGTTCCGGAAGCCGTACGCCCAGATCTCGGGCCTGGCGTCGCTGCGGCCGACGAACGGGTTGTCCGGCGGGATGCCGTACGGCTCCCCCGCGTTCACGTCGATGCGCAGGATCTTGCCGTGGAGGTCGTTCAGGTCCTGCCCGTTCCCCGTGGTGACGTTGTGGCCGATGCCCCAGTCGTTCGCGTAGCCGCCGTCACCGGTCGAGATGTAGAGCATCCCGTCGGGGCCGAAACCGATCCAGTGGCCGTTGTGGTTGAACTGGGGCCAGTCGATGGCCGTGAGGATCCGCTCCGAACGCTCGTCGGCGCGGTTCGGGTTCTGCCTCGAGACCCGGTACTCGGCCACGACGTTCGTGTGCGACCACCAGTGCTGCTTGCCGGGGTCCCCCCTGCCGTTCAGGTGCGTGCTGTAGGTGACGTAGAACTTCCCGTTGTTCCGGTAGTCGGGATGGAACGCGAGGCCGAGCAGGCCCCGCTCGTCGAAGTCCGACAGGAGCGTCGGGAGCTTGTGCCGGATGTCGAGGAACGGCTCGTCGAGGAGGCGGCCGTTCGGCATCAGGACGCGGATCTGCCCGGTCTGCTCGACGATGAACCGCCGCCTGGATCCGTCCGGGGACGACACCAGGATGAGCGGGTGCGTCAGGCCTTCCGCGACCGGCTCGAGCCGGACCTCGACCTCGGCCGAGACCGGATCGACCGCCAGGACTCCCGCGACGCTGGCCGCCGCGAGAGCTGCAGCCCAGAGCGTGCGACGCATGCAGTTACCTCCGTTACGCGTGGTTCGTGAAACGCTTCCGACGTGACGGCGGGACGAGCGCAGGGCGTCGAGCATCGTGAGGGTGCCCGCGATCAGGCGGCGCGGACCCGCGCCGGCGGCCACGCGGCCACCGGCGCAGAGAGAAATAAAACGGAGTCTATAGACTGCTAGAACGGCTGTCAACAATGCGGTCGGACGGTCCGCCGCCTGTGCTGGAGTATAATCTCTCGGATGACGACCCTGCTCTTTCCGCGCGCGCGCGACGGTGACTCGGCGGCCGACGTCCACGTCCAGCAGATCACCGTTTCGTACGACTACCCGGTCTACTTTACGACCGACGTCTTCGCCCCGGGCAACCGCGCGCTGCGCGACGCGGTCACGCGCCGGGAGCCGGCGCGGCGTCATCGCCTGCTCGTGGTCCTCGAGCGTGCGGTGGCCGAGGCGTGGCCGGGGCTCGTGGACAGGGTCGAGGCCTACGCGGCGGAGCACCGCGACCGGATGGTGCTCGCGGATGCGCCCGCCGTGCTCGAGGGCGGCGAGGCCGCGAAGAGCGACCCGGCCTCGGTCGCGCGCCTCCACGCGCGCCTCGAGGCCCTGGCCATGGATCGGCAGTCGATCGTGGTCTGCGTGGGGGGCGGCGCGCTCCTGGACGTCGTCGGCTACGCGACCGCCACGTGCCATCGCGGCCTGCGGCTCGTGCGGGTGCCGACCACGGTGCTCGCGCAGTGCGACTCCGGCGTCGGCGTGAAGAACGGCGTGAACGCCTTCGGCAAGAAGAACTTCCTCGGCGCCTTCGCCCCGCCCTTCGCGGTCCTCAACGACCGCCGGTTCCTCGAGACCCTGCCGCATCGCGAGGTGGTGGCCGGCACCGGCGAGGCCGTCAAGGTGGCGCTCATCCGCGACGCCGCGTTCTTCGAGTGGATCGAGGCGCACGCCGACCCGCTCGCGGCCGGCGACCGGGCCGCGATCGGCGAGCTGATCGCCGCGAGCGCCCGCCTCCATCTGCGCCACATCGCCACGTCGGGCGACCCGTTCGAGTTCGGCAGCGCACGCCCGCTCGACTTCGGGCACTGGGCGGCGCACAAGCTCGAGTCGCTCACGGCGAGCCCGGGCGTCGGCGGCAACGGCGACGCCGGCAGGGGCGCCCTGCGCCACGGGGAGGCGGTGGCGATCGGGGTCGCGGTCGATACGATCTACTCCGCCGGCGTCGGCCTCCTGCCCCAGGCCGTGCGCGACCGCGTCCTCGACCTCCTCGAGCGGCTCGGCTTCCGCCTGTGGGACGACGCGCTCGTCCGCACCGACGGCGCGGGGCGGCGACTCGTCCTCGACGGCCTCGCCGAGTTCCGAGAGCACCTGGGGGGCGACCTGACCGTGACGCTGCTCGCGGGCATCGGCCGCGGCGTCGAGGTCCACGAGATGGACCTGTCGCGCATCGCCGCGGCCATCGACTGGCTCGCCCGACGGGACGCCGCCCGGTGAGGCTCGACGCCCCGGGTCGTCCCCACCTCACGTACTGCACCAACATCCATGCCGGCGAGTCCTGGGACGAGGTCCGGGCGAACCTCGAACGCCACGTCGTCGCCGTGAAGGGACGCGTGGCGCCCGACCGCCCCTTCGGCGTCGGGCTTCGCCTGTCCGCCCGCGCGGCCGAGACGCTCGCCGCGCCCGGTGCGGTCGACCGCCTCCGGACCTGGCTCGACGCGCACGGTCTCTACGTCTTCACGATCAACGGCTTCCCCTACGGCGCCTTCCACGGCACGCGCGTGAAGGAGGGGGTCTACCTGCCGGACTGGGCCGACGACGCCCGGGTGGCGTACACCGACCGTCTCGCGTTGCTCCTCGCCGGGCTGCTGCCCGACGGCGTCGAGGGCACCGTGAGCACGGTCCCCGGGGGGTTCCGACGGCCGTCGGCGGACCTCGGCCGGATGGCCGACGGGATGCTCCGCCATGCGGCCGGCCTCCACCGACTCCGCGAGCGCACCGGCCGGACCATCGCGCTCGCCCTGGAGCCCGAGCCCTGCTGCGTCATGGAGACCGTCGCCGACACGGTCGCCTTCTTCGAGGGCCGGCTCTTCTCGAAGGCGGCACGCGCCAGGTTCGAGGCGCTCACGGGGCTCGCGGGCGGCGAGGCCGAGACGGCGCTGCGCCGCCACCTCACGGTCTGCTTCGACGCCTGTCACATGGCGGTCGAGTTCGAGCCGCCCGCCGAAGCGCTCGGCGCCCTCGCCGCGGCGGCGATCCGCATCGGGAAGGTCCAGGTCAGCGCCGGGCTCGAGGCGAGCCTCGGCGGCGACGACCGCGCGGCGATCGAGGCGCTCCGGCCCTTCGCCGACGGCGTCTACCTCCACCAGGTCGTCGAGCGGCGCGGCGACCGGCTCGTCCGCTACCTCGACCTGCCGGAGGCGCTGGCCGCGGCCGAGGGGGATCGCGAGCCGCGAGAGTGGCGCATCCACTTCCACGTGCCGCTCGTCCGCGAGCGGCTCGGCCCCTT
>DASVDK010000168.1:0-15060 GCA_036381125.1 Thermodesulfobacteriota bacterium | reverse complement strand
GGCAGGTGGTTCACCAGGTCGGCGGCCGTCACGCTGTCGCGCCGGTCCATGCGCATGTCGAGAGGGCCGTCAGCCTGGAAGCTGAAGCCGCGCGACGGCTCGTCGAGCTGGGGCGAGGAGACGCCGAGGTCCGCGAGGATCCCGTCGACCCGCCCCTCCCCGAGCCCGGCGAGGATCGCCGGCAGGTCGCCGAAGGCGCCCTGCACGACCCGGAGCCGATCGCCGAAGCGGGCCAGCCGCGCCGCGGCGGCCCGGACCGCGGTCTCGTCCCGGTCGATGCCGATGACGGTCGCCCCCGCCTCGAGCAGCCGCTCGGCATGGCCGCCGCCGCCGAGCGTCGCATCGACGATCCGCTTGCCCGGCGCCGGGGCCAGGGCCGCCACCACCTCGTCCGCCAGGACCGGCTGGTGGCGGAACATCAGATCCCCGCCCGGCCAACGTCCGCTCCGGCGCGGCAAGGCCGCACCTCCGCTCCACCGGGGCTGCGCCCCGGCCCCCACGATCGACGGTCGGGCCGGGCCCCCTGACGTGCGTGCATCCCTAGAGGCCAAACTGGGCCACCGCTCCGCGTAGCGCCTGGAGCTGCGCGCGGGTGCTCGACATCTCCTCCTCCCAGAGCGACTTCGACCAGATCTCGAACTTCCTGAGCTGCCCGGCGATCACCACGTCCTTCTCGAGCCTGGCGTAGTCACGGAGGACCTGCGGGATGAGGATCCGGCCGAGCTTGTCGATCTCGCACTCGGTCGCGCCAGAGATGAAGAAGCGGGTGAAGGCCGTGACCTCGGGACTCGCCATGGAGAGCGACGCGAGCTTTTCCTCGATCGCCTGCCACTCCGAGTACGGGTACGCGACCAGGCAGCGGTCGAAGTTGGTGAGGACGAGGCGGTCGTCGTAGCGCTCGGCGAGCACCTCACGGAACCGGGCCGGCACGCTGAGCCGACCCTTCGCATCGATGGTGTGCTCGTAGCGACTCCGAAACACGCGCCCGATCCCCGCCCTCGGCCGACCCGCTCAGGGAGGTCACGTGAGACAGCACTTCATCCCACTTCATCCCACTCAATGGGCCGGAATATACAGATCGGCAAGCGGGGAAGTCAAGCAACTTTCTGAGATTTTTCAGAAGCTTCCTGCGCTGAACGGGTGTTCCGCGGCTGCTCGTTTGCACCCGGCTCGAGCAGGCAAGCGGAATGTTGCCCATTCGGCTATCGCATGGATCTTCCTGGGACTTTCTGCCTGCTGGGAAGGGTGGGGAGTGGTGGGATGCTCGGCCGGCCGACCGCCGTCCCGTACGCAAACCCGAGCGCACGGCAGCCGTGCGGCCGCATCAGGCCGTGCCGGGGGTTCGGAGCGAGGTGTCGGGATCGAGGGTGCCGGCCGGAGGGGTCGGCCGGCTCGCGCCCTACGGGTGGGCTTCTCCCGCCGGCAACGCGGTTCCGGAGGCGCCGGCCGTAACCGGGTCACCCTGCCAGCCGTAGCCGATGAGGAGCATCACGACGACGAACACCACGACAAGCCAGATCTGCTTCATGGACGCGGCACCCACCCAGAGGACCCGTTGGCGATACGAGGCGTCGTCCCGACTACAAGCAAGCGCCGTGCCGCGGTGCGGCGCGGCGCGCAGGCCCGCGTCTCGCCGAGACCGACCGCGCCGGCGCGTGTCGGCGCACACGGCCGCGCACTGACCTTTCTTGCGATTCCGTGTACGAAAATTGTCGTCGGAGGTCTCCGGCGCGCGGCCCGGTGGGTCACGCGCCGGTCGGGCCTGGCGGTCGCCCGCTCAGGCGGAGAAGGACGACCCGCAGCCGCAGCTCTTCCGGGCGTTCGGGTTGTTGAACTTGAACCCGCTCCCGGTCAGCGTCTCGACGTAGTCGAGCTCGGTGTCGGCCAGGTACTGCGCCGACTGCGGATCGACGAAGATCCTGATGCCGTGGCTCTCGACGACCGTGTCATCCGGAGCCGGCTCCGCCTCGATGCCGACGTCGTACTGGAAGCCGGAGCAGCCGCCGCCGATCACGGCCATCCTGAGGCCGTAGGTGGGCTTCTGCTGCTCGGCCAGGAACTCCTTCACCTTCTCGGCCGCCTTGGCCGTGAGCGACACGGTAAGCATCCACTCCTCCGGGCTTACGCTACCGAACCCGCTGCATACTACTGCCCGGCTTCCCCGCGCGTCAACCCTCGGCCGGCCGCTCCTCGGGCAGCCGGACGACGCGCCTGCGAGCGATCGGGTCGTGGAGCCCGTGCCCGCCGCCGTCCCGGGCCGCGGTACCATCCCGCCCGTGCCGAACCTTCCCCGGGCCGCCGCCGCGCTCGCGCTCCTCGCCGTCACGACCGCGCTCATGGCGCCCGCGGCGCTCGAGGGGTCGCCGGTCGGCCACGACAGCCGCCTGCACCTGGTCTGGGTGCGGGAGTTCGCCGACAGCCTGGCCGCAGGCATCGCCTATCCGCGCTGGCTCCCCGACGTGAACGCCGGCCTCGGCAACCCGACGTTCGTCTTCTACCCGCCGCTCGTCTACTACCTGGCCGCGCCCTTCGTCTGGCTCACCGGCAGTGCGCCGCGCGCGCTCGACGTCGTCGCGGCGCTGGCCTGCCTGGTTTCGGCCGCGGCCGCGTACCGCTACCTCCGGGGCGGCCTGCCGCGGGGCGCCGCGCTCGTCGGCGCGCTCGCGCTCGTCGCCCTCCCCTACCGCCTGCTCGACTACTACGAGCGGGCCGCGATCGCGGAGTACGTTGCCTTCGTCTGGCCGCCCCTCGCGCTCCTCGCGATCCGCCGGCTCGCCCGGGTCAAGAGCTGGCGCGAGGCCGGACCGCCGGCGGCGGCGCTGGCCGTCTGCACGGCCGGGCTTGCGCTCACGCACCTGCCGACGCTCGTCGTCTGGGGCCCCCTCCTGGCCGCCGCCGTCGTGTGGGCCGACGGCCGCCCCGGCGGCGTGGCGCGGGGGTGGATCGCGCTCGGCCTCGGCCTCGCCCTGGCGGGCGTCTTCCTCGTCCCCGCGTACGCCGAGCGTCCCCTCGTCCAGCTCGAGTGGCTCGACTGGGTGGCGAAGCCCGAGAACCACACGCTCTTCGCCAGGGGGATGCCGCACGAGAGCCAGATGATCGCCTTCAACCACAAGGTGAGCCGACTCGTCTGCTGGACGGCCGCCCTCGCCGGCGTGGCGGCGCTCGCCGCCCTCTGGCCTGGCGGCGGCCGGCCGTGGCGGACCGACGGCGCGAGGCTGCCGGTCGCCGCCGCCGCGCTCGTCGCGGCCGCCGTCTTCGTCCTGATGACCGGGGCGAGCCGCAGCCTCTGGACCGTGCTGCCGGTCCTGCCGGCCATCCAGTTCCCCTGGCGGCTCGCGGTGGTCCTGACGCCGCTCGCGGCGCTCCTGGTCGCCTGCGCGACGGCGCGGACGTTCGCGCCGGGGGCGTCCTGGCCGGCGCGCGTCCTCGGCGCCGGCGCCGCGGCCCTCCTGGCGGCCAACGTCGCCGTCGGCGTCCGCGACGTCGTGGCGAAGGCGTTCCTCGACCCGGTCTGGGCGGCGCGCATCGCCGACAACGTCGGCAGCGCCCAGGACGCCGCCGAGTACCGGCCGCGCGCCGCACCGGCAACCGGGTTCCCCCGCCTGCCGCGCGCGCTCGTCACGCCGGGCGGCCGGATCGCGGTGCGCGCCTGGGACCCCGAGCGGCGCGTCATCGAGCTGGAGACCGGGGAGCCGGCGCGGCTTCGCGTGGCGACGTTTCACTACGCCGGGTGGCGGGCGACGGTCGACGGCCGCGCCTGGCCCATCGAGACCGGCGAGTACGGGACCATGACGCTCGACCTGCCGGCCGGCCGCCATGTCGTCGAGCTGCGCTTCGGCAGCACCTGGGACCGCACGGCCGGCGCCGCGACATCGGGTATCGCGTTGGCGCTGACTGGGGGGTGGTTCGTCTGGGGGCTCGCCGGTCGGCGAAGGCGAGAGAAGTAGAGGGCCCGGTCGCGCGGGCCTCGCGGCCCGCGCGCCGCCTCCCGGGATCGGTCAGCGCGCCGGAGGCCGGCCCGGCGTCGCTCCAGCTACGGCTGGGGTAAGCGGGATTCTGTCGCGCGCCATCATTCCTCTAGGATCGCGGTCGCCCGCGACCTCGAGCACCCAACCCGGACGCTTCGGGCGGGCCACCCTCGAACGCGTCCCTATTTGGGCTTGCACCGGGTGGGGTTTACCCTTTTCACTCCGGCCGTCCGCGGGGGAAGCCCCCGGGGCCGGCGGACCTGGTCTCTGTGGCACTGTCCGTCGGCTCTCGCCGCCGAGGCGTTACCTCGCACCCTGCCCTGCGGTGTCCCGACTTTCCTCTCGCGGCGAGGCCTTAAGGCCCCGCCGCCAGCGATGGCGTGACCGTCCCGGAAGGACCCTCAATTATAGCGCGGACGAACCCTTCCAGATGGGGTCAGGTCTTTCCATTTTCCACCTCGCGGCCGAGCCTGGCGGCGCTAGCGGCCGGTGAAGCGGGGGGGCCGCTTCTCGAGGAAGGCGCATACGCCCTCGGCGTAGTCCGCGCTGTCGTGGCAGTCGGACGCGAGGCGGGCCAGGTCCTCGGGGATCGGCTTGCCGGCTGCCAGGCGACCCGCCACCAGGCCGTCCACGAACCCCTTCGACGCCCGCTGCGAGAGCGGCGCGAGGGCGGCGAGGTCGCGGAGGTACGCCCGCGTGGCCGCCTCCAGCTCTCCCGTCGCGACCACACGGTCGACGAAGCCGATCCGGAGCGCCTCGTCGGCGCCGAGCACCCGGGCCGAGAAGAGGATGTCTTTCGCCCGCGAGGGGCCCACGAGGGCGACGAGCCGGCGGACCGAGGCGACCGGGTAGGCGATCGAGAGGCGGGCGGCCGGAACGGCGAAGCGGGCGTCGTCCGCGGCGAAGCGGAGGTCGCACGCGAGGGCGAGCCCCACCCCGCCCCCCATGCAGTAGCCGTGGACCATCGCGACGACCGGCTTCGGGCAGGCGGCGACCGCCTCGACCGCCGCCTCGTAGGCCTCGTGGTACGCGCGCGACTCGCCGTCCCGAAACTCCGCGATGTCGGCGCCGGAGGTGAAGGCCTCGGTCCCGGCCCCCCGCACCACGACCGCCCGGACCGACCCGTCCGCGCCCAGGCGCGCGAAGAGGTCCGGCATCGCCCGCCACATGGCGAGGGTGACGGCGTTCCTCACCTGGGGACGGTTCAGGGTGACGGTGGCCACGCCATCCGCGTGCGCAACGACGATGTCTCCGCCCGCATGCGGGGCACCTGTCGCGACCAGGGTCATGAGCAGCGCGCCTCCCGAGCGACAGGTTCGGTGCGCGGCGGAACCTGTCACGGAGAATGGGACGCCAGGCTCAGGAGTGTACTGCTTCGGCCTGCCCATGTCGCGCCGTGCCGGCCGCCGGACGATCCGCCGGGCGACACGTCGCGTTCATAGGACCATACCCCTTCTATCTCGAGTCACACGAGGTGACGACCTGCTCCCCAACGTGCGGTGCCAGACCACTGACTCGGTCGGGTATCGGCACGTTGGTCTTGCGGCCGGCCGCGCCGCGTGAGAAACGGGGTCATGACCCGCGCTCTGGAAACCGGACTTGATCGATCCAGGTGCCTGCACGCTGCTGAACGAACCGGCGCAGTTCTTCCGAGCACCACTCCTCGTCGACGAAGCGAGTCAGTACCGTGCGGGAGAAGAAATCGATCGCCCCGTACAGTTCGCCTCCGTGGCCAGCCAGGGCGTCCTCCAACGTGCTCTTGACGCGATGCTCGTCACACGAGCGGAGTGCGCGCACGAGTCGAGTGTGGAACGCGTTCTCGTTTCGATGGCGGCTCCTGTAGTAGGCGGACTCGGGGACCACTGAAAGATAGAGACCCTCTGCTACGACCAAGTAGGGAAAGAGGGCCGTACCAGTTTCTCCGCTCGCAATGTCATACACGACGAGCCCAGTACCGACCGTGAGCACGGGCAGCATCGCGACGAATACCACCCCGCACGCCAGACCTCGCCACAGTCGGGCGCCGCGCATACCCAGGAAGACCAGACGTGCAAGGAGGAGCGCGGCGATTGCGCCGGCCACGAACCCGAACAGCGGGATCTCCTCCCCGGCATGGACGAATGTCGCTACGACGTTGAAGAAGAGCGCGACCGCCAGCATGATCGACGCGCGCACGAGACGTCGGCGGCTCGCATCACGTCCCCCCGACTCGGAGACGCCGGTCATCGACGCGCGCGTTGGAGGCGCAGGATCCGCTCGCTCACGGTCTCCACGCCTCTTCGAATCGCCTCTTGAGTGCTCCGGTGGTTCCCGCCGCCCGTATAGTGTGACGCGTCCGATGGCTCGATCTGGACGTTCGGATAGTACTCGTAGAACTTGTCCATGCTGCGGAACGCCCCGCGCAGGGTGAAGACCAGCGATTCGTAGGACCGGTCACCTCCGAACGTGTCGCCCCTGAGCGCCACGATCACGACCATGTCGGAAGTTTTCGCCGCCCTATGGATGCGCCGCAGAATGTCCGGGGTGACAGCGGCTCCGACAACCACGCGCAGATCCCACGTGCCGCCCCCGTGCGGAGAGCCCGCATCCAGTGCAGCGTCACCGCCCACGCTCCATCCAGCGAGTATCCGTGGCTCGCTCTTGTGGACATGTTTCTCGGCGAAGAGCACACCGGCCCACGGCTTCTCGTGCAGGCCCCCCCGTAGCCCCGACGTCCCGGCCCGACTGCCCTCGGGATAGCGTCCCTCTTGCGCGGCGGGAAGAATGTCCTCACGGTGTCAGCCAGGGTTCGGACACCTGGCTCCCCTCCGATGAACCCCCCATTCAGTATGACCGCATCTCTTCCATCAGGGTCGCCGTATCGGAACGGGCTGTTCAAGGCGTACGCGAAACGATTCCAACGCTGCGGCGCGCCGGCTGCCGCATCGATGTCGAGCAGAGGGTCGACCGACAGAAATCGTCCGATTCGCGCGTCGTAGTACCGCGCCCCGAAGTAGTCGAGTCCCGTCTCGACATCACGCTCCTTGCCGGTGAACCGATGCGTCGTGGACGCGGTCCCGCTCTCCTCCACCACGCCGCCGAACGGCTCGTAGTCGGCCCCCCAGACGACGGCGCCGGTGGAATCGGTCATGGCGACCGGTGAGCCCACGGCGTCGTCGTGATGGAAGAGCACACGCTCGGCGGCCCACGCGTGCGCTCCCAGGAGCGCGGCGGCGAGAGCGAGGCAAGCGGCAAACACACGCGTCGAGTATGGAGCGATCCGGAACCGCATCGCAGGCTCCTCCGGGAACGTGCGAGCTGTCTGCGCGCGGACCCGCGCGCGGCCGCCTCATGGCAGCAGCGGAACCGTACCGGTCGGTCCGTGCTCTCCCGGAAGAGTCCCGACGACGGGCGGTCGGGGGACCGCATGCAAGTCGGAGGGCTCTACGCCGCGGCGCGTCAGCCGCGACGGACGGCCTGGCCTCTCAGGAGGCGAGCCTTACCTGCGGCGACCGTAGGGGAAGGCGTGTGAGGCCGTCAAGTCGAAAGCGACACGCACGATGACCGACACCGGGCGCGGCCTGCATCGTCGCGCTCGGCGTGCCTCCCCGATGCATGGCGAGCGGTCGACCTACCCGCACCACACGAGGTCGGCGACCCCGCGCAGCCGCCGGTCGATCGCCTCGTTGGACATCCGGTCGGCCTCGGCGTTCTGGGCGCGCGGGACGTGGCGGAAGGTGACGCGGCCGAGGCGGGCCGCCCGCTCGCGCGCCTTCGCGTGCAGGGCCTGGAGGCGCGGCTCCCGGACCCTGTACTGCCCGTTGAGCTGCTTCACGAGGAGTTCCGAGTCGGCCACGACGTCGAGATCGCGCAGGCCGTGCGCCTCGGCGATCTCGAGGCCGAGGAGGAGGCCGTGGTACTCGGCCTCGTTGTTCGTGGCCGTCCCGAGGTAGAGGCCCGCCTCGCCGACGAGGCGGCCGGCGGCGTCGAAGAAGGCCACGCCGGCGCCGGCCGGCCCGGGGTTGCCGCGCGAGGCGCCGTCCACGTGCATGCGGACGGCCCGCGGCACCGTGCCGTCCCCGCGCCGAGTGGACGCCGTCATCCGCTACGCCGGCTGCTGGTGCTCGCGGACGAAGTAGAGGATCCGCTGGCAGTTCGGGCAGGAGACGATCTCGCCGTTGCGCTGCACCTCGTTGTAGATCTGCGGCGGGATCGCCATGCGGCAGCCGGCGCACGCGCCGCCGCGCGCCTCCACCACGGCCAGCCCCTGGCGGCGGCTCCTGATCTGGTCGTAGCGGCGCAGGAGGTTGGGGTCGATCCCCTCGACGAGCCGGTCGCGCTCGGCCGCCTCCACGGCGACCTGCGACTCGACCCGGTCCAGCTCCGCCTTCAGCTCGCCGATCTCCCGCTCGGCCGCCGCCTGCCTGGCGGCGAGCGCCTCGCGCCGCGCGTCGACCGACTTCTTCAGCTCCTCGATCTGCGCGGTCGTGCGTCCGATCTCCTCCTCGCGCAGGCTGCCGGCCTTCTTCGCGAAGTCCAGCTCGCGCTTGGCCGCCTGGTACTCGCGGACCGTCTTGATGCTGATCAGCCGATGCTCGGCCACCTTGAGCCGCTCCGCGTCGGCGACGACCGACCGCTCGGCCTCGGCCTTCTGCGCCTCGAGCGCGCGCAGCTTCTCCTCGTCCGCCGCGAGGGCCGCCGCCTCCCGAGCGACCTCGGCCTCGAGCCGCGCGATCCGCTCGGGCACCTGATCGCGCGTCCGGCGGATCTTGTCGAGCCTGAGGTCGACCTCCTGGAGCTGACCCAATCGGGCAAGTACAGTCTGCAACGTGAGCGTCCTCCTGATTCTGTCCCCGAGAGGGACGGCGTTCGATTCAGACAGTCGTGGTGGGCCCACCAGGGCTCGAACCTGGACCGAACCGGTTATGAGCCGGCGGCTCTACCAGTTGAGCTATGGGCCCCGAACTACCAAGCTCCGCCTTGGGAAAGCCGTGCCGGCCAACTACCGAGGCGCGCCTCGGCAGAGCCGGGACGGGTCACATTCTCAATTCTCCACAAACGCCTTCAGCCGCTTGCTGCGCGACGGGTGCCGCAGCTTGCGCAGCGCCTTGGCCTCGATCTGCCGGATCCGCTCCCGGGTCACGTCGAAGTCCTGGCCGACCTCCTCGAGGGTGTGGTCGCTCTTCTCGCCGATGCCGAAGCGCATGCGCAGGACCCGCTCCTCGCGCGGGGTGAGCGTCGCGAGCACCTTGCGCGTCTGCTCGGAGAGGCTCATGGCGATGACGGCATCGGCCGGGGAGATGATGGCCTTGTCCTCGATGAAGTCGCCGAGGTGGCTGTCCTCCTCCTCCCCGATCGGCGTCTCGAGCGAGATCGGCTCCTTGGCGATCTTGAGCACCTTGCGGACCTTGTCGAGCGGCAGCTCCATCCGCTCGGCGATCTCCTCGGGGGTCGGCTCGCGGCCGATCTCCTGGACGAGGTAGCGCGAGGTGCGGATGAGCTTGTTGATGGTCTCGATCATGTGGACCGGGATGCGGATCGTCCGCGCCTGGTCGGCGATGGCGCGGGTGATCGCCTGCCGGATCCACCAGGTGGCGTACGTCGAGAACTTGTAGCCGCGCCGGTACTCGAACTTGTCCACGGCCTTCATGAGGCCGATGTTCCCCTCCTGGATCAGGTCGAGGAACTGGAGGCCGCGGTTGGTGTACTTCTTGGCGATCGAGACCACGAGCCTGAGGTTCGCCTCGACCAGCTCGCGCTTGGCCATCTTGGTCTTCGACTCGCCCTCGGCGATCGCGGCGACCGAGGCCTTGAGGTCGGCGAGCCCCATCTCCGCCTCGGCCTCGACCTGCTCGATCCGCCTGCGGATCACGGCGTACGCCTTCTCGAACTCCTCGACCCGCTTCGCATCGAGCCGGCGGCCGCCGAGCACCGTCGACCGGCCCTTCCCCCCGCCGCGGCGCTTCGACCTGCCGTTCAGCGCGGCCCGCTCCAGCTCGGCGGCCGTCATGCCGAACTCCCGCTCGAGCGCCTCGAGCTCCTGCTCGGCGCGGATCGCCTCGTCGGCGAGGGCGCGCAGCCGCTCGACGATGCGCTCGACCTGCTTCGGCTTGAGGTTCACCTCCTTGAGGACCTTGAGGATCCGCTCGCGGTTGAACTGGATCTTCTTCCGGAGGCGGCGGCGCTGCTCCTCGGAGATCTTCCGGTCGTCCTTGAGGGCGTCGATGGCGACGTTCTCCTCGTGGATCTTCGTGACCCGGTCGAAGGCGTCGAGCACCCGCTGGAGGTGCCGCTCCTCCTCCTCCGCCGCCCCCTCCTCGTTCTCGTCGAGGTCCCGGATGACCTCCTTCACCCGGAGCTTCCGCTTCCTGAGGCGATCGCCGAGGCTGAGGATCTCCTTGATGGCGAGGGGCGAGTTGAGGACGGCGGCGAGGATCGCCTCCTCGCCCACCTCGATGCGCTTGGCGATCTCGACCTCGCCCTCGCGGGTGAGGAGCGAGACGGTCCCCATCTCGCGGAGGTACATGCGGACCGGGTCGTTGGTCTTGCCGAGGGCGGCGGAGTCGAGGTCTTCGTCCTCCTCCTCGTCCTCCTCCTCCTCGTCGGCCTCCGCCTTCGGGATCTTCACCTTCGCGGCGTCGACCAGCTCGATGTCCATCTCGCCGAACATCGTCATGATGTCGTCGATCTGGTCCGACGAGACGATGTCGGAGGGCAAGACGTCGTTGACCTCGTCGTAGGTCAGGAAGCCTTTCTCCTTGCCGAGGTCCATGAGCTGCTTGACCTCGTCCAGTCGCTTGTCCTTGGGCATCCTGCGCCCCTCCGGATCGGGACCCGCCGCGGTCCCGCGCTGCCCTACCCGTCGACTCAAGACGTCTGCTTCGAGACCTGACCCTTCGCGATCGCCAGCTCGGCCGCGCGAGCGGTCAGCAGACGCATGTCCTCGGTCGCCCCGCGCGTCTCCGCGTCGCGCAGGGCGCGAGCCACCTGAGACAGCTCTCGCGCGATGGCCCGCCGGCGGATCGACAGCGACGCGTCCTCGACGAGCCTGCGCGCCACCGCCGCGTCCGCGGGCAGGTCGCCCGACCGCGCGGCCACGCGCGCCAGGCGCTCGCGCGCCCCCTGGTCGGTCACGCCGTCGACGAGGCCGGCGGCGGACACCGCCTCGGCGCCCCGCTCGCGCACCAGGCCGGCCGCCACCGCCACGATCTCGGAGACCGCCGGGTCCCCCAGCGCCTCCAGCACCGTCCCGGACAGGATCTCCGCCGCGAGGTCCGGCGACGACAGCACGGCGCGGATCAGGCAGTCGCCGTCCGCCTCGGCGCCGGCCACCGCCGGTCGACGCGCGGGCCGCGCCGCGGGCGGCGGCTCGACCCGTCCACCCGACTCGCCGGGCCGCCACGAGAGGACGTGCTGGCGAATCAGGTCCTCGGCCTCGCCCGGCCCGCCCAGCCGGTCGGTGAGATACCGCAGGTAGGAGTCGCGGGCGTACCGGTCGCGCATCCGCGCGATCAGCGGCCTCACGGCCCGCAGCACGCGGATCTTGCCCTCGATCGTGTGCGTCTTCTCCTGCCGGACGCACGCGTCGATGAAGGCCTCCGGCAGCGAGCGCGCGCGCGCCAGGCGCGCCCTGAGCCCCGACTCGCCGACCTTCCGCACGAACGTGTCGGGGTCCTCCCCGCTCGGCAGCTCGGCGACGCGCGCGGCCACCTGCGCCTGATCGAAGAGCTCCAGGCTCCGCTCGGCGGCGCGCAGCCCCGCCGGATCGCCGTCGAAGAGCGTGACGACCTCCCTCGCGTACCGCTTCAGCGTCTCCACGTGTCGCGCCGTGAGGGCCGTGCCGCAGGTGGCGACCGTCTCCTTCACCCCCGCCTGGTGCAGCGCGATGCAGTCGAAGTACCCCTCGACGACCACGACCTGGTCGGCCCGCCGGATGGCCTCGCGCGCCTGGGGGAGCCCGTAGAGGACGTCACCCTTGTGGTACACCGCCGACTCGGCCGAGTTGAGGTACTTCGGCTCCTGGTCCTTCGCCATCGCCCGCCCCCCGAAGGCGACGACGCGCCCCTGGGCGTCGGCGATGGGGATCACGAGGCGGTCGCGGAAGCGGTCGTAGTAGCCGCTGCCCGACTCCCGCGCCACCGCGAGGCCGGCCCGCGCGACCGTCTCCGGCCGGTGCCCCTGGCCGGCGAGGTGCCTCAGCAGGTTCTCCCACCCGGCCGGCGCGTACCCGAGGCCGAAGGCCTCGACGGTCTCGGCCGAGAGGCCGCGCGAGACCAGGTACTCCCGCGCCGCCCGCCCGTCCGGGCCGGCGAGCCGCGCGCGGAAGAAGGCGGCCGCGGCGGCGTTGACGGCGAGGAGCGCCTGCCGCTCGGCCTCGGCCCGCCGCGCCTCCGGCGAGAGGTCGTCGGCCGGCACCGGCACCCCGACCCGGCGCGCCAGCGCGCGCGCCGCCTCGGGGAAGGTCATCCCCTCGCGCCGCATCAGGAAGTCGAACGCGGTCCCGCCCGCCCCGCAACCGAAGCAGTGGAACACGCCGCGCGCCTCGTTCACGGTGAAGGAAGGGGTCTTCTCCCCGTGGAACGGGCAGAGCCCCTTCCAGGACTGCCCCGCCTTGCGGAGGGCGACGTGCTCGCCGATCAGCTCGACGATGTTCGTCCGCTCCCGGATCTCGCGCAGCGTCTCCTCGGGGATGAAGGGCATCGCCCCTAGCCTCCGAGGTCCACGAGGGTGACGCCGGCGCCGCCGTGCGCCGGGTCGCCCCCCGTCACCGATCGGACCGACCTGTGCGTCCGGAGGAACTCGCGGATGGCCGCGCGCAGCCGCCCGGTGCCGGTCCCGTGGATGATCGCCACCCGTGAGAAGCCGGCCAGGATAGCATCGTCGAGCGACTTGTCCACTACCGGCAGCGCCTCGTCCACGCGCAGGCCGATGACGTTGACCTCCCGGGCCGGTTCGACCTTCCGGCCCTCGGCGTCGATCGTGACCCTCGGCTGCTCGCGGCGCGGCGCCGCCTGCACTCCTTCCCAGCCCTTCGCCGCGCCGGGCCGGCGCCGGCCGCCGAGGCGGGCCAGCCCCTCGAGCGGGACCCTGAGCTTGAGCGCCCCGAAGGCGACCTCCGCCTGGCCCGCCGCCTCGTCGATCGACACGACTTCTCCCTCCCGGCCGAGCGACGCGACCCGGACCCGGTCGCCGGGGCCGAGCCCCTCATCCCGCTCCGCCGGCGCGGGGGCGGCCTCGCCGGCCGCCTCGGGACGGAGCGCCTCGGCGAGGCGCGCCTTCGCGTGCCGCAGCGCCCCCTTGGCGCCCGCCACGACGTGCGGCGCGACGGCCGCCTCGGCGGCGCGCGCCTTGAGGTCGTCGAGGACCCTGCGCATCTCCGCGTCGGCCGCCGCGACCGTCCGGGCCGCCTCCTCGCGCGCCCGGGCGAGGATCGCGCTCCGCTTCTCCCGGAGTTCGGCCTCGGCCGCCTCGGCCGTGCGGGCCGCCTGCGCCGCCCGCTGCCGGAGCCGCTCGGCCCGCCTGAGTTCCGACGTCGCGGCGCGGCGTGCACGCTCGATGTCGCGCAGCAGGGCCGCCGCCCGCGAGTCGCCGCCGGCCAGGGTCGCCTCGGCGGCCGCGACGACGTCGGCCGGGAAGCCGAAGGCCCTCGCGAGGGCGATCGCGTTGCTCTGGCCGATCGAGCCGTAGATGAGCCGGTAGGTGGGGCCGAGCGACCGCGGATCGAACTCGACCGCCACGTTCTGGGCCCCCTCGCGGCCGTAGGCGTAGGCCTTGAGCGGCGCGAGGTGGGTCGTCGCCACGACCAGGGCCCCCTGGGCGCGGAGCCGATCGAGGACCGCGACCGCGAGGGCCGAGCCCTCCTCCGGATCGGTCCCGGTCCCCAGCTCGTCGAGGAGGACGAGCGAACCGCCGTCGGCCCTGGAGAGGACGTGGGCGAGCGCCTTCACGTGCGCCGAGAAGGACGACAGCCCCTGCTCGATGGCCTGGTCGTCGCCGATGTCGGCGAAGACCTGCGCGAAGACCGGCAGCTCGCTGTCGGGCGAGGCCGGGATGTGCAGCCCCGCCTGCGCCATGAGGGCGAGGAGCCCCAGCGTCTTGAGCGAGACCGTCTTGCCGCCGGCGTTGGCCCCGCTGATGAGGAGCGTCCGCACCGCCGGCTCGACGGTGATCTCCACGGGAACGACGGTGCGGGGGGGCAGCCCGTCCCGTCGAGCCGCTTCCGCCTGGAGCAGCAGGAGCGGATGGCGCGCCTGCCTCAGCGCGAGCCCCCGCAGGCCCTCGGCCGCCGGCGGCAGGAGCCGCGGCTCGGCCGCCTCGAGGCGGCGCGACAGCGCGGCCTTCGCCTGGGCGAGGTCGAGGTGGGCGAGGATGGCCTGGTTCTCCGCGAGCGCGTCGCGGTGGCGGCGGGCGTCGGCCGTGAGGGCGGCGAGGACGCGCCACTCCTCCTCCTTCTCCTGCTGCCGCAGGAGGGCGAGCTGGTTGTTGGCGTCGACGACCGCGAGCGGCTCGACGAAGTAGGTGGCGCGGCTCTGCGACTGGTCGTGCACCACCCCCGGGAGGAGGCCGCGGTAGTTCGTCTTGACCGGGATCACGTAGCGGTCGTTGCGCTGCGTGACGACCCGGTCCTGGATGACGGCGGCGACCCGCTCGTCGCCGAGGAGCCGCTCGAGGCTCGACTGGATCTGGCCCCGCACCCGGTCCTTCTCGGCCCGCACCCGCGCCAGCTCCGGCGAGGCCTCGTCGAGGATCTCGTACTGCGGGCCGATGGCGCGCCGGATGGCGGCCGCGAGGTGCGGCAGCTCGACCAGCCGCTCGGCGCGCGCCGCGAGGCGGGGCGCGACGTCGGCGGCGTGCCGCAGGGCGCGCCGCGTGCTGATGGCGGCCTCGGCCGCGCGGAGCACGTCGACCAGCTCGGGCCCCGGCAGGACGGCCCCCTCGACGCGTAGCGCGGCGAGCCGCGGCGTCAGGTCGGGCAGGCCCGACAGCGGGAAGGGCCCGGACCGCTCCACGAGGCGCCGCGCCTCGGTGGTCTCCGCGAGCGCCTCGGCCACCGCGGCCGGGTCGGCCGTCGGCCTGAGGGCGTGCGCCGCGGCCGCGCCGAGCGGAGACATCG
>DASVDK010000167.1:0-18858 GCA_036381125.1 Thermodesulfobacteriota bacterium | reverse complement strand
GGCCCTGGCCGCGAGCATACGGGAGAGGTTCATGAGAGGTGCCTCTTCGAGACCGTGGCGATCGCTGAGGAAAGGGAAGCCCCGCAGATGACGGCGCCTGCCGCAGGCAGGCGGTTTCCGAGCCGGGCCGACCGATCGGGGGACACGGGTCGTGGCCGCCGCCGTAGAGCGAGGTCCGGCCTGGCTGGACCGAGCGACCGGGAGGTGCTGGGGGGCCAGCCTCGGGCTACCGCCCACCTGAGCGGTCCGTTGGGCCCCCCAACTCGAATGGAGCGGGCGACGGGTCTCGAACCCGCGACCTCCACCTTGGCAAGGTGGCGCTCTACCATCTGAGCTACACCCGCGAGAACGGACAGCAATTCTACCCGGGCGCCCGACGGAGTGTCAACCCATCCGGGGCACGGCGCGGCGGCCGATCGGCCCGCGCGACACCCCGCACTCGGCTACTTGCTGGCGGTGCGGACGGCGCCGCCGTACGCCTCGTGGTGCCGCAGCACGGTGCGCACGTAGCCCTGGGTCTCCGGGAAGGGTGGGATGCGCCGCCCATAGCGCTCGACCGCCTGCTCGCCGGCGTTGTACGCCGCGAGGGCGAGGCGCAGGTCGCCGTCGTACTTCTCGAGGAGCCGCTTGAGGTGCCTCACGCCCGCCTCGATGTTGGCGCGCGGCTCGAATGGGTCGGAGAGCCCGTACAGGCTCGCCGTCTCGGGCATGAGCTGCATGAGCCCCTGCGCGCCCTTGCGAGAGATCGCCCTCGGGTCGAAGTTCGACTCGGCGCGGATCACCGCCTTGATGAGGGCCGGCTCCACCTTGTGACGCGCCGCCGCCTCGGCGATGAGCGGCTCGTACTTCGCCACGCCGGCCTGCGTCGCGGACGGAGGGGGTTGCGGGGCGCTGCGCTCGGGCCGCACGACGATGATCCGGACGAAGCAGTCCTTCGTCGGCGCGTTGGAGAAGTGGACGACGCCGTCGGCGTCGATGCAGCGGTAGATGTCGGCCGCCCGCGCGCTTGGGAGCGCTGCCGGCAGGGCAAGGCAGGCGCCGAGGACGAGCCCGGCGGCCGCTCCGCTCCGGATCGTCGAACTCACGCCCTCTTCCATAACCGATTTCACGGCGCAGGACAAGAGCGGACACCGGGCCCGACCACCCGGACCGTCAGGGGTGCCAGGTCAATTCGGCGCGGGCGACCGTCGAGGTGATGATGAGCCGGAAGGGGTCCCGCTCGGGGTCGGGCAGGACCTCCCGCCCGTCGGCGGTCCGCCGGGGGAAGCGGACCAGGAACTCACGCGACCACCGGGTGACGTACGGGTAGAAGGCGGCGAGCACCTGCGGCGGCTCGGCCATCCGGTCGACGCGGCTCGTCGGCACGCGAAGCCCGTTCGGGCCCTCGAGGTAGAGCTTCCAGAGGCCGGTTCGGGTCAGGAAGTCCCCGCTCTGGCGGTAGGGCGTGTAGGCCGACAGGACGAACTCGTGGAACTGCTCGAACGAGGCCGTCTCGCGGGCGAGAAGCGCCTCGCGCTCCCGGTCGGGCAGCAGGAAGATGCGCGCGTACTCGGCGACGTACGCCTCGCGGAACGGCCAGCTCTTGTAGGTGGCCGCCACGTAGAGGCGCGTCTCGAGCCGATCGTACTCCTGGCCGGCCCGGGTCCAGCGCTCGAGGATTGCCTGGTAGTCGCCCCGGGGGGTCGACTCGGCCTGGCGGGCCATGGGGGCGCAGCCGACCGCGAGGAGCATGGCGGCCAGCGCGGCGAGGCCGTGCGCCGGCGTCATCGCCCTCTCCGTCCGGTCCGGGCCGCCGTGACCGGCTCCACGTCCAGCTCCGCCTGCGCTTCCTCGTCCGGGACGTCGAAGGACCCGCCGGCCGGTGCGTCGTCGTCGTCCGCGAGGAGGAGCGGCCGCGGCCGCCCCTCGACCGCCTTCACCGGCCCGGCACCCGGGAAGAGCGGCAACTGCGTCAGCCGGTCGAGGTCCGGGAATCGGACCGGGTAGCGCCCCGAGAAGCAGGCGTCGCAGAACTCCCCGCCGACGCCGCGGTCGCCCTGCACGGCGCGGTGGAGCCCCTCGATCGACAGGTACGCGAGCGAGTCGGCCGTCACGTACTGGCGGATCTCCTCGACCGTGTGCGACGACGCGATCAGCTCCGATCGGTTGGGCGTGTCGATGCCGTAGAAGCACGGGAAGAGGGTCGGCGGCGAGGAAATCCGGAAGTGGATCTCCCTGGCCCCCGCGCGCCGCACCATCTTGATGATCTTGCGCGCCGTGGTCCCGCGCACGATGGAGTCGTCGATGACGACGACACGCTTCCCCTCGAGGACCTCCTGCACGGCGTTGAGCTTGATCTTCACGCCGAAGTGCCGGATCTGCTGCTGCGGCTCGATGAACGTCCGGCCGACGTAGTGGTTGCGGATGAGGCCGGTCTCGAACGGGATGCCCGCCTGCTGCGCGAACCCGATGGCGGCCGGCACGCCGGAGTCGGGCACCGGGATGACGATGTCGGCCTCGACCGGGTGCTCGCGCGCGAGCTCGCGGCCGAGCCGCTTGCGGATCTCGTACACCGTGCCGTCCGGGGTGCGGCTGTCGGGGCGCGCGAAGTAGACCGCCTCGAAGATGCAGCGCGTCACGCCCGTCTCGGGCGCCGGGAGGGGCGTCACGGCCCTGAGGCCGCTCGGGTCGACGACGATCACCTCGCCCGGCTCGACCTCGCGGACGAACCGCGCCTCGATCAGGTCGAGGCTGCAGGTCTCCGACGTGACGATCCACGCATCGCCGAGCTTGCCGAGCACGAGCGGCCGGAAGCCGTTCGGGTCGCGGGCGGCGACGAGGGTGTCCTCGGTGAGGAAGAGGAGCGAGTAGGCCCCCTCGACCCGGCGGAGCGCGTCGACGACCCGGTCCGGGGTGGTCTTGCCGCGGGAGCGGGCCATGAGGTGCGGGATGACCTCGGTGTCCATGTCCGACTGGAAGATCGAGCCCTGCGCCTCGAGCTCCTCGCGAAGCTCGAGGGCGTTCACGAGGTTGCCGTTGTGCCCGACGGCGAGCGCGCCGCGCGCCTGCCGCACGACGATGGGCTGTGCGTTCTCGAGCGTGCTCGAGCCGGCCGTCGAGTAGCGCACGTGCCCGATGGCCATGGGCCCCCGCAGCTCCCGCAGCACGTCGGCCCGGAAGATGTCCGCGACGTGACCCATGCCCCGGTGGACCTCGAGGTCGCGGCCGTCGGCGGCCACGATGCCGGCCGACTCCTGGCCCCGGTGCTGGAGCGCGTAGAGGCCGAGATAGGTCAGGTTGGCGGCTTCGGGATGGCCGTAGACGCCGAAGATGCCGCACATGCCCGGTGGTGTCCTCCTGGATTCTTGACTCTAGCGCGCCGCCATCATGCGGGCGAAGGCGGTCCGCCACGCCTCGCGGAGCGGTGCGACGGCCACGTCGAGGTCCACGCCGGGGCCGGTCACGCGGAGGCGGTCGCCGCCGACCTCCCCCACCCGCGCCACGGGGACGCCGTGTCGGGCCGCCAGCGCCTCGAGCTGCGCCACCCGGTCCGGCGGCACGGAGGCGACCACGCGCGACGGCGTCTCCGCGACGAGCCTGGACTCCGGCCGCACCGGCCGCCCCCCCACGAGCGGCAGCGCCGACAGGTCCACCGCCGCGCCTACCGGCGGCTCCCCGCGGTTGCCGAAGGTCGCCTCGGCGAGCGCCACGAGCAGCCCCCCCTCGGCGCAGTCGTGCGCCGAGGCGAGGAGCCCCTCCGCCGCCGCCGCCACCAGGAGGCGCTGGAGCGCGGCCTCGGCGGCGAGGTCGAGCGCCGGCGGGCGGCCGGCCACCACGCCGTGGATCACCTTGAGGTACTCGCTCCCCCCGAGGTCGTCGCCGGTCGCTCCGAGGACGACCACCGCGTCGCCTGCCCGGCGGAAGCCCTGCGGGACCGGCAGGCGCCCCCCCTCGATCACCCCCACCGCGGCGACGATCGGCGTGGGGTCGATCCCGACGCCGTCGGTCTCGTTGTAGAAGGAGACGTTGCCCGACACGACCGGGGTGCCGAGGGCGGCGGCCGCCTCGCTCATCCCGGCGATCGCCTCCTGAAACTGCCACATCGTCTCCGGGCGCTCGGGGTTGCCGAAGTTGAGGCAGTCGGTCAGGGCGAGCGGTCGCGCGCCCGAGCAGGCCACGTTGCGCGTTGCCTCGGCCACCGCGAGCGCGCCCCCCGTGCGCGGGTCGAGGCCGCCGTAGCGGCCGTTGCCGTCCACCGCCATGGCGAGCATCCGGTCGGTGCCCTTGAGGCGGACGACCGCGGCGTCCGAGCCGGGACCGACGACGGTATTGGTGAGGATGACGGAGTCGTACTGGCGGTAGACCCACTCGCGAGACGAGAGCCCCGGGCTCGTCAGGAGGCGCTCGAGCGCCTCGCCCCACGCCGTCGGAGCCGGCGGCGGGCAGGCGTCGAGGTCGAGCGCGAGGCGCGCTTCGCGGCCCGGCGGCTCGGCCGCCGGCCTGCGGTAGACCGGCGCCTCGTCCGTGAGCGCCGCCACGGGGACGTCGGCCACGACCGCGCCGCCCGCGATGACGCGCAGCCGCCCGTCGTCCGTCACCCGCCCCACGACGGCGGCCTCGAGGTCCCACCTGGCGAAGACCGCGGCCACCTCCGCCTCCCGTCCCGCGCGGGCCACCAGGAGCATCCGCTCCTGGCTCTCCGAGAGCATGACCTCGTAGGGCGTCATGCCGGCCTCGCGCCGCGGCACGCGGTCGACGTCGATCTCGATGCCGAGCCCCCCGCGGCCGGCCATCTCGGCCGACGACGAGGTGAGCCCGGCGGCGCCCATGTCCTGGATGGCGACGACGGCGTCGCCTGCCATCAGCTCGAGGCAGGCCTCGAGGAGGAGCTTCTCGGCAAAGGGGTCGCCCACCTGCACGGTGGGGCGCTTCGACTCGCCCCCCTCCTCGAACGCGGCCGACGCCATGGTGGCGCCGTGGATGCCGTCGCGCCCGGTCCGGGAGCCGACGTAGATCACCGGGTTGCCGACGCCGGCGGCTCGCGCCCGGAAGAGCCGGTCGGCCGGCGCCACGCCGAGGCAGAAGGCGTTGACCAGGATGTTGCCGGCGTAGCACGGCTCGAAGCCGACCTCGCCCCCCACCGTGGGGCAGCCGAAGCTGTTGCCGTAGCCGCCGATCCCGGCCACGACGCCCTTGATGAGGTGCTTCATGCGGGGCGCGTCGGGCGGACCGAACCTGAGGGAGTTCATGAGGGCGATGGGCCGCGCTCCCATGGTGAAGACGTCGCGGATGATGCCGCCGACACCGGTGGCCGCCCCCTGGTACGGCTCGATGAAGGACGGGTGGTTGTGGCTCTCGATCTTGAAGACCGCCGCCAGGCCGCCCCCGACGTCCACCGCCCCGGCGTTCTCGCCAGGCCCCTGGAGCACGTGCGGGCCGCTCGTGGGGAACGCCTTGAGGTGCACCCGGCTGCTCTTGTACGAGCAGTGCTCGCTCCACATGGCCTGGAAGAGGCCGATCTCGGTGAAGGTGGGGGTGCGGCCGAGGCGGCCGACGATCCGCTCGTACTCGTCGGCGGTGATCCCGCCGGCGGCGGCCAGCTCGGGGGTGACGGGCGGGTCGCCGGGGAACGGGCGGGGCGCGTCAGGCACGAGCCGCCCCGAACTCCGCCGAGGCGACGCTCTCGAGGATGAAGCGGCCGTCCTCGCTGCCGAGGAGCGCCTCGCAGGCGTTCTCGGGATGGGGCATGAGCCCCACCACGTTGCGGCCGGCGTTGCACACGCCGGCGATGTTGTGGATCGACCCGTTCGGGTTCGCCTCGTCGGTGACCCGGCCGCGCTCGTCGACGTAGCGGAAGACGACCTGCCCCTCCCCTTCGAGGCGCTCGAGGAGGGCCGCGTCGGCGAAGTAGTTCCCCTCGCCGTGCTTGACCGGCAGCCTCAGGACCTGGCCCGCCCTGGCCGCCCGGGTCCAGGCGGTGTCGGCGCGCTCGACGCGCACGTACACGTCGGTGCAGACGAAGCTGAGCTGCCGGTTCCGGAGCATGGCGCCCGGCAAGAGCCCCGCCTCGAGGAGGATCTGGAAGCCGTTGCAGATGCCGAGGACCGGCCCGCCCCCCTTCGCGAACCGCTCGACCGCCGGCATGATGGGCGAGAAGCGGGCGATGGCGCCGGTGCGCAGGTAGTCGCCGTGGGCGAAGCCGCCGGGCAGGATGACGCCGTCGAGGCCGGCCGGCAGCGCCGTCTCCTTGTGCCAGACCCGGATCGCGTCGGCGCCGAGGACGGTGCCGACGGCGTGCAGGGCGTCGACGTCGCAGTTGGAGCCCGGGAAGGTGACGACCGCGATCTTCATACGTTCCTGATCTCGAACCTGAAGTCCTCGATGACCGGGTTGGCGAGGAGCTGCTCGCACATGGCCCGGACCCGCCGCTCGGCCGTGTCCTTCGACACGCCGTCGATCTTGAGCTCGATGTACTTGCCCACGCGCACGTCCTCGACCCCCTCGAAGCCGAGGTCCGCGAGGCCCTGCTGGATCGCCTTGCCCTGGGGGTCGAGCACGCCGCGCTTGAGCGTGATGTGGATCCTGGCTACCACCGTGGTCTCCCGTTGCTAGCCCGCCGTGACCAGGTCGAGCACCCGCCTGTAGGCCGCCTCGACCCCGCCGAGGTCGCGCCGGAAGCGGTCCTTGTCGAGCTTCTCGCCGGTCTCCGCGTCCCAGAGCCGGCAGCCGTCCGGGGTGATCTCGTCGGCGAGGAGGAGCCCCGAGGGGTGCCGGCCGAACTCGAGCTTGAAGTCGACGAGCCGGATCCCCCGTTCGAGGAAGAACCGGGAGAGGAGGTCGTTCACCCGCCGGGCCTCCCGCGTGATGAACGCGAGCTCCTCCCGGGTCGCGAGGTCGAAGACCTCGATGTGCTCCTCGGACACCATCGGGTCGCCGAGCGGGTCGCTCTTGTAGTAGTACTCGACGATCGTCCGCTTGAGCGGCGTCCCCTCGGCGATCCCCATCCGCTTCGCCAGCGAGCCGGCGACGACGTTGCGTACCACGACCTCGAGCGGGACGATGCTCACCTTCTTGATCAGCATCTCGCGCGGGGAGAGCAGCTCCACGAAGTGCGTGCGCACCCCCTGGCTCTCGAGGAAGCGGAAGAGGAACGCGGAGATACGGGCGTTCATGACGCCCTTGTCGACGATCGTCCCCCGCTTCTGCGCGTTGAAGGCGGTGGCGTCGTCCTTGAAGTACTGGATGAGGAGGCCGGGGTCGTCGGTGGCGTAGAGGACCTTCGCCTTGCCCTCGTAGAGCCGAGCCCCGCGCTGCACGGTCATCGCGCCGCCCTCCCCTCGCCGTCGGCCGGATCGAGCCCGACCCGCCGGAAGATCGTGTCGACGTGCTTGAGATGGTAGCCGACATCGAAGCAGGCGGAAAGGTCGCCGGCGGGCAGCAGGCGCTGCACCTCGGGGTCGGCCTCGAGCGCCGCGCGGAACGTGAGCCTCTCGTCCCAGACGCGTGCCGCGTTGCGCTGGACGATGCGGTAGGCCGTCTCGCGGGCGACCCCACGCCGCGCCAGGGCAAGGAGGACCTGCTGGGAGGCGGTGATGCCCCGCATCGACTCGAGGTTCTCGCGCATCCGGTCGGCGTGGACGACCAGGCCCGAGACGATGCCGGTGAGGCGGTGGACCATGTAGTCGGCGAGGATCGTCGCGTCGGGACCGATGACCCGCTCGACCGACGAGTGGCTGATGTCGCGCTCGTGCCAGAGGGCCACGTCCTCGAGGGCCGGCAGCGCGTAGCCCCTGAGCAGCCTCGCCACGCCGGTGAGGTTCTCGGAGGAGATCGGGTTGCGCTTGTGCGGCATGGCCGAGGAGCCCTTCTGGCCCGACTCGAACGCCTCCTCCACCTCGAGCACCTCCGTGCGCTGCAGGTGCCGCAGTTCCGTGGCAATGCGCTCGACGGTGGCGCCGAGGAGGGCGAGCGCCGTGAAGTACTCCGCGTGGCGGTCGCGGTGAACGACCTGCGTGGCGGCCGGCTCGCCGCGAAGCCCCGCCTTGCGCATGACGTGGGCCTCGACCTCCGGCGGCACGTTGGCGAACGTGCCGACCGCGCCGCTGATCGTCCCGACGGCGATCGTCTCCCGGGCGCGCGCGACCCGCTCGCGCGCCCGCCCCAGCTCGTCGTACCAGACGGCCAGCTTGAGGCCGAAGGTGGTCGGCTCGGCATGGACGCCGTGCGAGCGACCGATCATGACCGTTCGCCGGTGCTCGTGCGCCCGGCGCGCCACCACGTCGCGGAGGCGGTCGATCCCGGCGAGGATCTGGTCGGCCGCGTCCCTGAGCTGCATGGCGAAGGCGGTGTCGATCACGTCCGACGACGTCATGCCGAGGTGCAGGTAGCGCGCCGCGTCGCCGACGTCCTCGGCCACGGTCGTCAGGAAGGCCAGCACGTCGTGCTTGAGCACCTTCTCGTGGGCCGCCATGCGGGCCGGCCAGGAGGGGTGATAGACGGCCTTGCGGCGAATCTCGTCGAGCGCCTCGCGGGGGACCTCCCCGAGGTCGGCCCACGCCTCGGCGGCCCAGATCTCGATGTCGAGCCAGAGCCTGAGCCGGGCCTCCTCGCTCCAGCGGGCGGCCATCTCCGGACGGCTGTACCGCGCGATCACGCTCTCACCTCCTTCAACGGCTCGCGGCCGGCCTCCGCTCCGGCCGGGGTGAACCCGGCCTCCGCTCCTCGGCGGCCCTGCGGGCCGCCAACCGCCTGAGGCCGCTCGCCTCTGCGGCGCCTCACGGCGCCGCCTCCCACAACGGCTCGCGGCCGGCCTCCGCCGCCGCCTCGCTCATCGACCCGCGGCCGGCGTCCGCCGGCGACCACTCGCGGACGCCGTCCTGCTCGAGGCAGGCCACCGGCACCGCCTCGAACGGCAGGCGGCGCCTGAGCGCTCCGCGCGCCGCCTCGAGGGCGAGCGCCGGGGTGTTGTTCACCTGGCTCACGTGGGCGAGCCAGACCGCGCCGAGCCGGGGATGGGCGACGGCCGCGAGGATCTCGGCAGCCTGGGCGTTCGACAGGTGTCCGCGGTCGCCCGCCACGCGGCGCTTGACGCTCGGGTGGTAGGGACCGGCCGCCAGCATGGCGGTGTCGTGGTTGAACTCGAGGACCAGGAGGTCGGCGCCGGCGAGCGCCGACACGACGGCGGCCGTCGGCCGACCGAGGTCGGTCGCGATCGCGACGCGCACCCCCTCGGCGTCGAGGACGCAGGCCACCGGCTCGACCGCGTCGTGCGGCAGCGCCACCGGGTGGAGCGTCACGCCGCCGGCCCGGACCGGCTCGCCGGCCGCCACCGGCCGTGCGAGGGAGGCGAGCCTGGCCCGCTCCCGGCCGGTCGTGACCGGCGGCGACCATCGCCCGTCGGCGGCCGCGCGGCCCGGGCGAGCGATCTGGGCCACGACCTGCCGGAGCGTCCCCGCGGTGCCGTAGACCGGCACGCCGAGGGCCAGCGCGACGTCCGCCGCCCCTCGCACGTGGTCGCCGTGCTCGTGGGTGAGGACCAGGCCGGTGAGGTCCGCCGGCCGGCGCCCCGTGAGGGCGAGTCGACGCGCCAGCTCGCGCGGCGGAAGTCCGCAGTCCACCAGGAGCCGCTCGCCGGCCGCCTCGACCAGGAGCGCGTTGCCCCCGCTGCCGGAGGCCAGCGAGGCGACACGCATCACAGCGACAGCGGCTCCACCCCGATGGCGCTCTTTCGGACTCGACCGATCACCGCGAGGGAGAGGGTATCGGCGGCGAAGATCTCGTGGGCCACGGCATGGAGGTCGTCGAGGGTGACGCGATCGATGTCGGCCACGACCTCCTCCACCGGGTAGTGGCGGCCGTAGTAGATCTCGTCGCGTGCGAGGCGGTCCATGCGGCTGTCGCTGCTCTCGAGCGACAGCAGGAAGCTCCCCTTGAGCTGCTCCTTGGCCGATGCCAGCTCCGTCGGCGTGATGGAGTTGCGCTTGATGGCGCGCAGCTCCGTCAGCACCAGGTCGATCACCTGCGTCACGTTCTCCGCGCCGGTGCCGGCGTAGACCCCGAACTGCCCGGCGTCGGCGTAGGTGGAGAGGAACGAGTAGACCGAGTAGGCGAGCCCACGCTTCTCGCGGATCTCCTGGAAGAGCCGCGACGACATGCTCCCGCCGAGCACGGTGTTCAGCATGTAGCCGGCTTCGCGCAGGGGGTGGGTCTGGGGGATGCCGACGGTGCCGAGGCAGAGGTGCACCTGCTCGAGGTTCTTGCGCCGGATGGCGACGCTCCTGGTCGGCAGCGGCGGCTTCTGCGGCGCCGGCCGCGGCGCCGTCCGCTCGAGCACGAAGTGGCGCTCGGCCAGCCGCACGAGGTGGTCGTGGTCGATCGCCCCGGCCGCCGAGATGAGGAGCCCCTCCGGCCAGAAGTAGCCCGAGAAGTAGTCCACCAGGTCGTCGCGCCCGAGCGACTCCAGGATGGGTGCCGTGCCGAGGATCGGCCGGCCGAGCGGGTGGTCGGGCCAGAAGGACTCGCTGAAGAGGTCGTGGACCCAGTCGTCCGGCGTGTCCTCCACCATGCCGATCTCCTGGAGGATCACCTTGCGCTCCTTCTCCAGCTCCTCGGGCAGGAAGGTGGAGTGGAGGAAGGCGTCGGCCAGGATGTCCACCGCCAGCTCCGTGTGCTGCGGCAGGACCTTCGCGTAGACGCAGGTGTACTCCCGGGTCGTGAAGGCGTTGAGGACGCCCCCCACCGACTCGATCGCCTTCGAGATGGCCAGCGCGTCGCGCCCCGGCGTCCCCTTGAAGAGCATGTGCTCCACGAAGTGGGAGATGCCGTTCTTCTCGGCCTGCTCGTTGCGCGAGCCGACCATGGCCCACAGGCCGATCGTCACCGAGGGGACGTGCGGCACCTGCTCGCTGATGATGCGGACGCCGTTCGGGAGGACCGTCTTCCTGTACATGCCGACCATGACCGCAAGGCGCCGTCGCCGGCGCCCCGCGGTCCCGGTTGAAGTTGCGGGAGCCGGGCCCGCCCGGGCCCGGCCGGCAGTCGCCTAGCTCGCCTTCACCGTGGCGAGCGTCTGGCCGAGCGCCTCCTTCCGGGAGAGACGGATCTTCCCGGAACGATCGATGTCGAGGACCTTCACCAGGACCTCGTCACCTTCCTTGAGCACGTCCTCGACCTTCTCCACCCGCTTCTCGGCGAGCTGGGAGATGTGGATGAGGCCGTCGGTGCCGGGGAAGATCTCGACGAAGGCGCCGAAGTCCATGATCTTCTTGACCTTCCCCATGTAGAGCTTGCCGATCTCGGCCTCCTGGACGATCTCGCGGATCATCTTGATGGCCTTCTCGGCCGCCTTGCCGTCGGTCGAGGCGATGGCGACCTTCCCCGAGTCGTCCACGTCGATCTTCACGCCGGTCTGCTCGATGATCCCCTTGATGACCTTGCCGCCCGGCCCGATCAGCTCGCGGATCTTCGAGGGGTTGATCTGGATGGTGGTGATGCGCGGCGCGTGCGCCGACATCTCGGGACGGGGCGCCGGCATCGCCTCCTTCATCTTCGCGAGGACGTGCAGCCGCCCCTCGCGCGCCTGGCGGAGGGCCTGCTCCATGATGGCCCGCGTGACGCCGGTGATCTTGATGTCCATCTGGAGGGCCGTCACGCCCGCCTCGGTCCCGGCGACCTTGAAGTCCATGTCGCCGAGGTGGTCCTCGTCGCCGAGGATGTCCGAGACGATGGCGATGTCGTCGCCTTCCTTGACGAGCCCCATCGCGATGCCGGCGACCGGCGCCTTGATCTTGACCCCGGCGTCCATGAGCGAGAGGGAGGCGCCGCAGACGGTCGCCATGGAGGACGACCCGTTCGACTCGAGGATGTCCGAGACGATGCGGACCGCGTAGCCGAACTCCTCCTCGGGCGGCAGGACCGGCCGGATGGCGCGCTCGGCGAGGGCCCCGTGGCCGATCTCCCGGCGGCCCGGGCCCCGGAGGAACTTCACCTCGCCGGTCGAGTACGGCGGGAAGTTGTAGTGGAGCATGAAGCGCTTGTAGAAGTCCCCCTCGAGGGCGTCGATGCGCTGCATGTCCTCGCCGGTGCCGAGGGTCGTCGTGACGAGGGCCTGCGTCTCGCCGCGGGTGAAGAGGGCGGACCCGTGCGCGCGCGGCAGGAGCCCCACGTCGATCGAGATCGGGCGGATGTCGGCCGGGCCGCGGCCGTCGAGCCGCACCCGCTCCTTCACCATCCGCTGGCGGACGACCTGCTTCTCCAGCGACTCGAAGGCCTTCTTGATCGCCTTCTCCTGGTCCGGGAACTCCGGAAGGAGCGCCCCGACCACCTCGTCGCGCGCGGCCTTGAGCGCGTCACGCCGCTCGTGCTTGGCGACGAGCCGGATGGCGTCGGCGATCTTCGCCTCGGCCAGAGCCTTCACGCGCTCGGCAAGCCCCTCGGGCACGGGCGGGACGACGAAGGTCCGCTTCGGCTTGCCGAGCCGGCGTCGGAGCTCCTCCTGGAGGTCGATGAGCGGCTGCATGGCGAGGTGGCCGAAGAGCAGCGCCTCGATCATGACCTGCTCGGGCACCTCCTTCGCCCCGGCCTCGACCATGACGATCGCCTCGCGGCTGCCGGCGACGACGATCTCGAGGTCGCTCTGCTCGCGCTGGCTGTTCGTCGGGTTGGCGATGAACTGCCCGCCGATGCGACCCACCCGCACCGCCGCGATCGGCCCGTTGAAGGGGATGTCCGACACGTGGACCGCCGTGGAGGCGGCCACCATGGCGAGGACGTCCGGGTCGTTCTCCTGGTCGTGGCTCACCGCGGTGGCGATGATCTGGGTGTCGCAGAGGTAACCCTTGGGGAAGAGCGGCCGGTGGGGACGGTCGATGAGGCGCGAGGTGAGGGTCTCCTTCTCCGTGGGCCGTCCCTCGCGCTTGAAGAAGCCGCCGGGGATCTTGCCGGCGGCGTAGGTCCGCTCGATGTAGTCGCACGTGAGGGGGAAGAAGTCCCCCTCGGCACGCGGCTCCTTCGCGCTGACGGCGGTGGCCAGGACGGCCGACTCGCCGAATCGCACGAACGCCGCGCCGTCGGCCTGCTTCGCCATCCGGCCGACCTCGATGGACAGACGTTGACCGTTCAGCTCGATGGAGACGGTCTCAACCGATGCAGTCATTGACCCTCTTCGATTTTCAATGGGCGGGAGACCGCCTACTTGCGCAAGCCGAGCTTCTCGACGATCGCGCGGTACCGGTCGGCGTTGTTGTCGCGGAGGTAGTTGAGCAGACGACGCCGCTGGCCGACGAGCTTCAGGAGGCCACGGCGTGAGGCGTGGTCCTTCTTGTGCGTCTTGAAGTGATCGGTGAGGTAGCCGATGCGCTCGCTGAGGATCGCGATCTGGACCTCCGGCGAGCCGGTGTCGGTACCGTGTCGGCGGTGGGTCTCGATGACCTCCCGCTTCCGTGCAGTCTCCAGCACGAACCCTTTCCTCCTCGAATATTAACGCTCTCTTGTACCAGACCGGCCCCCCCTTGTAAAGCCACGGCCCGTTCGGGGGTTACGGCGGTCCGCGGGCGCGAACACGCGGGTCGGCCCGAGCACGAGCCCCCCGCCCGGCCCCTGCCGGACCTCGGCCAGGGCGAGCAGCGGCCGTCCGGGGGCCGCGACCCGCACGAGGGCGCCGATGCCCGGATGAGCAGATGGCGGGAAGGCCGGCAGCGGCACCGCCTGCCCGTGGGCAAGCCGGACCGCCTCGGCGGCCTCGAGGGTCACGGCCGGGAGGTGGCCGACAGCCTCCTCGGGCGGCACCAGCGCGGCCAGCGCGCGCGCCCGGCCGGGATCCGAGTCGAGCGCCTCGAGGGGCACCGCCCGCTCCAGGCCGAAGGGGCCGCTGCGGGTCCGCCGCAGCGCCGACAGATGGGCGCCGCAGCCGAGCGCCCGGCCGAGATCGGCCGCGAGGACGCGGACGTAGGTGCCCTTGGAGCAGGTGACCCGGAAGCGGATCCGGGGCGGACGGTCGCCCTGCGCCGGCTCGAAGCCGGTCAGGAGCGCCTCGTGGACGATCACCTCCCGGGGGGCGCCCTCGGCCGACTCGCCGGCGCGCGCCCGCTCGTGGAGCGGCCGTCCGCCCACCTTGACGGCCGAGAAGGCGGGCGGACGCTGCACCCGCCGGCCGGCCAGGCCGGCCACCGCGCGCTCGACCGCTGCCCGGTCGGTCGGCCAGGCGGCGGCCGGCGTCGTCGCCACGACGCGGCCCTCGGCATCGAGCGTGTCGGTCTCGATCCCGAGCGTCGCCTCGGCCTCGTACGCCTTGTCCCCCTCCATCAGGAGCGGGACGAGCTTGGTCGCCTCGCCGACGACCACCGGCAGGACGCCGGTCGCCATGGGGTCGAGCGTCCCGGTGTGGCCCGCCTTCCGGACGCCGAGCCGGCGCCGCACCCGCAGGACGACGTCGTGCGACGTCGGCCCCTTCGGCTTGTCGACGACGAGGACGCCGTGGAGATCGGAGTCGGGAGGGTTCATGAACGGTCGCTCGGCCCCTGCGCGGGGCCCCCACGGAACCTCCGGTTCCGTGGGGTGCGCCTGGCGGGCCTCGCTCGACGGCCCACGGTGACCCGTCTCAGTAGTTGACGACCATGAAGGGGTCACGGCCCGAGACGATGCGGCTGGCGGCCGCGGCGAGGACCCGCGCCTTGACCTCGGCGAGCGGACCGCGCACGAGGCAGCCGGCCGAGTTGCGGTGTCCGCCCCCTCCGAACAGGCCGGCGATGGCGGCGACGTCCACGTTCCCCCGGGAGCGGAAGGAGACCTTGTAGGCGACCTCCGACTCCTCGCGGAACATGAGCGCGACCTCCACCCCCTCGATGGACCTGGGGAAGTTGATGAACCCGTCGGTGAGGTCGGCGGTGCAGCCGTGCACCGCCAGGTCGGCCCTCGACACGACGATGGAGGCGACCTTGCCGTCGGGCGTCACGTCGAGCGTGCCGAGCACCTTCCCGAGGAGTCGCATGCGCGCGGCGGGGTTGCTCTCGTAGATCTTCTCGGCGACGCTCCAGGGGCGCACGCCGAGGCTCACCATCTCGCCCGCGATGCGGAAGGCCTCGGGAGTCGAGTTGGTGTAGTGGAAGGAGCCGGTGTCGGTCAGGATCGTGACGTAGAGGTTCACGGCGATCTCGTGCGTGATCGTCACCGGGATCGCCCTGAGCAGGCGGTAGACGACCTCGCCCGTGGCGCTGGCGTTCGGGTCGACGAACCGGAGGTCGCCGAAGCCGGTGTTCGTCTTGTGGTGGTCGACGTTGATGACCGTGCGGCAGCGCGGCAGCGCCTCGGCGAGCCCCGGCCCGACCCGCGAGAGGTCGGCGGCGTCCACGACGATGGCGGCGTCGAAGGTGGCCTCCGGGTCGATCTGCGCCACGATGTTCTCGGCGTAGGGCAGGAACCGGATGTTGCGCGGGATCGGGTCGCTGTTGTAGGCGACCACCGACTTGCCCATGTCCTGCAGCGCGAGGCAGAGGGCGAGTTGCGAGCCGACGGTGTCCCCCTCCGGCATCACGTGGGAGGCGACGAGGAACCGCTCCCCCGCGCGCAGCGCGGCGACGATCCGCGGGACCATGGCATCTACTGGCACCTGACGCTCCTCCTACCCCTCCGACGACTCCGGCGTGCGGCCGGTCTCGCCGGCGTCCGCCTCCGTGTCGGGCGGATGGGCCCGGGCCTCCCTGAGCAGTTGCTCGATGCGCGCGCCCTGCTCGAGCGACGGGTCGTACCGGAACTCGAGCGTCGGCGTGTTGCGCAGGCCGAGACGCTTGCCGACGTGGCTCTGCACGAAGCCGGTCGCCGACTGCAGGCCCTTCTCGGTCGCCTCGCGCTCGGCCGGGCTGCCGACCACGCTGTAGTAGACCCGCGCCTGGCGCAGGTCGGACGACACCTCCACGTCGGTGACGGTGACGAACCCGATCCGTGGATCCTTGAGGCCGCGCCGGAGGAGGTCCGATACCTCCGCCTTGATCGCGTCGGCCACCCGGTGCTTTCTCTGGAACGACATGGCGTGTCTCGGCCGCTAGTAATGGAGCAGCTCGATCTGGTGGTCGAGGATCTCGACCAGGTGTAGGCCGTCGACGAAGTTCACGACCTTGTCGAGGACGGCGTTGACGTGCGCCTCCTCGTTGCCGACGACGGAGACGCCGAGCGTGGCGCGCTGCCAGATGTCGTGGTCGCCCACCTCGGCGATGGCGACGGGGAAGGTCTGGTGGACCCGCGCGATGACGCGCCTGAGCACGCTGCGCTTCGCCTTCAGCGAGTCGCTGTCGTGCACCATCACGTCGAGCTGACACACACCCACGACCACGGCCGCGGCTCTCGCGGGGGGCGCCGTGCGCCCCCCGCGGGGTCGTCTCCCTTACCGCGGCGCGCCCGGCCGGCCGGGCTCGGCGCCCGGCCGTCGGGCCGGCGGGATGTTGGCGGCGCGCTCCCGCTGCGCCGCGGCGGCCTGGGCGGAGGCGTCCTCGAGGGTGGTGGCGACCTCCTCGACCACGTAGGCCTCGATGACGTCGCCGACCTTGATGTCGTTGAAGCCCTCGAGCCCGAGGCCGCACTCGTAGCCCGCCTGCACCTCGCGGACGTCGTCCTTGAAGCGCTTGAGCGAGGCGAGGTTGCCGTCCCAGACCTGCACGTTGTCGCGCAGCAGCCGCACCCTGGTGCCGCGCCGGATGACCCCCTCCTGCACGAAGCAGCCGGCCACGGTGCCGACCCTCGGGACGTTGAAGAGGTTGCGCACCTCGGCCCGCCCCACGACCGTCTCCTTGAGGGTCGGGGCGAGGAGGCCCTCCATGGCCGCCCGGACGTCGTTGACCGCGTCGTAGATGACCGAGTAGACGCGGATGTCGACCCCCTGCTGCTCGGCGAGGGCCGACGCCTTCGGCTCCGGCCGCACGTTGAAGGCGATGATGATGGCCTTCGACGCCGACGCGAGCATGACGTCCGACTCGGTCACGCCGCCGACCGAGCCGTGGAGCACGTTCACGCGCACCGCCTCGGTCGTCTGCTTCCTGAGCGCCTCGGACAGCGCCTCGACGGAGCCCTGCACGTCGCCCTTGACGATCAGGGCCAGCTCCTTGACCTCGCCCTCGGCGATCCTCGAGTAGATGTCCTCGAGCGTGACCCGGCTCGTCTTGGCCAGCTCCGCCTCGCGGGCCTTCTGCGCGCGCGCCTCGGCGATCGCCTTGGCCTTGCGCTCGTCGCTCACGACGGTGAAGCGATCGCCCGCCTCCGGCACGCCCGAAAGACCGAGGATCTCGACCGGCTTGGCGGGGCCCGCCGCGTCGAGCTTCTTGCCGCGGTCGTCGTACATGGCGCGCACGCGCCCGTACTGCTGGCCGACGACGAAGGCGTCGCCCTGCCGCAGCGTCCCGCTCTGGATCAGGACGGTGGCCACCGCGCCGCGGCCCTTGTCGAGCTTGGCCTCGACGATCGTCCCCTGCGCCGGCCGCTTCGGGTTGGCCTTGAGCTCGAGCACCTCGGCCTGGACCAGGATGCCTTCGAGCAGCTCCTGGATGCCCTGCTTCGTCTTGGCCGACACGTTGACGAACATGGTGTCGCCGCCCCACTCCTCGGCGACGAGCTGGTGCTCGGTCAGCGCCTGCTTGACGCGGTCGGGCTGCGCCTCGGGCTTGTCGATCTTGTTCACCGCGACGACGATCGGCACGCCGGCCGCCTTCGCGTGGTTGATCGCCTCGACCGTCTGCGGCATGACGCCGTCGTCGGCCGCGACCACCAGGACGACGATGTCGGTCACCTTCGCGCCGCGGGCGCGCATGGCGGTGAACGCCTCGTGGCCCGGCGTGTCGAGGAACACCACGCGCCGGCCGTCCGGCAGCGTGACGTCGTAGGCGCCGATGTGCTGCGTGATGCCGCCGGCCTCGCCGGCGGCCACGTTCGTCTGGCGGATGGCGTCGAGCAGCGACGTCTTGCCGTGGTCGACGTGGCCCATGATCGTGACGACCGGCGGCCGGGGCACGAGGTCCTCGGGCGTCTCGTCGACCTTCTCGCCCACCTCCTCGAGCTCCATGGCGACGTTCTCGATCTCGTAGCCGAAGTCGCTCGCCACGAGCGCCGCCGTGTCGGAGTCGATGGTCTGGTTGATCGTGACCATCACGCCGAGGTCGATGAGCCGGCGCAGCACGTCGGCCGCCTTGACGCCCATCTTCTGGGCGAGGACGCCGACGCTCACGACCTCCTCGATGCGGATCGTCCGCTTGGCCTGGGAGCGCGGCCCGACCTCCGGGCGCGTCTCGGGCCGGCGTACCATCCGGCCGAGCTTCATCAGCTCGCGTTCGCGCTCCTCGGCCTCCCGCCGCTGCCGGTCGTCGGCGCGGCCGCGGCCGCCGGCCGCGCGGCGCCGGCCGCGGTCCGCTCCCGGCGCCGGCGCCGGGGCGCCGAACCCCGGCCGTCCGCCCGGTCGCGGGCCGCCGAAACCGCCGCCCGGCCGCGGGCCGCCGAAGCCGCCGCCCGGCCGCGGGCCGCCGAAACCGCCCCCGGGACGGGGGCCGCCGAAGCCGCCCCCCGGACGGGGGCCGCCGGGCCGCGGGCCCCCGTAGCCACCCGGTCCCCCGGGCCGCCGGTCGCCGTAACCGCCCGGTCCACCCGGCCGACGGTCGCCGTAGCCGCCCGGACGGCGATCCCCGTAGCCGCCAGCCGGCGGTCGCGGCGTGAAGCCGGGGGCAGGCCCATCGATGCGGCGCGCCGGGATGAAGTCGCTGCGCGGCCGCGTCGGCGTCGGGCCGGCGTCCGGACGCCCGGAACCGGGCGCGGCACCCGGCTCCGGCCGGGCCGGCGACGGCGCGCCCGGGTGCGACCGGGCGGCGGGACGCTGCGGCTCGGCCGCGGGCCGCGGCTCCTGAGCGG
>DASVDK010000166.1:0-26272 GCA_036381125.1 Thermodesulfobacteriota bacterium | reverse complement strand
TTCCGGCCGCCCCGCCGGCGCCGCGGCTCGCCGAAGCCGCCCGACCGGACGTTGCCGCGCCGCAACCGGAGATCGCCGAGCCGTACGCGGCGCCGCCCCTCGGGCCGAGGCCGTACGCGCACGGGAAGCGTTTCGTCGCGGCCGGCGCGCCGTGGATCGCGCGCGGCGTCAGCTACGGCCCCTTCCGGCCGGCGTCGGACGGCGCGCCCTTCCCCGAGACCGACGTCGCGATGCGAGACTTCGCGGCGGTCGCGGAGATGGGGGCCAACCTCCTGCGCGTCTATCACGTCCCGCCGCCCCGGATCGTCGATGCGGCGGCGGCCAGCGGGCTCAGGATCCTGATCGGAATCCCCTGGCCGCAGCACGTCGCCTTCCTGGACAGCCGCACAAGCCAGGCGGCCATCCGGCAGGCGGTTGCGCGGGGCGTCCGGCGCTTCCGCGGACACCCCGGCATCTTCGGCTGGGCGATCGGCAACGAGGTGCCGCCCGCCACCGTGCGGTGGTACGGGCGGCGCCGGATCGAGCGGTTCCTCGACGGGCTCGTCCGCACCGCCCACGACGCCGACCCGGACGGCCTCGTGACGTACGCGAACTTCCCCACTACGGAATACCTCGACCCTTCCGAGGTCGATTTCCTGACCCTCAACGTCTACCTGCACGACGACGACGCCTTCCGGCGCTACCTCGCGCGGCTCCTCAACGTCGCCGGCGAGCGTCCGCTCCTCATCGGCGAGCTGGGCTTCGACTCGGTCCGCGAGGGGGAGCGCAGCCAGGCGCGGCGGCTCTCCCGTCAGCTCCGCCTCGCGCTCGACGCCGGCGCGGCCGGCGCGGTGGCGTACGCCTGGACCGACGAGTGGTACACGGGCGGCGCGGAGATCACCGACTGGAGCTTCGGCCTCGTCGCCCGCGACCGGCGCCCGAAGGCGGCCTATCGCGCCGTGCAGCAGGTCTTCCGCTGGCCGGCCCCCGCCGCGGGGCAGGCGTCCCCCCGCATCTCCGTCGTGATCTGCGCGTACAACGCCGGCTCGACGATCGAGGCCTGCCTCGCCTCGCTGCGTGCGCTCCACTACCCCGACTTCGAGGTGATCGTCGTCAACGACGGCTCGACCGACGAGACGGGGCCGGTCGCCGACGCGGTCGCGGCGGCCGACTGGCGCTTCCGCGTGATCCACCAGCCGAACATGGGCCTCAGCGCCGCGCGCAACGTCGGCCTCGAGGCCGCGACCGGCGAGATCGTCGCCTACACCGACGCCGACTGCATCGCCGACCCCGACTGGCTGTCCCACCTGGCGCGCGCGTTCGCCCGCACCGGCGCCGCCGCCGTGGGCGGGCTCAACATCCCCGAGGTCGGCGGCTCGCGGGTCGCCGCCTGCATCGCGGCGGCGCCCGGCTGGCCGACGCACGTCCTGGTCGACGACGATGTCGCGGAGCACATCCCGGGCTGCAACATGGCCTTCCGCCGCGACGTGCTGCGGGCGATCGGCGGGTTCGACGTCACGTACCGGGCGGCCGGCGACGACGTCGACGTGTGCTGGAAGCTGCTCGACCGCGGCAACGTGATCCGCTTCACGAGCGCCGCGTTCGTCTGGCACGTCGCCCGGCGGAGCGTCCGCGCCTACCTGCGGCAGCAGCGCGGCTACGGCCGCGCCGAGGGGATGCTCTTTCCGCGACACACGCACCGGTTCAACGGCTGGCGCAACCCGCGGTGGGCCGGCGTGATCTACCATCGCGGCTCCCCCCGCCTCACCTGGGGGCGCGAGTGGGTCTACCACGGCCCCTTCGGGACCGCGCCCTATCAGCTCCTCTACGGCGGCCCGCCGGGCGGCGCGGGGCACGTCGTCGGCACGGTGGAGTGGCAGGCGGCCTCGCTCCTCCTCGTCGCCCTCGGCGCGGTCGCGTCGGGGCCGCTCCTGGCGCTCGGGCTTGCCGGGCTCGCCCTCGCCGCCGGCCGGGCGGTCCGCTTCGCGTGGCGGGCGACGCTGCCGCGCAGCGCCGACGGCTGGGCCTCGCGCGCCCTGGTCGCCTGGCTCGCCTACGCGCAGCCGCTCGTCCGCGGCTGGGCCAGCTACCGGGAGATCGCCGCGGCCATCGACCGGGCGGAGCGGGCGCTGCGGGGCGGCGGCCCGACGGGCGAGTCGGCCGCGGCCGGGTTCCGCCGGCGATGGGCCTTCTGGAGCGAGTCGGGGCTCGAGCGGACGAGCCTGCTCGAGGCCTGCCTGGCCGACCTCGCGCGGCACGAGATCCCGGCCACGCTTCCCGGGCCGTCCGATCGCCGGGACCTGGTCGTGTTCTGGGGGCCCTGGGTGACCGCCTCGGTGCGCACCCTCGAGGAGCTGCACGGCGGGCCGAAACGGCTGCACCGTGTCGAGGTGACCGCCCGCCCCTCGTCGCTCGGGCTCGCGACGCTCGCGCTCCTCGCCCTCGCCGCGCTGGCGGGAGCGGTCGAGGGGAGCGTCGCCGGCTGGGCGCTGCCGCTGTCGCTTCTCGCGGCCGGCGGCACGGCTCTCGCATCGCGGGCGGAGCAGGCCGCCCGCGGCCTCGGCCGGCTCGCCGGCGCGACCGGCCGCCGTCTGGGATCGATGCCCGTACCCTGGACCGGTTGATCGGCCGCCATGTCGACGATCCGTCGCGTGCTCGCGTACCTCCGGCCCTACCGGCGGCGCGCCGCCCTCGTCCTGCTGCTCGTGATCGCGAGCAACGCGCTCTCCCTCCTGATGCCCTGGCCGCTCAAGGTGGTCGTCGATCACGTCCTCGACGACCGGGCGATGCCGGGGTGGCTCGACGCGCTGGCGCCGGACGGCGTCGCGGGGCCGCGCGCGCTCCTCGCCGCCGCGGTCCTCGCCGCCGTCGCGCTCGAGGCCATGGCCGCCGTCGTCCGCTTCGGCGAGATGTACGTGTCGATCGACGCGGGCCAGCGAATGGTGACCGACCTTCGGGCCGATGCCTACGCGCACCTGCAGCGGCTCTCGCTCGGCTTCCACGGCCGCCATCGCGTCGGCGACCTGATCCATCGCGTGCTCGCCGACACGTTCTCGGTGCAGAGCCTGGTCATGAACGGCGTCCTGCCGGCGGTGTCGGCGGCGACGATGCTCGTCGGCATGGCGGTGGTCATGGCCCGGCTCGACGCCGGCCTCGCGGCGCTCGCCCTCACCCTGGTTCCGGCGCTCGGCGTCCTCCTGCTCTTCATCGGTCGCCGCGTGAAGGGGGCCGCGACCCGGGCGCGCGAACAGGAGGGGACGGTCTACGCCCTCGCCCAGGAGGGGCTCTCGTCGATCCCCGTCATCCAGGCCTTCACGCGAGAGGAGGAGATGACGCGCCGCTTCGTCGGGGCGAGCCGCACGAGCCTGCGCGCCTTCCTCCACCTCTACGCCACGCAGACGTTGTCGAGCGGGCTGGTCTCGGTCCTGCTCGCCGTCGGCACCTCGGGCCTGCTCTTCGTGGGCGCCCTCGGCGTCCTCGACGGCAGCCTCACCGTCGGCACGCTGCTCGTCTTCCTGGCCTACCTTCGCTCCCTCTACACGCCGGTGAACAGCCTCGTCGAGTCGTGGGGCCTCATCCGGGCGGCCGAGGCGAGCGCCGAGCGGGTGTTCGATCTGCTCGGCACGGCGCCCCAGGTCGCCGACCGGCCGGGGGCGCGGCCGCTCCCCCCGGTGCGGGGCCGGATCGTCTTCGACCACGTCGGCTTCGCGTACGAGCCCGGCCGCCCGATCCTGAGCGGCGTGAACGTCGTCTGCGAGCCGGGGCAGACGCTGGCGATCGTCGGGCCGACCGGGGCCGGCAAGACGACGCTCGCGGCGATGCTCCTGCGCTTCCTCGACCCGACCGAGGGGCGCGTGACGATCGACGGCCACGACCTGCGCGACGTGACGCTGCGCAGCTTGCGATCGCAGGTGAGCCTCGTCCTCCAGGAGCCGCTCCTCTTCTCGACCACGGTGCGCGAGAACATCGCCATCGGCCGCCCCGACGCCGACTTCGAGGCGATCGTCGAGGCGGCGCGCCGGGCGGGGGCCCACGACTTCATCAGCCGCCTCCCGAAGGGATACGACACGCCCCTCGGCGAGCGCGGCGTTCGCCTCTCGGGCGGCGAGCGCCAGCGCATCGCGCTGGCCCGCGCGTTCCTGAAGGACGCGCCGATCCTCGTCCTCGACGAGCCGACCTCGGCCCTCGACGCGGAGACCGAGGCGCTCGTCGTCGAGCGCATGGCCGCGCTCGCCGCCGGGCGGACCACGATCGTCATCGCGCACCGCCTGTCGACCGTCCGCGGCGCCGAGCAGGTCCTCGTGCTCGGCGAAGGGCGGGTCGTCGAGCAGGGGCCGTGGGACGCGCTCCTCGAGCGTGCCGGTCCGCTCAGGCGCTACTACGAGCTGCAAATCGGAGGTCGGGCGTCGTGAGGATCGTCGTCACCGGCCTCGTCGCCCAGTATCCGCTCGCGGGCGTCACCTGGGACTACGTGCAGTACCCGATGGGCCTCCGCGCCCTCGGCCACGAGGTGACGTACCTCGAGGACAGCCGGTGCTGGCCGTACGATCCGGCGACCGACGCCGTCACGAGGGATCCCGAGCCCAACGTTCGGTACCTCGCCGCCGTCATGGCGCGGATCGGGCTCGCGCACGACTGGTGCTACCGCATCGACCTCGAGGGGGGCGGCGAGCGGTACTACGGCCTCTCCGAGACCGAGCTGCGGGCGCGCCTGGCCGCCTGCGATCTCTTCCTCAACGTCTCCGGCGCCTGCTTCGTCGAGGACCGGCACCGCACCGCCCGGCTCCGGGTGTACATCGACAGCGACCCGGTCTTCACGCAGCTCCTCGTGGCGGTCGGCGAGCCGCAGAAGGAGGCGCCGTGGACCATGCGCGCGAACCTCGACGCGCACCAGGTCCACTTCTCCTTCGGCGAGCGGCTCGGCGCCCCGGACTGCCCCATCCCGACCGGCCCCTACCGCTGGCGGCCGACCCGCCAGCCGATCGTCCTCGACGCCTGGCCGGTCGCGCCGCCGCCCCCGGCCGACGCCCCCTGGACGACCGTCATGAACTGGTCGAGCTACGGCACGGTGGAGTACGCCGGCCGGCGCTACGGGCAGAAGGACGTATCGTTCGAGCGGATCCTCGACCTCCCGAGGCAGTGCCCCGAGGAGCGGTTCGAGCCGGCCATCGCCGGCGGGTGGCAGACCCGGCGGCCCGACGCCAGGCTCGCGGCCCACGGCTGGCGCCTGGCCGACGCGCGGGCCGTCTCCTCGGACGCCGGGCGCTACCAGGCCTTCATCGCCGCGTCGAAGGGGGAGTTCAGCATCGCGAAGGCGGGCTACGTCGAGGGGCGGAGCGGGTGGTTCAGCTGCCGGAGCGCCTGCTACCTCGCGAGCGGCCGGCCCTGCGTCCTCGAGGACACCGGCTTCTCCGAGGTCCTCCCGACCGGGGTCGGGCTCCTCCCCTTCGGCGACCTCCCGGGCGCGGTCGAGGGGGTGCGGGCCGTGGCGCGCGACTGGGCCCGACACGCTCGGGCCGCTCGCCGCCTCGCGGAGGCCGAGTTCGACGCGCGTCTGGTCCTCGCCCGCCTTCTCGCGGAGGCGACGGCGTGAGCCGCGCCCCGAGTGCAGGCCGGACTCGTTCCGGCCGGAGCGGACGACGGCCCCGAGCCGTCGGCGGCGGCGACGGCGGGAGCCGCGGCAGAGGACGGCAACCGTCGCACCGTGGAGGAGGACTGGCATGATCCACGAACCGCGCCGGGTCGAGGCGGAGCTCCCGGTCTGGAGGGACCTGCGGGACCTCCGGCCGACGCTCGACAGGATACGGCCCTTTACCATGGTGCCCGAGGACTGGCTCGTCGACCTCGCACGACAGGTGCGAGCGATCCTCACGCAGGGCATCCCGGGCGACCTCGTCGAGTGCGGCGTCTGGCGGGGCGGGGCCGCCTTCCTCATGGCGGATCTCCTGCGGCAGGCCGGCGTGCGCGATCGGAAGGTCTGGCTCCTCGACTCCTTCGAGGGGCTTCCGCCGCCCGAGGAGATCGACGGGCTCCACGCCAGGCGGTACGCACAGGACACCGGGAGCCCGTGGTACTTCGACAACTGCCGCGCGTCGATCGAGGACGTGCGGCGGACCGCGGCGGACCTCGGGCTGGCCCCGTACACCGAGTTCGTCAAGGGCTGGTTCGATCGGACGCTCCCGGCGACGCGCGAGCGGATCGGGCCGATCGCGCTCTTGCGCATCGACGCCGACTGGTACTCGAGCGTCCGCTGCTGCCTCGAGCATCTCTACGACTCGGTCGTCGACGGGGGCATCGTGACCCTGGACGACTACTACACCTACGACGGCTGCGCGGCCGCCGTCCACGAGTTCCTCGGCGAGCGCCGCCTCGCCCACCGCATCGAGACCGTCCCGGCCGCGTCGACGTCCTGCGCGTACAACACGGTCGCCCTCTTCTGCAAGGGCGCGACGACGTGGCAGACGTTGCAGCGACTCGACCAGGCGACGCTGGACGTCGCGAGGGTCGTCCCTCGGGGCGAAACCTTCATCCTGGTCGACCAGGGTCACCTCGCACGCCTCGTCACGCCCGGACGCCGCCGCGTCCCCTTCCCCGAGCACGAGGGGCAGTACTGGGGCCCGCCGCCGGATGACGCGGCCGCGATCCGGGAACTCGAGCGACTGAAGCAGGCCGGGGCGGGCTTCATGGTCTTCGCCTGGCCCGCCTTCTGGTGGCTCGACTACTACGCCGGGCTCAACCGCCACCTCCGCGCGCGGGCGCGCTCGGTGCTCGAGAGCGACTGCCTGGTCGTCTTCGACCTGCGAGCGCGGCCGTCATGAGCCTGACCGTGTGCGTGACCGGCCACGCGCTCCGCTACCCGGAGCTCGGGGGTCACTTCTGGGCCTACCTCAACTGGGCCCTCGGGCTGCGCGCCCTCGGCTGCACGGTCACCTGGCTCGAGGCGCTGCCGATCGACCGGCCGGAGGCGGCGGTCGTCGACTGCCTCCGCGCCTTCCGGCGGCACCTCGCCCCCTACGGCCTCGCCGACCGGTTCGCCGTCTACGCGCCGGAGGGGACCGTTCCCCCGGGCGTCGCCGCGGAGGGCTGCCTCGACCTCGACGCCGCGGCCGAGGCGGACCTCCTGCTCGACCTCGTCGACGGCACGCCGGCGGCCGTGGTCGGCCGCTTTCGTCGCTCCGCCCTCGTCGACGGCGATCCGGGGCAGCTCCAGCTCTGGATGCATCGCGGCGAGATCGAGGTCGCCCCGCACGACCGGTACTTCACCGTCGGCGAGGGGGTGGTACGGCCCGGCTCCGCGATCCCCGACGCCGGCATCGAGTGGACGTACACGCCGCCCTGCGTCTCGCTCGACTGGTGGCCCGTCCGGGAGGCGCCGCCCGACGCCCCCTGGACCACGGTCTCCCAGTGGGGGACGTGGCACTACATGCCGGACCTGTCCGGTGCCCTCTACCTCAACGACAAGCGGACGGCCTTCCTGCCGTTCCTCGACCTGCCGAGGGGGGTCGGCCGGCCGATGGAGCTGACGTTGATGATCGGGCTCCCCCACTACGCCGAGGAGCGCGGCATGCTCGAGCGGCACGGGTGGCGGGTGCGCGACGCGCACGCGACCGTCCCGTCGCCGTGGGACTACCAGGCCTACGTGTCCCGATCGTACGGCGAGTTCAGCTGCGCGAAGCCGGCGTACGTGCGGATGGCGACCGGCTGGGTGAGCGACCGCACCGTCTGCTACCTCGCGAGCGGCAAGCCGGCAGTCGTCCAGGACACCGGCCCGTCCTCGAGCCTCCCCCACGGCGACGGTCTCTTTCGATTCCGCGACGTCGAGGACGCCCGCCGCTGCCTCGAGGCCGCGGCGGCCGACTACGAGCGCCACTGCCGGCTCGCCCGCGCGCTCGCCGAGGAGCACTTCGACGCGCGCAGGGTCGTCACGCGCGTGCTGGAGTTGACGCTCTCGTAACCCGGAGCCGGAGGCGATGCCGCCACGAGCCCCGACCGCCCTCACGCTGGCCCTCCTCCCGCTCCTGCTCTTCGCGGTCCAGGGCGTGGCGTTCATCCGCGCCAACACCGAGACGTACGACGAGGCCATGCACCTCGCGGCCGGCTACTCGTATCTCGTCACCCGGGACTTTCGCCTCGAGCCGCAGAATCCGCCCCTCGTCAAGGCGTATCTCGCGCTGCCGGTCCTTCTCGCCTACCGGCTGCCCTTCGCGCCCGATCCGCGGCACTGGCGGGACGCCAAGGCCTTCCTGATCGGCCACGCCTTCCTCTACAGCTCCCCGGTCCATGCCGCCACGTTGATCACCGTGAGCCGGCTCGCCAATCTGCTCCTCGGCGTCCTGCTCGTCGCGCTCGTCGGCGTCTGGGCCGGTCGGCTCTGGGGCCGCCGTGCCGCGCTGCTGGCCATGGCGCTCGCCTCGCTCGAGCCCAACCTCGTCGCGCACGCCTCCCTCGTCACGACCGACGTCGGCTTCACCCTGTTCGTGTTCGCGACCCTCTATGCCCTCTGGGAGTACCTGCGCGCTCCCGGGTGGGGGCTCCTCGCCGCCGCGGGGGCGACGACCGGCATGGCGCTGGCGTCGAAGTTCTCGGCCGTTCTCCTCCTGCCGATGATCGGCGCGCTCGTGGTCCTCTCGCCGCTCGTCGCCGGGCGGTCCTTCCGCCTCCCCCCGGCGCGCGATCCGGTCACGCGGCGCCACGCCCTTCTCCAGTCCGCGGCCGTCCTCCTCGTCGTTCTCGCCGTGGCCCTCGCGACGGTCGCCGCCGCGTACGCCTTCCAGGGGGCCGAGCCCTGGCTCGCCGGCTTCGGGCGGTTCCTCGAGCTGGGCCGCGGCGGCCAGTGGGCGTTCTTCATGGGAGAGCACGACTACCGGGGCTGGTGGAGCTACTTTCCGGTCGCCTTCCTCATCAAGACCCCGCTCGGCAGCCTGGCGCTCATCGCCGCCTCCGTCGTCCTCCACCGGGCCGGCAGCCCGCTCGCGCTCCGTGACGCGACGTTCCTCGCCCTGCCGGTACTCGCGCTCTTCGCGGCCATGACGCAGTCGACCGTGAACATCGGCCTGCGCCACGTGCTTCCGGTCTATCCGTTGCTCTTCGTGCTCGCCTCGCGACTGGCGACGCTCGACCTCGGCCGCCGCTGGGCCCCGCGCCTGCTCGTCGGCGCGCCGCTGCTCCTCACGGCCGCCGCCTCGCTGGGGATCGCGCCGCACCACCTCGCCTACTTCAACACGCTCGTCGGCGGCCCGGACGGGGGGCACCGGTATCTCCTCGACTCGAACCTGGACTGGGGTCAGGACTTGAAGGGCGTCAAGGCCTACATGGAGCGGGAAGGGCTCCCCATCGTCTACCTCTCGTACTTCGGCACGGCCCCGCCGGAGTACTACGGCATCCGCTACCAGTACGTCCCCGGCAGCTGGCCCCTCGAGTGGCCGCCCCCGGACGACCGGGTCCCGGCCGACGCGCCGCGCAAGGTCCTGGCGATCAGCGTCAACAACCTGCAGGCCCTGCCGAGCCCCGGCAACCCCCTCTTCGGTTGGCTGCGGTCGCGCCGGCCGGTCGCCAGGATCGGGCACTCGATCCTCGTGTACGACCTCACGGATGACCGGGACGGCCTGGCGAAGCTCGAGGAGACCTACGCGAGGGCCGGCGTCCGGACGCTCGAGGCGGCGAGGGATCGCCCCGGAGAGCCGCCCGCGGCGGGCAGGTGATCGATGCCGGCGAGCGCCAGGGGCCCCGATCCGAGCGCCGTGCCGGTCGCGCGGGCGGCGGCCGCGGCGGTCCGCGTCGCGGTGCTCATCCCGTGCTTCGACGAGGAGGTTGCCATCGGCCGCGTCGTGCGCGACTTCCGGGCGGCGCTGCCGGACGCCGAGATCTACGTCTACGACAACAACTCGCGCGACCGTACCGCGGCCGCCGCCGCGGCCGCGGGGGCCATCGTCCGGCACGAGGCGCGGCAGGGCAAGGGATACGTCGTCCGGCGCATGTTCGCCGACGTCGACGCCGACGTGTACGTGCTGGTCGACGGCGACGGCACGTACGACGCCGCCGCGGCCGGTACGCTCGTGCGGCACCTCCTCGACAACCGGCTCGACCTCGTCAACGCCAGGCGCGTCGGCGCCGACCGCGGGGCCTATCGGCCGGGCCACCGCCCGGCCAACGTCGTGCTGAGCGCCTTGATCGGCCGCGCCTTCGGCAAGCGCTTCGGCGACATGCTGTCCGGCTACAAGGTCCTGTCGCGCCGCTTCGTGAAGTCGTTCCCCGCCCTCGCCGGCGGCTTCGAGATCGAGACGGAGCTGACCGTCCACGCGCTACGGCTCGACATGCCGGTCGCCGAGCTCCCCGCGAGCTACCGGGAACGTCCCGCCGGCTCGTTCAGCAAGCTCAGCACCTGGCGCGACGGGCTGCGGATCCTGCGGGCGATCCTGGTCCTCTTCAAGGAGGAGCGGCCCCTCGCCTTCTTCACCTGGCTCTTCGCGATCCTGGCGGCGACCTCGATCGTCCTCGCCTGGCCGGTCATCACGACGTGGCTGGCGACCGGGCTCGTGCCGCGGCTGCCGACCGCGGTGCTCGCCACCGGCCTCATGCTGCTCGCCTTCCTGAGCCTCGCCTGCGGCCTCGTGCTGGACACCGTCACGCGCGGGCGCACGGAGACGAAGCGGCTGCACTACCTTGCCCAGCGGCCGCCCGACGCCGGCTGACCGGCCGGCGCGTCCTCGGCATGCCGCCCACGCACCCGCGTCAGGCCGTTCCGCTGTCCACGGGCCCCGCTTCGCGGGGCGCCGAGAATCGGCTCCCGTCCTCGCGTGCCGCCCACGGACCGGCGTCTCGGCGCTCCGGGCTAACGCCCGGGCCCCGCTTCGCGGGGCGCATTCCCGCTACTTGCTAGCGGTAGCTGAAGATCGTTTCGGCGCGGCCGTCGGGGGCGGCGGAGAGCCTGAGGACCTCGGCGTCGCGGAAGCGAAGGAGGATGCGCATCGGCCGGCCCTCCTGCGCGGCGAAGTACTTCCCCATGTCGGCCGCGAGGGCCGTGACGTCGCGAGACAGTTCCTCCCAGAGGTGAAGCGGGACGTCCCAGGTCAGGACCGCCTCGGCGGGCGTGTCCGCGCCCTTGGGCATCGTGACGGCGATCCACTGGACGATCGGCGCGTCGTAGCGGGACGGATCGCGGTAGACTCGCCGTTTCTTGGCATCGAGACCCTCGAACCCGTACTCCCGGACCCAGTCCTGCACGATGACGTACTTGACCGTCTGGAACACCCGCTGGCTGCCGAGGTCGAGGACGAGCCAGTCCTTCATGGCCTGGGCCAGCAGGATCCCCTCGTCGGTGTCGGCCGACAGCCGGGTGAGCTGGGAGCGGCCGGCGTCGGGTCGGGCGGCGGCGGGCGGCACGGCGGCCACGAGCATCGCGGCAGCCGCCAGAAGCGCAGCGGGCGTGTGGCGCATGGGTCTCCCTCCCTGCTACCACAGGCTAGCAGTATCTGCGCCAGGTCGCCCGGCGACCGACAATCCTGCCGCTCCGCCACGTTGGCGGCCGGTGCGGCGGCCGCCGGTAACGGCGGGAGCCGTCGGCGGTACGGGACTGTAACCGGACGTCAGGCGGGGGCGACCAGGTCGCCGGCGCAGTAGACGCGGTTGCGCTCGGCCGCCTTCGCCCGGTACATCGCCTTGTCGGCCATGTCGAGGAGTCCCTGCTTCGTCCGGGCGTCGATCGGGTAGGAGGCGACGCCGACGCACGCCGTGAGCCGCACGGCGAGGCCCGCGTCGACGAGGAAGGTGTGCTGCTCGATCCCCTTGCGGATCCGCTCCGCCACGATGTAGGCGCCCCTGCGGTCGGTGTCGGCCAGGACGATGGTGTACTCGTCCCCACCGTAGCGGATGATCGTGTCGATCTCCCGCACGCAGCGCCGCAGCACGTCGGCCACCTCGACGAGGACGCGGCTGCCCATGAGGTGGCCGTGGACGTCGTTGACCCGCTTGAAGAGGTCGAGGTCGAGGAAGAGGACCGACACCGTGCTCTTGTAGCGGTCGGCCCGCCTGAGCTCGCGGTCGAGCACGAGGTCGAGGTAGCGGGCGTTGTAGAGCTTGGTCAGGTCGTCGATGTACGCCTGCTCGCGCGCGTCGAGGTACCTGGCCGCGTTGTCGAAGGCGATGGAGGCCTGCTCCGCGATGAAGGCGACGCTCTGCAGCTCCGACTTCTCGTACGCCCCCCGGGCCTTCGGCGAGAAGACGACGCAGACGCCCGGCGGGAACTGCTGGCTGCGGATCGGCACGAGCACCGCCGTCCGCGTCGCGGCCGGGACCGGGTCGCCGACGGCCCGGACCGGCTTCACCTTGACCCCCTCGCGCGACTGGGCCATCGACGCCAGCTCGGCGAAGAACTGCTCGCCGATCCGTGCGGCCAGCCGGCGCGCCGCCTCCTCGTCGACGCCGTAGGCCGCCTTGAGCACGATCGATCGCAGGTCGCGCTGGAAGAACAGCGCGAGCCCGACCGACGCCTTCAGCTCCTTGACGATCGACGACAGCGCGAACTGGTGCAGCTTCTCGATGTCGAGCGTCATCGACATCGTCCGCGACACCTCGAAGAGCCGCAGGAGCTGCCGCAGCTCCCGGTTCTCCTCGAAGATCCGCCGCTGCTCGATCACGCGGTTGACCGTGAGGAGGAAGTCGTCGTGGTTGAAGGGCTTGGTGATGTAGTCGGAGGCGCCGCTCTTCAGCGCCGTGACGGCCGAGTCGACCGTCGCCTGGCTCGTGATGACGATGACGTCGGTCGACGGGTTCTGCGCCTTCGCCCGCGCGAGCACCTCGAGCCCGTCGATGCCGGGCATGACGAGGTCGGTCAGGACGAGCCGGAAGGTCCCGGCCGGCTCGCGGGCGAGGATCTCGAGCGCCTCGCGCCCGTCCCGGGCCGACGCCGTGTCGAAGCCGTCGGCGGCGAGGATGTCGGCGCAGAGCCGCCGGAAGAAGCGGTCGTCGTCGACGATGAGGATGCGGCCCTTGGCCGCCGGGGCGTGGTCGGTCGCGCGCCGGGGGTCCGGCATCGCGGCCTGATCGCCCTTTCGCTCGCCCCAGCTGAGGGCCATGTCGGCTCCGTGGCTGCGGATTACAGCGCCCGCGCGGCGGGTCCGCGTATAGGGCCGGGAAGTTACTCGGAGCCGCGGCGCGTGTCAACTCGAACGTGGCGGGGATCGAGGCGGCCACTGGGGCCATGCGAGCCGGCCGCGGCATTGACGCGGCGCCAGCCCCGATCGATTCGGGCCGGACGGCCCTAGAAGCCGTCCTCCAGTGGGTCGAGCCGGCCGACGGTCCGGACCTCGACGCCGTGGCCGTCGGTCGTCACGATCACCGCCCCGTCCCGCTCCGGGATGAGGGCGCGGGCTCCCCCGAGCTCGATGGCGTCGATGAGCTCCGGCAGCTCGCGAAGCGCACGCCGGCCCGCCTCGCCGGTCAGGAGGACGACCTGCGGCCGGAGCGTCTCGAGGAGGGGCGAGAGGCCGTACCTCGGCAGCGGGGAGCGCGGCCAGTGGAGAATCGTCGCGAGCCGGCCGCCGAGCGGCGGCGCGGCCGGTCCGCGGCGCCATGCCCGAGGCGGCGGCACCCCGGGCCCGTCGGGCGGGAAGACGATGGCCACGTCCTCGTAGGCCACGCGGAAGGCGAGCCGTGCGTGGCTCGGCAGGATCGACAGCGTCACGGGCCCGAAGGGGCCCACCGGGTCCCCCTCGCGCCGCACGATGATCGGCACGCGCCGGTCGGCGAGGACGCGCCCCAGCTCGCCGGGGATCTGGGGGAAGCCGGGCGGCAGCCAGACCTCGCCGATCGGCAGCGCACGCGCGACGGCGGCGAGCCCCCCGAGCCGGTCGGGCTCCGGCTGCACCAGGACGAGCACGTCGACGCGGCGGATGCCGTGCCCCACGAGGAACGGGGTGACGACCCGCTCCCCGACGTCGAAGCCCCCCTCGAAGGCGGCTCCGCCGTCGACGAGCAGCCGCTCGCCGCCCGGCAGCTCGAGAAGGGCGGTTTCCCCGGCTCCGACGTCGAGCGCCGTCAGGCGCAGCGTCCCCGCCGGCGGCGGCCACGCCCGCACGACGCCGGCCACGGCCAGGCAGACGACGACGCCGAGGACGCCGGTGCGCGCGGCCCACGGTCCCAGGCTCGGGACGCCCCCGCGGCCCGCGGCCCGCGCCGGCCAGGCCGCCGGCAAGAGCCAGAGGCCGAGGTAGGCGAGCGCGACCTCCCAGGGCGACGGCGAGGGGACCCGCACCGAGGCGCCGGGCCACTCCGCCATGACGGCCGTCGCCCCGATCGCCAGGTCGAGGAGCCCCGCCGCGCCCTGGAACACCAGGGCCGAGGCGGGCGGATGGACCAGCGCGAGGCTCGCCCCGAGGAGGCCGAGCGCCACGGCGACGCCGCCGACCAGCGGCACGACCACGAGGTTGGCGACCGGCGCCCAGGGCATCAGCCGGCCGAAGGCCGCCGCGAGGAGCGGGCCGGTGCCGAGTCCGGCCGCTGCGGAGACCACCATCGACCCGGCAGCCCACCCGCCGGCCCGGCGGCAGAGCCGCGTCGGCCAGGCCCCCTCGGACCGCGCGGCCGACACCAGGTCGGCGATGCCGGCCTGCTCGAGGAGCCAGGGCGCGAGCCGGAGGATGGCGGCGACCGCGCCGAAGGACAGCAGAAAGCCCAGCTCGAAGAGCGCGCCGGGCTGGAAGCCGAGCACGAGCAGCGCCGCGAGCGCCATCGCGCTCCAGAGGTCGATGCGGCGGCCGAGGGCGAGCGCGATCAGCACCGCGCCCGCCATGAGCGCCGCCCGCACGGCCGCGATGCCGGCGCCGGCGAGGAGCACGTAGAGGCCGACCGGGGCGAGCGCGGCCAGCGCCGCCGCCCGGCGCGCGTCCAGCGTCGGGGCGAGGCGCGCGAGCAGCGGGCCGGCCAGAAGCAGCGTCGTCGCGAACGCCGCCGCCGCCACGAGGCTCATGTGGAGGCCGCTGATCGAGAGGACGTGGTAGGCGCCGGTCGCCTGGAAGGCGTCGCGCACGTGGCGCGGGATGTCGTCGTCCTCGCCGAGGACGAGGGCGCGCAGCACCTCGGCCGCCGGGCCGCGGACCGCCGTCTCGATGCCGTCCCGGACACGGTCGCGCATCGCCTCGATCGCGGTGCGCACGCGGAAGCCGCCCGGCGCCAGGCGCGTCACCTCGCCGAGGTCCCGGAGGACGCCCACCACCCGCACCTGGCGAAGGGCGAGCTGCGCCCGCGCGTCGTAGCCTCCCGGGTTGCGGAAGCTGCGGGGGAAGCGAAGGCTCGCGGTGAATCGCACCCGATCGCCCGGCGCGGGCCGCACCCCCGAGGCCCGCTCGACGCGCACGAGGACGCGCCCCGCGGCGCGGCCCCGCCCCTCGCCCGTCTCGACCGCCAGCGCCTCGACGAGCATCGCCGCGCCGCCGGCGCCGGTCCGCTCCACGTTCAGCACGCGCGCCTCGACCGTCGCGCGCAGCCGCCCGCCCGCCTCCTCCACCAGCCTCGCGACGTGGAACGGCTCGAGGCGGGGGCGCAGCTCCGCCGCGAGCGAGATGGCGCCGAGGGCGAAGGCCGCGACGGCGACGGCCGGCGGCACGAGCCGCGTCACCCGCGCGTCTCGCGCCCAGGGCGCCTCCTCGCGCCAGTCGATCACCCAGTAGAGGAGCCCCCCCACCGCCGCGATGGCCACCAGCGCGAGCACGAGCGGCCAGAACGGGTCGGGCCCGATCGGCAGCGCCCGCGCGGCAACCAGGCCGGCGACGTAGCCGCCGAGCAGCCAGACCACCGGCCGCCCCGGTCGTGGCACGGCGCTTGCTCCCCGTGCAGGGACCTGCGGAGAGTGCGACTCGGGAGACCTCACGCGATGGCGCTCCAGATCCGGGCCTTCGACGACGGCTCGCGGCCCGCTTGCGCACCGCCCGGCGCGAAGCCGGGCTCCGCTCCACCCGCGCCTGCGGTGCGCCGCGGCCGGCGCTGCCGGCCGACGACGAGGCCGCTCGCCCGCGTGCTCGGGACGCTGGCCGTCGTGTGCCTGCTCTCGTCCCCCGGTTGCGCCACCTTCGGCGGCCCGGCCATGTCGCTCCAGGAGGAGCGCCGGCTCGGCAAGGAGGCGCAGGCGGAGGTCGAGCGGTCCATGGAGATCTCACGAGATCCGGTCGTCGTCAACTACATTCGACAGGTCGGCGAGCGGCTCGTGCGGGCGAACGACCTCACGCAGTTCGACTACACGTTCGACGTCGTCGAGACCCCCCAGGTCAACGCGTTCGCGATCCCGGGCGGCCACCTCTACGTGAACACGGGGCTCATCTGCCTGGCCGAGAGCGAGGACGAGCTCGCCGGCGTGATGGGACACGAGATCGGCCACGCGGCCAGGCGGCACGCCATCACGCAGATGACGGCGCAGCAGCAGACCCAGGCGGTCGCCCTCGGCGGGGCGGCGCTCCTCAGCATCCTCCTCGGCCAGGACCCCGGCACGGTCTCCCCGGCCGCCGCCGTCCCGGCCCAGCTCGCCGCGCAGGGCTACCTGCTCAAGTACAGCCGCGACCACGAGCGCGAGGCCGACGACCTGGCCGTCCAGTACCTGCACCGGGCCGGGTACGACCCCCAGGCGGTCGCCTCGTTCTTCGAGAAGCTGCAGGCAGAGGAGCCGGAGCGACCGGGGGTGCTGGCCGCGCTCCTCTCGAGCCACCCTGTCACGGCCGACCGCATCGAGGCCACCCGCGAGGCGGCGGCCGGCCTCGGCCCCCCGACGTCCCGATCGGGCACCGGCCCGGAGGCCGACCTCGGCCAGATCCAGGAGCACCTGAACTGCGACCAGGTCCGTGCACGGCAGCGGCAAGGGTCGCAAGGCCGGCAGGACGACACCCCGGACGCGACCGGGCGCACGCCGCAGCCGAGGTAGGCCCGCCTACGCCTCGAAGGTCGCGGCCGGCTTCTCGCCGTGGAAGAAGCTGTAGACCTCGCGAGCGCTGCGCGCGTCGAGTCCCGGCACGGCGGCCAGCTCCTCCGGCGTCGCCCCCTTCACGCGCCGCACGCTGCCGAAGTGCGCGAGGAGCGCCCGGCGTCGCGCCGCGCCGATGCCCGGGATCTCCTCGAGCACCGACCGGAGCGCCCGGCGCCGGCGCAGCTCGCGATGGTAGGTGATGGCGAACCGGTGCGCCTCGTCGCGCACCCGTTCGAGGAGGAACAGGGCGGACGACGTCGGCGGCAGCAGGAGCGGCTCGTCGCGCCCCGGCAGGAAGATCCGCTCGCCGGTCGTCGTCTCGCCGGGGCTTCCGGCCATGCCCCGGCCGACGCGGCGCCGGCTGCCGACGAACCGGTCCTTCGCCAGCGCGAGCACGGCGACGCCGTCCTCGCCCCCCACCTGGAGGCCGGCGTCCTTCAGCGCCTCGACGGCGGCGCCGAGCTGGGCCTTGCCGCCGTCGATCAGGATCAGGTCGGGCCGCACGTCGGCGTCCTTGCCGTCCGGCCGGAAGCGGCGGCGGAGCACCTCGTAGAGGCTCGCGAAGTCGTTCGCCCCCTCGACCGTCTTGATGCGGAAGCGCCGGTAGCCCTTGCGCGCCGGCGTCCCGTGCTCGAAGACCACCATCGAGCCGACCGACTGCCGGCCCATCGTGTTCGAGATGTCGTAGCCCTCGATGCGGCGCGGCGGACGGGGCAGCGCGAGGCGGCGCGCCAGCTCCTCGAGGAGCGCCTCGTCCTGCGCCTTCAGGGCGCGCTCCTCGCGGAAGGCGTGCGCGGCGTTCTCCCGGGCGAGGGCGACCAGGCGCGCCTTCTCACCCCGCTCGGGCGCCAGCACGTGCACCCGCCGGCCCTTGCGCTCCGAGAGCACCTCCGCCCGCGCCTCGCGGTCCTCGAGGTCCATCGGGATCAGGACCTCGGCCGGAATGAAGCGGCCGGGGTGATAGTACTGGCTGAGGACCGCCTCCACGATCTCGGCGTCGGCCGCCTCGGTGCGCGGCACCGCCACGCGGTCGGCGCCGACGAGCTTCCCCTCACGCACGCGGAGCACCCGGACCTCGACGTCGCTCCCCTCGCGGTAGAGGCCGATCACGTCCTGGTCCGCGAAGGAGGTGGAGGCGGCCTGCTGGCGCTCGAGCGTCGCGTCGATCGCCGCGATCTGGTCGCGGATGCGCGCCGCCGTCTCGAAGTCGAGCGCCTCGGCCGCCGCGGCCATCTTCGCCCGGAAGCGCTCCGTCAGCTCCTCGCTGCGCCCCGACAGGAAGAGGCGCGCCTGCTCGACCAGCTCCCGGTAGGCGGCCTCGTCGATCAGGCCGCAGCAGGGGCCCGCGCACCGCTTGATCTGGTATTCGAGGCAGGGACGGGTGCGGTGGTTGCGAAACTTGAAGTCGTTGCAGGAGCGGATGGGGATGAACCGGTGGAGCGCGCGCTCCGTCTGCCTCGCGCTCCAGGCCGAGGCGAACGGCCCGAAGTAGAGCGCCTGGTCGCGCCGCGGCTTGCGGACGAGCTGCAGGCGGGGGAACCGCGCCGTCAGGTCGAGGCGCAGGTGCAGGTACTGCTTGTCGTCGCGCAGGACGATGTTGTAGCGGGGGCGGTGCGTCTTGATGAGGTTCGCCTCGAGCAGGAGCGCCTCCTTCTCGCTCCGCACGACGAGCGTCTCGAGGTCCGCGACGTGCGACATCAGGGCGGCCGTCTTGGGGTCGAGGCTCCCCTCCGCGCTCCGCTGGAAGTACGAGCGGACCCGATGGCGCAGGCTCTTGGCCTTGCCCACGTACAGGACCTGTCCCCTGGCGTCCTTGAACTGGTAGACGCCGGGCTCGGTCGGGAGGGCGGCGAGCTTCGCGTCGAGGGCGGCGTTGGCGTCGGACATGGTGCCGCTCAATCGTACCGCACGCCTGCTAAGATTCACCCATGAGCCACGCGGACCTCGAACGGCAGGACGCCCGGGCCCTGGCGGCCCGGTTCACCGGGACCCTCGGCCGGATCCGGACCGAGATCGCCAAGCGCATCGTCGGCCAGGACGAGATCGTCGACGGGGTGCTCACCTGCCTCCTGGCGGGCGGCCACGTCCTGCTCGAGGGCGTGCCGGGCCTCGGCAAGACCTTGCTCGTCAAGAGCCTCGCCGAATCGCTCGATCTGTCCTTCTCGCGCATCCAGTTCACGCCCGACCTGATGCCGGCCGACATCGTCGGCACCGACCTGCTCGTCGAGGACCCCGAGCGCCGCCGCGTCTTCGAGTTCCGGCGCGGCCCCATCTTCGGGCACCTCGTCCTCGCCGACGAGGTGAACCGGGCCACGCCGAAGACCCAGTCGGCGCTGCTCGAGGCGATGCAGGAGGGCCGGGTCACCGTGGGCCCGCAGGTGCACCAGCTCGAGCGCCCCTTCTTCGTCCTGGCGACCCAGAACCCGATCGAGATGGAGGGGACCTATCCCCTCCCCGAGGCCCAGCTCGACCGGTTCTTCTTCAAGCTCCAGGTGCGCTACCCGACCCTCGAGCAGCTCACCCAGATCATCGACCGCACCACGGCGGTCGACGGCGCGGTGCCGCAGGCGGCCGCCTCGGGCGAGGAGATCGAGGCGCTCAAGGCGATCGTGCGGCAGGTGCCGATCGCCACGCACGTAAAGGAGTACGCCGCCCGTCTGGTCCTCGCCTCCCATCCCGCCAGCGAGCAGGCGCCGGCCGAGGTCAAGCAGTACGTCCGCCACGGCGCGAGCCCGCGAGGCGCCCAGGCGCTCGTCCTCGCCGCGAAGATCCGCGCCCTCGGCCAGGATCGCTTCAACGTCGCCATCGACGACATCCGCGCCGTCGCCCTCCCCGCCCTCCGCCACCGGATCATCCTCAACTTCGAGGGGCAGGCGCGCGGCATCGACCAGGACCAGATCGTCGAGGCGGTGCTGGCCGCCGTGCCGAGGTAGCTCGGCGCGACGCCGCACCGCGGGCCGAGGCGGACCGCTCGGCGATCGAGTGCGCCCGGTCCTTCGACCCTGTCGCGGGCCGCTACCGTGAGGCGCGGCCCGGCTACCCGGAGACGCGCCTGCCGCGCCTGCTCTCGCTCGCGGCTGGCTGGCGCCGAGCCGCCGGCACGTAGCGCGACTGCGGGCCGCGCGCCCCTACGCCGGCCGCTCGGCGAGCCGCCGGCGCCGAACCGCCCCGATACGCCGCAGCACGACGTCGATCAGGAAGAGGGCGAGGCCGAGCGAGGCGGCCGCCCACCACACCTCCACGGGCTGCGTCCGCGGCTTGCGGTCGAGGCCGAAGACGTCGATGTCGGCCCACCGGTCGGTCAGGACCCCGCCGCCGCCGAGCTGCGCCGCGCTCGCGAGGAGCGGCTCGTTCGCCCCGAGGTCGCGCAGCTCCCTGGGGTAGGGCACGACGAGGCTCGCGATCTGGCTCTCCGCCGTGGCGCGGCCGCTCGCCCGCGCGGCGCCGGGCCGCGCGTTCTGCGCGGCGGCCGGCACGCGCGGGTCGATCCCGATGAGGTACGCGCCGGTCTGCCGGGCGTCGAAGCGGGCCTCGTAGCGTCCGGGCGCCACCTGGGCCACGTCGACCACCGAGAGCTGCTTGTCGGGGCTCACGATCCCGGCCTGGATCTCCGCGAAGTTCACGAGTCGGCCCGCGGTGTCGACCGCGTCGATGCGCAGGACGCCCTGGGTCCCCTCCACCTCCACCTGGGCGGACAGGGTCTTCGGCTTCTGGGTCCGGAGCGTCCATCGCACCATCTGGCCGAGCGCCTTGGGGAACTGGGGCCAGGAGAGCCAGAAGAAGCCCCACTTCGCCTTCGCGTCCGACGTGAAGGCGGCGGCCCGCCCCAGGCCGTACCGCCACACCGCGAGGAGCGGATCCTGGTGGGGGGTCACGAGCAGCACGTCGGCCGTCGGCTTGGGCGTCGTCGCCACGTAGCCGCCGAGCGGGGGCGCCTTGGCCCAGTCGATGCCCTGCAGGACCTCGTGCCCCGGCTGCACGGGGATGGCGCGGAACGGCTCCTCCATGAGCGCGGTCTTCGTCGCGAGCTGCGTCTCGCGCGTGAAGATGCGCGGCACCTCGGTCGGCTCCTCGACGAAGTAGAAGCGGCCGTTCCCCTCGAAGGCGATGTCGCGCATGAGGCTCACGGCCGCGTCCTTGCCGATGGCGACCGACGACACGGTCACCCGCGCCGCCGCCGCGTCGCGGGCGAGCGAGAGGAAGTCGCCGGCCGTCGACTGGCCGTCCGTGAGCAGGATGACGTGCTTGAGCGCACCCCGGCCGGTCTTGACCGTGTTGATCGCCTCTCGCATGGCGGCGAACATCTCGGTCGCGCCGCCGGTCTTGATGGCGCCGATCCCGCGCAGCACCTCGTCCTTCTGGCCGAGCCGGCGGAAGGGCACCTGCCACTCCCACGTCTCGTCGAAGGTGATCACCCCGACCTCGTCGCGCGCGTCCATGAGCTCGACCGCGTACTGCGCGGCGAGTTTCGCCAGATCGAGCTTGGAGGCTTCCCCCGCCTTGCGGATGTCCATGCTCATCGACTTGTCGATGACGATGATGACCGAGAGGTTCGGCATGTCGACCTTCTGCCGCGACTCCATGGAGACGGGAAGCGCCTCCTCGATGGGGGTGCGGTAGTAGCCGCCGAGGCCGAACGACTCGTCCCCGCCGAGCATGACGAGCCCGCCGCCGTCGTCCCGAACGAACGAGCGTATCTCCTCCATGTCGTCGCGCGAGAGGTTGAGCGCCGAGACGTTCGACAGCACGACCCCGTCGTAGCGGCGGGACCCGCTGCGCAGCGGCGGGAGGCGGCCGGGGGCGACGACGTCGACGTCGATCCCCTGGCGCCGGAGCGCGCGCTGGATGTGGTGCGCCTGGTCGAGGTCGCGCTCGACCAGGAGCACCGCCGGCCGCCCGTGGACCGCGGTCACGCCGACGGCGGCGTTGTTCTCGATGACCTGGTCCGCCTCCGGCTCGAGGCGCGCCGTGTACACGTGGAAGCCCTCGGGCTCGAGCGACTGGCCGAAGCCGAAGACCGTCGCGCCGGAGCCGTAGGGCACGGTCCGCGACCCGAGGTACTCGCCGTTGCGGTAGAGCGACAGCCGGCCGCGCCCGGCCTGGCGGCTGCGCAGCACGACCTTCACGTCGAAGGACTCGCCCGCCTTGACCTCGCGCGGCACGACCACCGACTCGACGAGCACCTCGTCGGCCCCCGGCGGCCTGAGCGGCAGCACGAGGAGGTCGGCCCCCTCGTCGCGCGCGAGCCGCGCCCCCTCGAGGAGCTGGCCGCGCGTCTCGTTGCCGTCCGACAGGAGGACCAGTCGCCTGGCGCCGGCGTCGGGGAAGGTGGCGAGCCCGAGGCGGATGGCCGCCTCGATGTCGGTGGCGGTCGGGTCCACCTCGGCGCCGCCCCAGGCGTCGACGTTCGGCCTGGTCTGGAGCGGCACGCGCAGGCGCGCCCCGGCGCCGAAGCCGACGACGGCCGCGCGGTCGTCGGGTCGCATGCGGGCGACCTGCTCGCGCACGAAACCGGCCGCCCGCTCGCGCATCACCGGGGCGATGCTCTGCGACTCGTCGACGAGGAAGACGACCGAGAGGCGGTCGTCCGGCAACGGCACCGCGACGCCGCCGACGGCCAGGAGGAGGAGCACCACGGCGGCGCCCCTGAGCGCCATCGACACGGCGGTCGGCCGGCCGGAGCTGCGCCGCCACTCGAGCCAGGTCTCGACCAGGATCGCGGCAAGCGCCGCGGCGAGCGCCCAGTGCCACAGCTCCCGGCGCACCGGCCCGGGCGGCGTCTCGTAGGCGCCGAGCGTGTCGAGGCCCTCGGCCTCGGCCGGCAGCCGTCCGCGATGGGCGAGGTTCGAGGCGGCCTCGCTGGCGAGGTTCACGGCGAATCGGGTCTCGCCCGTCCAGCGGCCGAGGTCGCCCCGGGCGTCGCGGCCGCGCACCTGGTAGCTGTAGACACCGGTCGCCTCGAGCGGCGGCAGCCGGAGCGCGCCGTCGACGACCTCCACCGTGCGCCGCGCCCCCGCGGGGTCGGTCACGGCGGCCTCGACCGCCCCCTTCGGGAGCGGGAAGGCCACCGCGGCGCCCGCGGCGAGCTGGTGGCTCCCGGAGTCGCCGAGCGTCGGCCTGAGCCAGCGCACCGCATTCGAGACGAAGAGCGGGAAGCCGACCCGCAGCGGGAAGTCGCTCGCCTGGACGTCGAAGCCGACGTAGACCCATCGCACGCCCTCGCCGTCGTACGCGAGGACGAGCGGCGTGAGGCTCGACTCGACCAGCGTCCGGGCTCCCGTGAGCGGGCGGACCTTCCTCGCCTCCTTGATGAGCAGGCGCGAGAGGTCGACGTGCCTGAGGAGGGGGTGGGCGCGGTCCCAGTCGAGCACCGGCGGCGCGTCCACGGTGCCGAGGTTCTGCACGAACGCCGCGGGGGCCTGGTTGATGAAGAGGTACCGGCCGGGCGGCAGGCGCTCGGGCAGCACGTCGTCGAGGATCACGACGTCGAAGTCGGCGGGGCCCGGGTAGGCGTCCGGCTCGAAGACCTGGACGTTCAGGCGAGGGTCGGCCGCCAGCGCCTTCTCGAGGAAGGCGTTGCCGCGCGAGACGAGCGCCACCTCCAGGCGCACCGGCGCCGGGATGACCGCGTACGCCACGTTGTCCGCCGCCAGGTCGTCGGCGAGGTCGAGGCGCGCCTCGATGCGGCTGCCGCCCCTCCCCTCCACCGGGATCACGAACGCGCGCCTGGTCTGCGGCCCGAGGCGGACCGGCTCGGCGCTGAGGCGCCGGCCCTCCTGCGTGATCCCGAGCGTGAAGACCGCGTCCTCGTGGCTCGTGTTCGTGACCGCCACGAACAGCTCGTACGCCGCCGCGTGGTCGTAGCGCGGCCGCACCTCCATCGCGGTGATGCCGACGTTGCGGCCCGGTCCCGCGCCGGGCGGCTCGACGACCGAGAGCCGGACGCGCCCCTTGAGGGTCGCCAGGTCGGCCCCGAGCTGCGGATTCGTCAAGTCGGGCCACGCCCGGTCGGTGAAGAGGACGAGGTCGGCGGCCGTGAGCGGCTCGGCATGGGCGACGGCGATGGCCAGCGCGCCGGCCACGTCCGACGGCGCGCCCGACGGCCGGACGCCGGCGACGGCCCGCCGCAGCGCGGCGACGTCGTCCGTGAAGTGCGCCAGGACGCGCGCGCGGGGCCCCGCCTCGATGATCATCGCCTCCTGGCCCGGCGCGAGGCGGTCGAGGCGCGCGAGGAGGTCGGCGCGAGCGCGCTCGAACCTCGACGGCGACACGTCGGTCGCCTGCATGGTCACGCCGCGGTCGAGGATCAGGATCTCGCGCGCCCCGCCGCCGCGGGGGCTCTCGACGGCCGGCCGCGCGAGGGCCAGCGCCACGGCGGCCAGCGCGAGCAGTTGCAGCCAGAGCTGACGCGTGGGGCGCCAGCGCCGGAAGAAGCTGTTCGAGTCGCGCTCCGCCCGATCGGTCCGCCAGAACTGCGTGGAGCCGACGCGGCGCTCGGGGCGCCGGAAGCGGAGGAAGTACAGGGCCACGATGGCGGGGATGGCGGCGAGGAGCCAGAGTGCGGCGGGGTTGAGGAAGCTCATCGGAGGAGACGTCCCTGCATCAAGTTGCGGAAGAGCACGTCCTCGAGCGGTGTCGCCGTCGAGACGCGGGCGTAGCCGATGCCGTGCGCGTAGGCGAAGGCCTCGACCTCTGCGTGGTGCCGGGCGATGCGGTCGCGGTAGCCGGCGATGCGGTCGCGCGAGAGCGTGACGTCCTCGGCGGCGCCCGTCTCGGCGTCGATCAGCCGCACGTCGCCGATCTCGGGCGGGTCGATCTCGTCGGGCGACAGGAGGTGGACGACGAAGACGTCGTGGCCCGACGCCTGGAGGGCCAGCAGGCCGTCCTGGTAGCCCGCCCGGTCGAGGAGGTCGGTGACGAGGATCAGCCGCGAGCGGCGCGGCAGGCGCACCGCCTCGGCGCGCAGCGAGGCGTTCAGCGCCGTGGCGCCGCCGAACTCGATCCGCTCGAGGTACTCGGCGAGCGGCCCGAAGCTGCCCCGGCCGCGGAACGGACGCGTCACGTCGGCCCGGCCGGCGGCGACGTACCCGACCGCCACGCGCTCGAGCCCGGCGAGCCCCACGTAGCTCAGCGCCGCGGCCAGCCGGAGGGCGTAGTCCGACTTCGGCGGGTCACCCACCGCCATGGAGGCGGAGGCGTCCACGAGGATCTGGACGAGGAGGTCCACCTCGTCCCGGTAGAGGCGGAGCACGAGGCGGTCGAGCCGCCCGTACACCTGCCAGTCGAGGTAGCGCAGGTCGTCGCCCGGCTGGTACTGCCGGTAGTCGTGGAACTCGATGGAGGCGCCGGCCGAGTTCACCTTGCGCTCGCCCTGCGTCTGCCCCCAGAGCGTCCGGCGCGCGGTGATGCTGAGCCGTTCGAGGCTCCGGACGAGGCCCGCGTCGAGGAGCAAGACCGCTACTCCTCGAGGGAGCGAAAGTACGCGCGCACCCGCTCGCGCGCCTCCAGCGGGACCGCCTCCTTGACGAGCGCCTCCTCCACCTGCTTCCGGTACTCCTGGAAGACGTTCATGTAGGGCAGCCGGGACGGCGCCTTCGCGCCGCGGCCGGTCACGTCGCTGTCGTAGGCCTCGGACTCGCCCTGCGAAACCATCCCCTCGACGAACGACTCCGCGTTGGCCGCCCACTCGGGCGCCTCCCCGGCGTCCCCCGCCTTCTCGCCCGACCCGCCCGAGCCGGCCTCGCTGCCGTGGCTGGCGGTGCCGTCCTGCGCCCCGGCCTGCTCGCCGCCCGGCCCGTCGGCCTCGCTGTCCTGCGGCGGCCCGGCCCGACCGCTCAGGTCCTCGGGCCAGCCCCCCTCGTCGCTGCCGGGCGGCAGCGAACCGTCGCCGGCCCGCCCGTCCCCGTCGCCGAGGGCGTCGAGGGCGCGCTCCATGGAGTCCATCGCCTGGTCGGTGTCGCCGGCCTCGTAGGCCGACATGCTGTCGCGCAGCGCCTTGTCGAAGGCGCCGCCCCGCCCGCCGCGCTCGCGCCCCATCTGGCGCAGCCGTTCGGTCAGCTCCGCGAACTGCTTCCTGGAGATGCCGGCGTTGCCCACGGCGGCAAGCTCCTCCTGCATCCGCTTGAGGCGGAGGTGATAGCCGCTGCCGCGCGCATCCTGGCGCAGTTCGGGCAGCTCGCCCGGCTGGCGCAGGAGCTTGAGCCGCTCGTCGCTCGTGCCGAGGAAGGCGTTGGTGTCGGGCCGAAGCTGCGAGAGCTTGGTGTCCTTGAAGACGGCGCCCATCGACAGCGACTCGCCGGCCTGCGGCAACGCCCCCTCGTGGGCCTCGCGCCGGAGCGCCTCCTT